>DAIPHN010000018.1:0-28111 GCA_036771335.1 Burkholderiales bacterium
GATGCACGTTGCAGCACATCAAGTTCGTGGCTTATGGGGCAAAACGGCCATCGGAATCCCTTGCCATGGCTATCGAGCGGGAATCCGGCGGCGTGGTCACCGTGGAGGAACTGCGCCCCGACCTGATCGAGCACTGGACCTACCTGCGCGGCACGGCCAAGCGCGCTGAGCCGCTAACCCAAGAGGCGACCGCATGAACACCCACAAAGTCCTTCCGTTGGGCCTGTTGGCATGGCGCAGCACCCAGCCGGTGCAGCCGGCCTCCGGTCAGATGGCCTTGAGCTTTACCGACACCGAAGGCCGGCGGGTCCAGTGCGCCGTCGATACCGACTCAGCCCGGCATTTGGCGGAGTCGATTCTGGAATACCTCGACGCTTACGACAGGATCACGCGTTCCCAGCGTTCGAGTTCCGCCGGAATCCCGAGCCGGCCCGGATTACCCCAGAAGGGCCACAACGTATGCCCACCGGCGACCTCCTTGGCGGCCAGTTCCGGACTGGTGAAGTCGCCGATCTCTTCCTCGCACCACACGACATGCCAACGCTCATTGCGAGAAACGATGAAGAACGGCCCAACCTCGGTGACGTACCGAAAGTAATGATTCATGGAGCCCCCTTGTGAAGCTTGCAGTGATAAGCGCCGGCGACTGTAACACGTGGGGTTCCTCCCGTTTAAAGACCTTCGGCCTTCAAGGCCGGCGGTCCCGGTAATGCAAACCATGGAACCAGCCAAAGGAGGCGTTTGTGGCTAGACCCAAGATCCCTGAATACGAGAAGCATCACCGCGCGTTCCGCGTCCGCTTGAAGGACGACGACGCCAACCTGGTGCTGGCGATGGCGAAGAAAACCGGCGTCGCCCCGAATGTCTTGCTGCGCGCCATGATCCGCCGGCAGTTGCCGAGCTATCAGTTGCTGCAGTCCCTGGCACAAACCATAGCGCTGGAAGACGGCCCATAGCAGGCCCTTTAAATGCAGGAATTCGAAGTGAGGCTCTCCAGGGAGGAATTGGAATTATTAGGCACTGAAAATCCACGGGAAGTGGAAGAGATTCTGGCGCTTCTGATCAGCGTGGACCTGGGGGTCATGGCCGATCAGGTGCTGTTCCCGCCGGCCCCCGAACTGAAAACCGGAGATTTCTGAGGTGGCCATGCAAAACGGCGCGGCATATTTCCTGATCCTGGCGGCGCTGCCGGCGCTCTACATGAGCGCGGAGGCCACCCGGTGGGGCTGGAATGATTTGATCGTTTTCCCCGGCATCGTCGGCGTGTTCCTGCTGGGCCTGGCGTTCATCCTGGTCTGGCCGGCGGTGTAGCCATGACTTTCTCCTCCTGCGTGGACTGCCATCACGCCCGGCTCGGGCGCACCCGCTGCCACATCGGCCGGCATGGATTCCCTGTGATCGGGGATCGTTGCCCGGCCTTTCTTCCCATCGCGCAACCCAAAGCGCCACCCTCCAGGAAGCCCAAGCTGATCAAGCGGGCGTTCGGGTGGATTTGGCGCGGATAACCCGGAGCGAACCATGACAGTTTTCGATCAGGCGTTGAACAAGGTGCTCGGCCATGAGGGCGGGTTCAGCAACGACCCCGCCGACAGTGGCGGCGCCACCCGCTACGGGATCACCGAAGTGCTGGCCCGCCGTCACGGCTACGCAGGCCCCATGGCCGCCTTTCCGCTCGACAAGGCGCGGGAAATCTACCGGGTCGAGTTCTGGGGGCCGCTGCGCCTGTCCGACGTCGCCGAAACCTCGGCGCCGGTGGCCATCGAGCTGTTCGAACAGGCGGTGAACCTGGGGCCGCGCCGGGCCGGGCAGCACCTGCAGACGGCACTCAATGCCTTCAATCAGCAGGGGGCGCTGTGGGCGGACCTGCAGGTTGACGGCGACATCGGCCCCGCCACGCTGCGCGCCTTGTTCGCCTACCGGCAGCGCCGCCGGGAGGATGGCGACCGGGTGCTGGTGGCCGCACTCAATGCGCTGCAGGGGGCCTTCTATCTCGATCTGGTTCGGCTGCGGCAGAAGGATGAGCGCTTCGTCTACGGCTGGTTCCTGCAGCGGGTGGCGGCATGACGCTCGGGGAATTGCGCGCCCTGACGGCGGGGCTTGCGGATCACACGCCGGTGTTTGTGCAGTTTCAAACGACCGAGATTTGCGATCCGGACATCTGTGAGCACGGTGATGAGCTGGTTATTACCGTCAGCAAGAGCATCAACATCCAGGAGATCGAGGCGAAATGTGCCCGCATCGTCTTGCTGCGAGGCCAGTCCGTACTAATCGAGGCTGAGCCATGAAATTCTCCGCCACACGCGAGACCCTGCTGCCGGCGCTGCGCCGGGCCAGCGCCGTCGCCAAAGGCGGCACCCTGCCGATCCTGGGGCATGTGCTGCTCGATCTGTCAGCCGATGACCTGACTGCCACCGGCACCGACATGGAAATCCAACTCCAAAGCACGGCGCCGGTCGATGTCGCGCGGCGCGGCCGGATCACCGTCGAAGCCAGAAAGCTCGCTGACCTGGTCGCCAAGCTGCCGGAGAAGGCGATCCTTACTTTTTCCGTCGACGGCGAACGCGCCGAACTCAAAGCTGGCCGCTCGCACTTCAAGCTCAACACTCTGCCGGCTGAGAACTTCCCCGAATTTTCCGTCGCGCCCGGCACCCTGGCCGCGACCGTCGCGGCCAAGACGCTCCGCGAGGCCTTGGCGCGCACGCTGCACGCGGTCGCCCTCAAGGACGTGCGGTTCTACCTCAATGGCGCACAGATCGCGCTGGAAAAAGATGTGCTGCGCGTGGTGGCTTCGGACGGTCACCGGCTGGCGCTCTACGAAGCCACGGCGCCCGATTGCGCGGCGACCTGGTTGGGCATCGTGCCGCGCCTGGCCATCGTCGAGCTGGGCAAGCTGCTGAAGGATTACCAAGGCGAGGTCGCCCTGCGGCTGAGCCCAAACGCGCTGTATGCGCAGATCGGGCCGGTGGAATTTGCGACCAAGCTGGTCGACGGGCGCTTCCCGGATTACCAGCGTGTGATCCCCAAGGCGCCGCCCCGCGCCGTGACGATCCAACGCGCAGATCTGCTGGCGGTCGTCGATCGCGTGGCGATGCTGGCCAACTCGGAGTTTCCCACGATCAGCATCGCGGTCGCGGACGGCGAAATGACCCTCGCGGCGCAGGACAAGGCCGGCGAGGAATCACGCGAAACGCTGGATTGCACCCTGGACGGCGAAGAGTTTCAGGTCGGATTCAATGCCAACTACGTCCTGGCGGCCCTCGGCGAGTTCCAGGGGCCGACGATCCTCTGGCGGTTCACCCAGGAACTGAATTCCTCGCTGATGACGGACCCCAACGATGCGGCGCTGCGGGCCGTGTTGATGCCGGTGCGGCTGTAATGATCACGCTGTTCGACTACCAGGAGGCCGCGGTCCGCGATCTGCGCGCGGCGTTTGCGCGGGGCGCGAAGGCGCCGTTGCTGGTATTGCCGACCGGCGGCGGGAAAACGGTGTGCTTTACCTATCTCACGGCTCGCGCGGCCGAGCGCGGAAAACGGGTGTTGCTGCTGGCCCACCGTAAGGAGCTGGTCAGCCAGATTTCGGCAGCGCTGGATCGCTGGGATGTCCCGCACGGCATCATCGCCCCATCGGCAGCGCCTTTGAATCATCCGGTGCAGGTGGCCATGGCGCAGACCTTGGCCCGGCGGGTCAAGTTGGACCAGGTGGGGCGTTATCGTTTCGATCTGGTCATCATTGATGAAGCCCACCACGCGGTCCCGGATACCAGTTGGGGCGCGGTTTTGGAGCACAACCGGGAGGCGCTGCGGCTGGGAGTTTCGGCAACACCGTGCCGACTGGACGGGCGTGGGCTGGGGCAAGCCGAGGGCGGCTATTTTGACGCCATCGTCGTGGGGCCATCGGTGGCCGACCTAGTGGAGCGCGGCCGGCTTGCGCGGCCAGTGGTTTACGCCCCGGACCGGATGGTTGACTTGTCCGGCGTGAAAAAGAGCGGCGGCGACTACAACCGCGGCGAGCTGGCCGCCAAGATGGATCACGCCGCCCTGACCGGCGATGCCGTGGAGCACTACCGGCGATTGTGCGGCGGCGCCCCGGCGATTGCCTTTACCGTCACGGTGGAACATTCCGAACACGTCGCCGAAGACTTCCGCAGGGCAGGGTTCCAGGCGGCCGTCCTGACCGGCGCCACGCCGGATCGGGAGCGGGCACAGATGATCCGCGACCTGGGCGCAGGGGCTCTGCATGTGCTGGCTTCCTGCAATGTGATCAGCGAAGGCACCGATATTCCGACCGTGACCGCCGCGATCCTGCTGCGGCCGACCGCTTCCTATGCGCTGGCGATGCAACAGATGGGGCGGGCGCTCCGCGCCTATCCCGGCAAGGAACGGGCAATCCTGCTCGACCATGCCGGCAACTCACTACGGCACGGCACACCCATGGACCCGGTGGAATGGAGCCTGTCGGGCGCGAAACGCCCGGCGAAGGTTGAGGGAAAGGCGTGTTACGTTTGCCGGGCGCTGGTGCCGGCGCGGGCGGAGGTGTGCCCCGGCTGCGGTCGCGTCATGCGGCGCCCGCCAGCCGAGCAGCCGGCGGCCCCTGACCAGGCTGAGCTGGCGCTGCCGCAGGTGGCGCGGGGGAACCTGGTCGAGCTGACGCCAGAAATGCGCGCCGAGCTGCTGCGCTGGCGCAATAAGGCGATGCAGAAGGCGAAGTCCCTGCAGGATTACGAAACCATTGGCCGCGCCATGGGCTATCACCGCGGATGGGCGTGGCACCGATATCAGGAACGGGCTGGGGGGCAGCGATGATTCCCAATATTGACGCCCGCTCTGCGCCGGCCTATGCTGACTCCCGCTCCTCCGACGCATCGGGGGCCGGGTTTGACAGCCTGGAACTTGTTGGCGCACAGCCCCTAATTCCGCGTATCGGGCGTTTTTTACGCCTGAAATCCGCCCAGAGTTCAATGACGGGGTGTGGTGGGACACCTTCGGGTGTGCCGGTGCCAACAAGCCGGTCTGTCAACCCATCACATCCCGTCGCCCTTCGTTTGACAGCGAACGCGACGGTTCCAGACTTTCTTGTTGGAGCCAGTCCATGAATATCCCTACCCAAAATCCGTCCGTTGATCTCGTCACCCTGTCCAACGGCATCCCGAAGACCACATCACTGATCGTCGCTGAGAAGTTCGGCAAGCGTCACCGCGACGTTCTGCGGTGCATTGAATCGCTGGAATGCTCTCAGGTTTTTCGTGAGCGCAATTTTGCGCTTACATCGCACCACATCCCGATGCCCAACGGCGGCGCGCGGAAGGAACCCGCCTACGACATCACCCGCGACGGCTTCACGTTCCTGGCGATGGGTTTCACCGGCAAAGAGGCCGCCAAGTGGAAGGAAGCCTACATCGATGCCTTCAACCGGATGGAGACCGCGCTGATGCGGCCGTCGCCGCACGTTGCTGGTGATCCGGACTTGGTTTTTCTTCGGGACTTCCTAGCGACACGCGCGACGGCCTCAATGACCGAATTGGTCAGCGCGCTGTATCCGCATCAACCCGAATCCCGCACCCGCGCGGCGGCTATCCGCTTGGGCCGGTTGATTCACCTGCATTTCCCGGAGTGGCGCCGGTACCGGCCGGGCTCTGGTCGCCACCGGGAATGGCGTTATCGTCGCGAGTCGGCGGTCAGCCTGCCTTCAGCGGGCCATGGCCCAGCAATAGCCAAGGAATCCTCTGCTATTGCGCCTGGCGCCTTGCCGCTCAACACCCGGCTGCTGCTGACCTTGGAAAACGGCGTGGTCGCCGCCGCGGAAGTGGTCGATCCGGAACAGTGGGTGTTGTATCAGACGATCCAGCGCAACGCCGCCAAGATGGTTGATCCGAGCAGTAAGGAAAGCGTGGTCAAGTTCCTGCGCGAATGTGTGCCGTATGCCCTCCTGCCGGCTATTGCCATGGATTGCGTGGCGCGGCTGGGATATGTGGCCCTGCCGGCGCTGAAGGCTGGGGACCAGCGATGATGCCGGCGCTTGCCCACTTTACGCCGGATCTGGAAGCCGCGGCGCGCCACCTGGCGCTTCTGGATGAAGAAGCCGACAGCTTCACTTTCCAAACTTTTGACGACGACAAGGCCCGGAAAAAAGCCGGGATGGAAGCCGCGGCGGCGCGCGGGGAGAAATACCGCGATCCGCTGGCCCGCGTTCTGACCGGCACTCTCGAAGAATGCGGCCCGGCGCTGGTAAAGCTGAATGTCGCCGGCGCGGGCGTGTTTGTCACGGTCAACGAGACGGACGGCAAGGGCCGGCGGCTGGAAAACATCCTCCGGATCCGCGCGCTCTGGCAGGAGGATGACGGCGAAGGCAAACCCTTGCCGCTGGCCCCGCATTTCGAGATTGAGTCATCGCCCGGCAAGCGCCACCGGTATCTGCTGGTTGAGGGACTGGGCGCGGCGGATTTCCGAATCGCGCAGGAATCCATGGTGGCGAATTTCGGCAGCGATCCGAATGCTAAAGACCCGGCGCGCGTCCTACGCCTGGCCGGCTTCTATCACCTGAAGGATCCCACCCACCCACATCAGGTCCGGATCGTCGCGGAGGAGGGCGGGTTGCCGTATTCCCGCGAAGGCATCATGCGGGCCTTCCCTCCCGTGATCGCCGTACCCAAGGCGCCGCAGACCGCGCCCGCCACCAGCAGCGCGCAGACTGTTGACGGGCGCACCGTCGCGGACCTCCGTTCCGCGCTCCTGCACTTGCGGGCCGATGAGTATGCCGACTGGGTGCGCATGGGGCTGGCCCTGAGTGAGCTGGGCGACGTGGGGCGGGGCTTGTGGCTGGATTGGTCGGCGACCTCCGCGAAGTTCGACGCCGCCGGCGCTGCCGCAAAGTGGGATACGTTCCGCTCCTCCGAGATTGGCTATCGGGCCGTGTTTGAGGCGGCGCAGGCGGCGGGCTGGGTCAATCCCGCCAAACGGCAGGCCCCACCCACGCCGCCGGCGGATGTTGTGGACATTCAGGATGAAAACACCCGGCGGCTCGAATTCGAGCGGCGCATTCAGGCAACCGACGATTTCGACCAACTGGTCTACGTGATTTACCCGGAGGTGACCGCCGCCGGTTTGCGCTCGCCCACGCTGCAGCGGCTCGAAAAAGCCATCTCCAAAAAATCAGGGGTGTCGGTGGGCGCGCTGCGCGCCGGCATAACGTCGACCCCGCCACCGAACAAGCCACCCGACAATGACGGCCCGGATTGGCTGGCTGAGCTGAATGCGCGGCACGCGATTGTCTCGCTGAACGGCGCCGTGAAGATCATGAACATCGAGGTTGATCCGGTTTTTTCCCGGCAGTTGGTGACGTTCTCGCCGCGCGCCGACTTAATTCTCCGCTACGAAAACCGCACCACTTTCCGCAATGGTGAGTCGGTGGACATCGGCACCGCATGGCTGCGCGATCCGGGCCGGCGCGAGTATCGCGGCATTGCCTTCGCGCCCGACCAGGATTTGGGGGACGAGTATTTCAACCTCTGGCAAGGTTGGGGGTGCGCTGCTGAGCATAAAGGATCGTGCCGGCTGTTCTTGGAGTTCGTCCGCAATGTGATCTGCGGGGCCGATGAGACCGCCTATCACTACGTGTGGGGATGGATGGCCCACATGATTCAGCAGCCCGCCGAACTGCCGGGCACATCGCTGGTGTTGAAAGGTCTCCAGGGCACCGGGAAGAACACGTTCGCGGAGACCCTTGGCCATATCGTCAACGCTGCTCATTTTGTCCAGCTGTCGAACATGGAGCATTTGACCGGCAAGTTCTCGGCGCATCGGGCCGGGGCGCTGTTGATCCTGGCAAACGAGGCGAGCTGGGGCGGTGACCGGCATTCGGAAGGCGCGTTGAAGGCGCTCATTACCGAGCAGGACGCCATGATGGAGGCCAAGCACCGCGACGCGGTGAAGGTGAAGAATTACGCCCGCCTCATTGTCGCCACGAATCGCGAATGGCCAGTGCCGCGCGATGAGGATGACCGCCGGTTCGTCGTGTTGGAGGTCTCCGACGCCCGCAAGGAGGACGCGCCCTATTTTGCGGCGATCAAGGCGGAACTTGCCGCCGGCGGCTACGAAACTCTGCATTGGCATCTTCGCCGCGCCGACATCTCCGATTGGCACCCACGCCAAATCCCACGCCAGCTTCGGGAGCGGGGCTGGGATATGAAGATTCGTTCCGGCGGCAGCGTCATCGAGTGGTGGTACGAGTGCCTGGAATCGGGCGCGGTGGCGGCCTCGGCGTCCGATTACGGCGAGGATCGGTGGCGCACCCAGATTCCGACCAAGGAAGTCCAGGAGGCTTACAGCGCGTGGTGTATGCGACGACGGAAAGGGCACGTGGAGAACATCCGCGACCTCGGCACCCGGCTTGCCAAGTGGGGTGTGCGGCGCATCCGGCCGGGTTCCGGCAGCGATCGGCCATGGGTTTACGCCATCCCGAAGCTGGAACTGGCGCGGGCGCTGTTTGCCGACGCGATCACCATGCCTGCCGACTATTGGACGAACGACGACCCATGAATACGTCCGCTCGCGTCCTAACGAACGTCCCAACAAAAACCGCTGCAGGCCGCGTACGTCCTAACGTCCGGTGCGTCCGGTCGCCTCGCGCGCATACGCGGGAAAGACATCAATGGGTCACCCATCGATATGTGTTCCTCACACGTGCGGAAAACCTGTCAGGACGCATAGGACGTTAGGACGTATGCGGGTTTCCGGGCATTTGAATAGGACGTTCGTTAGGACGTAATAGGACTTAAAGAAAAAAGAGGTAGGTGATGAGCAAGCAACAGATTGAAGGGCAGGGTGAGGCCAGACGGCCATGACGATCTTTTCCGTTCAACACAATCTGGATGCACTGGCCCGGCAGCTGGATGACAAGGCCCGCCGCCAGCTCCCGTTCGCCACGGCGAAAGCCTTGACCCGCACGGCCTACGACATCCGGGCGGAAACTTTGCGGGAGATGGGCGCCAAGTTCGACCGGCCCACCCCTTACACCCTGCGGTCCATGCAGGTCGAGATCGCCACCAAGGGCTACCCCGTGGCAACCGTGGGCCTGCGGATCGACACCCCAGGCAAGGGCACCCCCTGGAACAAGGCGCTGGCCCATCAGTTCACCGGCGGCGGGCGGGCCTGGAAGCGGTTCGAGCAGGCCCTGTTCCGCGCCGGCGTGCTGCCGAAGGGCATGGCTGCCGTGCCGGGCGGCGGCGCACCCCTAGACGCCTACGGCAACCTGCAGCGCGGCCTGATCACGCAGCTGCTGGCCTACTTCAGCGCCTTCGGCGAACAGGGCTACCGCGCCAATATGACGGACCGGCGCCGCGCCAAGCTGGCGAACCAAGGCCTCTCGGCGCAGGGCTTCAAACGGATCAATGGGGTGGTGTACTTCATCTCGCGCGGCAAAGGCTGGCAGCTGGGCGCCCGCCGGGGCTGGGTGAATGGCCGGGAACAGCATCTGCCGCCGGGGATTTGGGCCAAGACCGGCACCCATGGCGCCGATCTCAAGCCGGTGATCCTGTTCGTGCGGCGGCCGGTTTATCAGCCCCGGATCGATCTGCGGCGGATCGGCGCCCGCGTCATCGGCCAGCGGTTCGAGCGGCACCTGCGCGAAGCCCTGGCCGGCGCCATGGGTCCTTCCGGCAGGGCTTGAGGTGCGAGTAATGCGGGCCCCGTTTTTTGTCTACTTTTGAAAACTTTGCTGTGGGGTTAAGTTCTTGATTAGCATGGAAACGAGCATCACGCAGCGGGATTTTGCGGCCCTGATTGGCGTCTCCGAGCCCGCCGTATCGGCGATGGTCAAAAAGGGGCTGCTGCTGCCCGAGCAGACCGCTGGCGCCTGGTTGCTGGCCTACTGCCAAAACCTGCGCGAGCAGGCCGCCGGCCGATCCCTCGAGCTGCAGCAGGAACGCGCGGGCCTCGCCAAGGAGCAAAAACTGCGCGCCCGTCTCAAGAAGCTCCAGGATTTGGGGGAGTGGGCGCCGATTGAAAACCTGACGTTGGTCTTGTCCCGCGTAACCTCGCAGATGGCCAGCCTGTTCGATCAAATCCCGGTCAAGCTCAAGCGCGCCTATCCGGACCTGACCGCCGAGCAGCTGAACATTATCCGGACCGAGCTGGACGCCGCCCGCAACCTGTTGGTCAGCGTCGGCACGGACACCGTACGCGACGCCGCCGCCCGCCTGGTGGACTACATCGATGAATTCGACGATGGCAGCACGGCCTACGAATAACCCCCGCGTCACCGCCGTCGCCCGAATCGCGGCCGCGGTCGGCGCCGGCCTCGAGCCGTTGCGGGTCGAACCGCCCATGCGGATGTCCGAATGGAGCCGCCGGCACTTCTACCTTTCGCGGGAATCCTCCCAGACCGAAGGTGGATGGAACCCGTGGGCCTACCAGGTCGGGATCATGGACACCATCAGCGACGACGACATCCGCGAGGTCGACGTCAAAAAGTCCGCCCGCTACGGCTACACCAAGATCCTCGTGTGCGGGCTGCTCTACATGGCCGAGCACAAGAAGCGCAACCAAGCCGTCTGGCAGCCGACCGGCGCCGACGCTGAGGAGTTCGTGAAAGTCGAACTGGACCCGGCCATCCGCGATGTGCCCTGTCTCAAGTCGATCTTCCCCAACGCCCTGCGGAAGTCCAAAACCAACACGCTCCAGCTCAAGAAATTCACCACCGGCGCCCTGCACATCAAATCCGGCACCTCCTCCGGCGAATACCGCCGCATCACCATCGCCACCGGCTGGATCGACGAAATTTCCAAATTCCCCGCCGACGTGGAGGGCGAAGGGCGCCCCTTCAACCTGGCCGAAAAGCGCGTCGAGGGCGCCGTCTTCGGCAAGATGGTCACCGGCAGCACCCCCAAAACCGTGGGGAGCTGCCAGATCGACGAGCGCGTCAAAGCCGCCCAGGAGCTGTTCTCGTATCACATCCCCTGTCCGCACTGCGGCCACGAACACAGCCTGGAATGGCACGGCAAGGCCGACAAGAAAGAACCACGCGGTCTCACCTGGCGTGACCACGATCCCGAAACCGTGGGCCATCTCTGCCCCGGCTGCGGGGTCATCTACACCCAGGCCGAATACCTAGGCGTGGCCGACCGGGGTCGCTGGATCAATCCCGACACCGGCATCTGGATCGACACCACACCCGGCGGCCCGCTCCGGTTCCGCGATGCGGAGGGCGCCATTGTCCCCAAGCCCGCCCATGTCGCCTTCCGGGGTTGGTCGGCCTACAGCCCGCAAATCACCTGGGTGAAGATCGTTCAGGAGTTTGTTGCCGCCTGCGCCAAAGCCGCCACCGGCGACACCAGCCTCCTTAAGACCTTCTACAACATCACCGTCGGCGAATGCTGGGAGGAAGAAGTCGAAAAGGGCGATGCCCAAGCCCTGATCCGCCGCGCCGAGCCTTACCCGCTCCGCGTCATCCCGAGCGGCGTACTGGCCCTGACGGCCTTCATCGACGTGCAGGGCGATCGCTTTGAGCTGGTCGTCTGGGGATTTGGGCGCGGGGAGGAAATGTGGGTGATCGACTACCGCGTGTTCGACAACCTCAACCCGTTCGTGGATGGCGACTGGGACATCCTCGACGAACACCTGCAGCGCCGGTACCGCCACGCCCGCGGCGGCACGATGGGCATCGAGATCGCCGGCATCGACACCGGCTACGCCACCCACCAGGCGTACCGTTTCTGCCGTACCCGCGAACGCCAGCGGATCCACGCGACCAAGGGCGAGACCAGGGAAGGCCAGCCCATCAAAAGCCGCGTCTCCAAAGTGGACGTCAAGGCCCGCACCGGCGCCAAGATTCGCAACGGCTGCAAGCTCTTCTTCATCGGCACCGACGCGGCCAAGGACACGATTTGGGGACGGCTCCAGATCGACACGCCCGGCCCCGGCTACATGCATTTCTCCACGCATCTGCAACCCCAGTTCTTCGAGCAGCTGGTCAGTGAACAGCGCGTGCTGAAGAAATCCGGCGGCGACACCACCTATAAATGGGAGAAACCCAATCCGACCACCCGCAACGAGGTGCTGGACTGCACGGTCGGTTGTCTCTGGGGCCTGGAAATGCTGGCTGAGCGCTACCGGGACATCAACCGGTTATGGGATGAGCTGGAGCGGCGGATCGCGCAGCCAGATTTGCTAGCGTTCGAATTTGAAAGTGAAACAGCTGGAGAATATTTAACCGAACTCAATGAGATCCCCACCGGAGAAAGCACCAGTGAAATAAAAACAGATCCAATACCTCCGCCCCCTAAAAAATTACCCATTACATACGGGGGAGGTATCAACCTGTCTGGGTGGGCGCGTGGCCGCTGACGCCGACATTGTGACCGTCATCCTGGCACGGGTCAGCAAACTGAATCCCGGTATACCCGCGGAGGTTATTGCCCGCATTGAAACCGAAGTCCGCAAGGAATGGGGTGGAGCACGCCTTTACATCGCTCGCCACACCGACAACCAACGCGCCGCCGCACTGGCGGACATCACTGCCGGCGCGTCGATTGACGAAGTCGAACATCGTCACGGCTTATCCCGCCGGACCTTATACCGGCTCCTATCTGAAAAACGAGGTACATAAACATGGCCGGAATTACTCTAGAGCAAGCGAAAACCACGCTGAATGCCCTGCTGGCGCTCAGCCCGACCCAACGGCGGGTCACGATCGGTGACCGCACCATTGAATATCATTCCCGCGCCGAAATCCTGAGGGAAATCGACTACTGGGATGCAAAAGTCAAAGAGCTGACCAACTCGGCAAGCGGTAGCCGCCGCTCCGTCACTGTCGCACCTGGGTGGTAATCATGGGGAAAATCGCAAAACTTTTAGACTCAGCCATCGCTGAAGTCGCGCCAGGATGGGCCGCAGAGCGCGCTAAATCCCGCGCGATCCTGGCGATCTCTGGCTATCACGGCGCTTCGATCAGTCGCCCTGCATTGGCCGGCTTCCGGCCTGCCGTCCAAGACGCAGATGACGACATCGGCGACCTCCGGATCCTGCGCGCCCGTTCGCGCGATCTGGCCCGCAATGCCCCACTCGCTGGGGGCGCCATCAACACGAACGTCACCCACGTCGTCGGCACCGGCCTCAGCCTGCAACCTGCCATTGATTACGAATATCTCGGCATTACCGAAGAAGCGGCGCAGGCCTGGCAGGATAATGTCCTCCGGCGCTGGCGTGCCTGGGCCGAGGTTCCGCAATGTGACGTGACCCGCCATCAAAACTTTTATGGACTGCAGTCGCTGGCCTTCCGATCCATGCTGGAATCCGGGGATGTATTCATCCTGATGCCAATGACCTCCGGCCGGTTGGCCTTGCAGCTGGTCGAGGCCGACCGCATCAGCAATCCCGATCTTGGCCCGGATACCTCCAAGCGCGTGGCTGGAGTCGAACTTGATGATGCCGGCGCCCCAGTGGCCTACCACATCGCCAAAAAGCATCCTGGCCGGCTTGTAGGGGCGTCCGCCGGTCCATGGCAACGCGTTGAGGCGTTCGGCCCATCCAGCAATCGGCGCAACGTGCTGCACCTGTTTGAACGCCTCCGCCCTGGTCAAACCCGCGGCGTGCCTTATCTCGCCCCGGTGATCGAACCCCTGAAACAGCTGGCTCGCTACACCGAAGCGGAGCTTCAAGCCGCGGTGATTTCG
Source organism: Burkholderiales bacterium (assembly GCA_036771335.1). GTDB lineage: Bacteria > Pseudomonadota > Gammaproteobacteria > Burkholderiales. The sequence continues at coordinate 13,668 of DAIPHN010000018.1, forward strand.
GCCGCGTTTGCGTTGTTCATAAAAATGGACCCGCAGGCGTTTCAGGAGTTGTTCGACGATAACGGGCAGGCCAGCTACCTCAGCGCGGCCACCAGCTGGGACGGCAGCTATCCAGACACAGGATTAAATGGGCCAGGAAAGGCAGTAAATCTGCTCCCAGGGGAAGAGCCGGTCATGCAATCGCCGGGGCGCCCGAATGAAAAATTCGATCCGTTTTTCATGGCACTGGCGCGCCAAATTGGGTTGCGCCTTGAAATTCCCTTGGAGGTGCTATTGAAACACTTCACGAGCAGCTATAGCGCCGCCCGCGCTGCGTTATTGGATGCCTGGCGCGTTTTTCGCTGTCGCCGCGAATTCCTCGCAACCTATTTTTGTCAGCCGATTTACGAGGAATGGCTGGCGTGGGAAATCTCCAATGGCCGCATCAGCGCCCCCGGATTTTTTGCCGATGAGATGATCCTGAATAGCTACTGCGGCGCCACCTGGGTTGGGGATGGACCCGGCAGCATCGATCCGACCAAAGACGTCGAGGCCGCCCGCGCCCGCGTCGAGATGGGTATCTCTACCCTGGCCGATGAGTCGATCCTGTATGACGGCGTGGATTGGCGCACCAAGCACAACCAACGGGTTCGGGAAGTGCGCGCCCGAAAAAATGACGGACTGGAGATGGATACGCCGGCCATTGTTGCGCAATAGCCTGGATAACCCCAATCTGTGCCAAACCTGCCTTATATTGGCACAACATCTAGTGGATGATGCACCTTACCAATTGGTAGGGTGCAATGTCCGACTATCCCCGCATCGTTCAAGCCATCCAAGCTGACCTTTGGGCCATTCGTCCTGAATGGCTGGAAACCATCGTCTCCATTGCGCAGGGTTATGGCGAGCCTGAAGCGGTAGCCGCCAAGCTTGGCCGCCCCCTCGAAAACACCCGCAAGACCACCCGGCGCGACAGTGTTGCGGTGATTCCGGTCACTGGACCGATTTTCCGCTACGCGAACCTGTTCACTGAAATCAGTGGCGCCACCAGCGTCCAGACGCTGGCCACTGACTTTAATGCCGCGCTGGCTGATCAATCCGTTGATCGGATCGTTCTTGAAATCGACTCGCCCGGCGGTCAAGTAGCCGGTATATCCGAGTTTGCAGAAATGGTTCACGAGTCGACCAAGCCGGTGACGGCCTACGTATCCGATGTGGGCGCCTCTGCAGCCTATTGGATTGCTGCGGCAGCGAAGGAAATCGTCATCCGCGATACGGCCCGCATTGGCTCTATTGGTGTCGTATCGAAGGCCGTCCAAGGCGCTACGAAAGGCGAAATCAAGATCGTCTCGACCCAATCCCCGCTCAAGCAAGCCGACCCATCCACGGATGCCGGCCGCGCCTTGATGCAGGCCGAAGCTGACGCGCTGGCCGAGGTCTTTATTGGCGCTGTTGCGAAATATCGCAATGTTCCCCGCGAAAAAGTTCTTTCCGATTTTGGTCAGGGTGGCGTCCTGGTGGGCGAAACCGCCGTCAACGCGGGCATGGCTGACCGGCTGGGCTCGCTCGAATTCGTAATCGCCGGCGCATCCGGCACAACTCAAACCCGAGGTACTGCTATGGCTACGGCCGAGAAACCCATCACCCGCGAGCTGATTGCTGCGGAACATCCCGACATCGCGGCGGCATTCCGTGCCGAAGGGCACGCCGAAGGTCTGGCGGTCGGCGCGAAAACCGAGCGCGAACGCATCCAAGCGGTTCATTCCACGCCACTGGGGCATGCGCACAAAGATTTGATTGCCAGCTTGATGTTTGACGGCAAGACGACCGGCCCTGAGGCCGCGCTTGCAGTGCTGGCGGCTGAAGAGAAAGCCCGCACCACGCACCGCGACAAGATCGCCGCAGATGCGCCGAGTCCTGTGCCTCATGCGGAGGCGCCGCAAGATCCAAAGCCGGCGGATGAAAAACCAAAATCAGCCGCACAGATTGCCAACGAGGCGGCGGCCTATCAGGCGGAACAGAGCAAGCTGGGGGTGGAAGTCTCTCTGGCTGATGCCGTCCTGCACATTACCAACGGCAAGGTTTGAGGTATCGCAGATGTACAACAATCACACCCTCATCAAGGCGTTTAAAGGCTCGGGGGCCATCGCTGCCAATGTCATCGTGAAGTTCGGGGCGGCGGATGACGTGGTTTCGCCGGCCGCTGCTTCCACGGATTTGTTGATTGGCGTTGCCAACTCTCTGGGGCTATCCGCTGCCGATCAAACTGCCGGCGCAACAGTAGATGTCGTGCTGGGAGGAATCGCCGAAGTGAAGCTGGGAGGCACGGTGACTCGAGGCAACTACATCACGTCCGACGCCTCAGGCCAGGGCGTGGCGGCTGCGCCGGCCGCCGGCGTGAATGCCTCGGTGATTGGCATGGCGCTGAAGTCTGGAGTCTCCGGCGACATCATCCCGGTAGCGCTCTCGCAATCCCGCATCCAAGGTTAAGGGGTAACTCTCAATGGCAACCGCAAACAGCCCTCTTTATATTTCACCAGCCCTTTCGGCTATTGCGATCAAGTATCGCCAAGCCGGCTTTGTCGCCGACGATGTGATGCCGCGCGTATCGGTAGACCGGCAAGAGTTTGTCCACCTGAAGGACCGTTTGGCCGATTGGATCACCCCGCCTGAAACGCTGGTCGGTCGTACTTCCAAAGTCAATGAGCTGGCTTCGTCGGCCCAAGATCCAACCTCGCTCGCGACCGCGAACTATGGCCTTGATGAGCCGGTTCCTAACCAGGATTCCAGCAACGGTCCGAGTGAGTCCGCCTTGGCGCGCGGCACCATGCGGGTCATGTCGCTGCTCGAGCTGCGGCGCGAAATCCGCGTGGCATCCATTTTCGCGACGGCCGCCAACTTCAATACGTCTACCACCTTATCCGGCACCTCCCAGTGGTCCGACTACAGCAATTCCGACCCGCTGTCGGTCCTGCTGACGGAGTTGGAAAAACCGTTCATGCGCCCCAACGTCCTGGTTATGGGGCGTGATGTCTGGATCAAGCTTCGCGCTCATCCCAAGATCGTCGCCGCCGTTCTCGGTCAGGCCGGCACAGGATCGGCATTAACGGCAGCCGGCGTTGTAAGCCTGCAAGCGGTGGCCGATCTACTCGAAGTCGATCGCATCATCGTTGGAGGCAACTGGTACAACAGCGCCGCCAAGGGTCAAACCCCGGTGCAGGCGCGTGTCTGGGGAAAAATCTGTTGCGGCATCTATTTGTCTTCGCTGGGCGGGCCTGACGGTGGCAATACCTGGGGGTATACCGCCCAATTCGGCGACCGCATTGCCGGAACCACCGAGCCGGACCGCAACATTGGTTTATGGGGCGGCACCTACGTCCGCGCCGGCGAATCTGTAAAGGAAGTCGTTTCAGCGCCGGAGTTTGGGTTCCAGTTCCTTGCGGCGGTGAACTGATATGGCACAAAGCAAAGCTTCGGGTGCCGTTCAGGCGCCCGGTCTCGGTCTCTTTATCGTGGTCAGCCCGGTTTGTCACGACGGCAAGCTCTACAAGCCCGGCGAAACCATCGAGCTTCCAGAAGACGGGGCGCGCCAACTGCTCAGCTTCGGCAGTATTTCTTTGCCGGAAAAACCCGCCGCTGAGCCAGCGCCGGGAGATCCCGACGCCGTACCGGAGTAATCCATGCCCAAGAAATCCCGCTGGCGTTTCGACTGGACCCAGGAATCCACCAAGCGCGGCGTGACCCGGCTCCTGGCCGGTATCGCGGCGCTGGTGGGCCTGCGTTATGGCCCTGACGTCGCGGCCGCCGTCCTGGCGGTCGGCGAGGGCGTGGTCGGCTTGCTCGGCGCGTTCCGGAGCGACGTGTGATGCATGCCCCCATCGGCAGCGATTTCGACTTCTACATCGCGGGCCCGCTGCTTGCGGCGTTCGGCGGCGTTGTGTCCTACCTGCAGAATGTGCGCTCGGGGGGGCTGCGTTACTTTTCGGTGGCGGAATGCGTCGGCGAGTCCGTCATTTCCGGGTTCGTCGGCCTGATGGTGGGGCTATTCTCCGCCTCCAGGGGATTGAGCGGCGAGGCCCTGCTGTTTTTCTGTGGCGCCATGGGCCACCTCGGTGGCCGCGGCCTGGCCCTGATCGAACGGGCCGTCCTCCGCCGCCTCGGCCTCGAGGAGGACAAACCATGATCGACCCCACCGCCGACGCCGCCATTGAGGCCTTTGGCGAAGCGGTGCAGCTGGTGCGCCCCGGCGGGGATATCCCCCTGCAGGCGGTCTTCAGCCGCCCGCGCGCGCTCGATGCCGTGGCCCGTTACGAGCCGCAGCTGTTCGTGACCCGGACCACCGTCGCGGCCCATGCCATCGCCAGGGATGACACCATCCGCGTGCGCGGCACCGTCTACCGCATCGCCGAACTGATCGAGGACGACGGCGAAGGTGTCACGCTGCCTCTCATCCAGGTGATCCCGTGACGCCCCGCGAATCCATCCTGGCCCACCTCGCGACCGCCCTCGGGGCGGTGACCGCCGGCCGCTTTTTCCGCACCCGGCTCCCGGCCGAGGACCGCCGCAGCGACTTAGCCATCATCCTGCGCCCGGTCCGCGAAGACGTGGACGCCAGCAATGCGAAAGCCCACCGGACCCTGCGGATCACCATTGATGTCGTGACCTGGGCCGACCATCCGGACACCGCCATGGACACCTGCCTGGCGCAGGTCCACGCCGCGGTCTTTGCGGATCGCCAACAGGGCGGCAGCGCCATCAACACCAAAGAAATCGGCACGGAATGGAGCATCAGCCCCGTGGATCCGGCCGAGCCGGCGATCGCCAGCCTGACCTATGACATTGCTTACCGTACCGAAGGCATCAGCCTCAACGCATGAGGATTCCATGGAAACCCTGACCCTGTTGAAACCCCATACCGATGGCGACCGGCGCTACCTGGCCGGCGAGACCATCACCACCGACCCGCAGACGGCGCAGTGGCTCCTGCAGCACGGCGTCGCGCAGCGCCCGGCGGAAACCGAACCGAAAACTCTCAAAACCCCCAGCTAACGCGAGGCTGTCATGCCCACTTCGAATTACTTCTCGGGACAAGGAAAGGTTTATATCGGCCCGCGCTCGTTCGCCAAGGACGTGGACCGGGACGGCTTTATCACGGTCAACCAGGGCATGCACTGGATGGGGAACGTCCCCAAATTCTCCTTCTCGCTGAACCGCGACGTGTTCACCCACCGCGAATCCTTCAGCGGCGGGCGGCAAGCCGACTACCGCAACGTCCGCAACCGCCAGGGCGAAATCGCCATTACGCTGGAAAACCTGTCCGACGTGATCAACCTCGCCTATGGCCTCAAGGGGACGCCGCGCTCGGTGGCGCGCGGCACGGTCACCAATGTTGAGCTGTGCCAGTGGAACGAGACGCTTCGCGTCAACGAAAAAGTCACGGGGCTGCCGCCCGTCGGTACCGGCCGGCACTATGTCTTTTGCTTCGCGGACACGGCCGGCCGGCTGCAGCGCTACCTGAACGTCAACCCGGCTACGTTTACCCTGAAGGACAGCACGCCCACCCCGAAGACCCTGACGGAAGGCACCAACTGGGTCTGGGTCGACAAGCGCAACCTGATCATCCAGATCATCAATCTGACGACCGGGGGGCCGTTCACCGGGCCGCTCAAGGGCAACTTCAACTTCGGCTACACCGTCGACACCTTGGCGGCGCCGATCTACAAGGACGAAACCTATCTCCTTTCCCATCAGGGTATTTCCGCCGTGACCGTTAAGGATTCCAGTGCGACGCCCAAGACGCTCAGCCCGGATTTGTACGAGCTCGATGCGACCTTCGGGCAGATCGTGTTTCCGTCCTCGAAAAACGCCGCCTATACCGCCGCCGCGCTGACCGAACCGCTCAAGGTCGAGTACGACTTCGGCAACACCCCCGCCACGCACGTGCCGATCCTGACCTGGGAGGGCGTCGACGAGGTCTGGATCCGGTTCCAGGGCTACAACACCGCAGACAACAACCGGCCGTTCATCGCGGAGTTTTACCGGGTCGCGCTGGAGCCGGCCGACAATTTTGACCTGATCAATGACGAGATCGGCCAGCTGACCCTGACCGGCGCGGCCCTGCTCGATTACACCAAGCCGGCCGATGACGTGATGGGCCAAATCGGCCGGATGATCCTGCTGTGAGCGCGCTGGAGACGTTATTTCCGGCGGCGGCCAGCCTGGAGATCGACGGCGTGACCCTTGAGGTCGCGCCGTTGCGCCTGGGCGAACTGCCGCAAGCGCTCGCCCTGCTGCGCCGTCTGGAGTTGCCGGCGCTGGCCAGCGGCGAAGCGTTCACCGCCAACGTGCTCCAGCTGCTCGAGGGCGATTCCGGGGAAACCCTGCTCAATCTGGTCGCCCTGCTGGCCCGCCGTCCGCGCGCCTGGGTCGACACCCTGCCGCTCGATGCCGCGATCCGGCTGACGGCGGCCCTGATCGAGGTGAACGCCGATTTTTTCGGCCAACGAGTCCTGCCGGCGCTGCTGACGGGACTCGGCGGGCTGACGGCGACGCCTGGGCCGATACCCTCCAGTACCTGATCGGCCACGGGCACCGCCTGGACGCCATGCGGCATTACACCCTGGCCCAAGTGCAGGTTTTCGTCCACGCCGCCCAACGCGTGGAAGCCGAGTCCGATCGCCGTTTTGCCCTGTTGGTGCGAGCGGCGGTCTGGGCCGATGAAGCGCCTTTCAAAACACTACTGAAAACGCCCTGATGGCCAACCAACCCGGCGACACCCAGATCCGCATCGCGGCCAACGACGACCAGGCCGTCGCCGCCCTGCGCAGCCTCGAGCAGGCGGTCAAGGCCGGCGCCCGCGCCCTGGATCAGCTGAAGCAGGCCTCGGCCGGGCTGGGCACCCTGCAGCAGCGCGGCCAGGAATCGGCGCGGGCCGTGGCGCAGATCGGCGGCCAGGTGCAGATCGTCAGCCCCATGATCGCCCGGCTGGGCACCGACGCCAGCCGGGCAACCGAAGCGCTAAACCGTTTGGGCCGGCAGGGCAGTCAGGAACTCAAACAGCTGGGTGAAGCGGCCAAGCAAGCCAACCAGAGCACCCGCGGCCTCGGCGCCGGCGGCGACGACGGCAACCTTACGCTGCTGGGCCGGCTGGGGCGCGCCGCCGGGTTCCTTGCCATCGGCCAGACCCTGCTCGGCATCGGCCGCGAGGCGGGCCGCACGGCCGCCAGTATCGAAGAGGTCGACACCCGGCTGCGCGGGCTGACCCGCTCCGGCGAGGAATTCGCCAACACGCAGAAGTTCCTTTCCGACCTGGCCCAACAGCAGCACAAGGATTACCTTGTTCTCGCCGATACCTACGCCAATCTGCTCGCCCTGCAGAAGGATGGCGTGATTACCCAGGACCAAAGCCGCGCCCTCCTGGCAGGCCTGGGCAACGCGGCGGCCCAGCTCGGCGCCAGCAACCAGCAGTTGCAGCTGTCCTTCAATGGCCTACAGCAGGCACTGGGCAAATCCAATCTGGAATGGGAAGAGCTAAAACAGGTCACCGAACCCCTGCCGGGCTTGCTGTTCAAAGTCGTCGCCGCCTCAGGCCGTTCGCTCTCTGTGCTCCAGGACCATCTCAAGCAGCACCAAATTTCGGGCCAGGAATTTGTGGCCATACTGCTCAAGGCGCTGGACCAGTATGACGGCGCCGCCGCCCGCACCGCCGGCAACATCAACGCCCATTTGACCGATGTGCGCAACGCCTGGATCGCGCTGGTCGAGGAATTCCAAAAGCCGATCAACCTGGCCGCAACCAGCGCCCTGAGCCTCGTCACCAAGCTCCTCAAGGGCGGCGCGACGGGAATCCGCGACCTCCGCGGGGCGCGGCAGGAGATGTTCAGCACGGATGATATTGAAAAAAAACTGAATGGCTTCTCGCTTACGGAGCAAACGCAAGCCTACGAACAGTATCTGCAGCAGCGAATCAAAAAGGAGTTTACGGCGCCGCCGTCGGCGGCCCCCCCGCCCGCGCCCTCCAAGGCGCAGGAGCTGATCACCGAGCTCGAAAAGGAACGCGCCGCGGTGCTGGCCGGGGAAGAGGCCTACCGCGACTATCAGGCCGCCAAGGCGGCCGTCGCAGGTCTCGACAAGCTCGGCAAGGTCACCGAAGCCGAGCGGCGCCAGATCATTGAATTAAACCAGGCGATCGAGAAGGCCAAGGCGCTGCGCCAGGCCGCGGCCCGGCAGACCAAGGAGGACGAGCAGGTCAACCAGCAGGCGCTGGAAGCCGATATCACCAAGTCCAGACAGCGGCTCGAGCAGGAAACCGCCGTCATGGAGGCGGAAAAACAGAAGGAGCTGGAAATCGCAGGCGAGAACGCGCGGGCCAAGCTCGACATCGAGCAGCGCTATCAAACCGCGTCCCTGTCGCTCAAACGGGAAGCCCTGCGCCAAGAGGTCAACCTGCGGGAACAGCAGGCCGCCCTCTCGACCGATCCTTCCAACCGCACCCAGCTGATTGCCCAGGCGGCGGCGCTGCGCGAGCAGATCGCCGCTTCACAGGCCCTCGAACAGGCCCAAAACGACCTCACGGAAGCCCGCCGCCGGCAACTCGACCTGCAGGCGCAGGACAACGCCGCCCGGACCGGTCTGGACACGTACCGCGCGACCGTCGAATCCTCCGGGCAAATCTTGAGCAAACAGCGGGAGCTGGACCTGCTGCTGGCGGGGCAGGATGCTGAAAAGCGCCTGCGCATCGAGCAGGATTACGTGGATCGGGTCTTGGCCCTGAAGCTGGACCTGTACCGGCGCGAAGCGCAGGCCCGCCGTGACCAGGCCAGCCGCGCCACCGATCCCGACGGCCAGGCCCGGCTGCTCGGCGAGGCGGCCCGCTTCGATGCGGAGGCGCAAGGCCTCACCGTCATCGCCCAATACGACAAACAGATTCTCGAGCTCAACGGACGCGCCGACACCCTGAAAACCACCGTGGACCAGCTGGGGCTGACGTTCGCCTCGGCGTTCGAGGACGCCATCGTCAACGGCCGCGCCTTCAGCGACGTGCTGAAAGGCCTGCTGCAGGACATCACCCGCCTGGCGTTGCGCGAAACGGTGACCAAACCTCTGTTCAACGCGCTGGGCGGCGTGCTGTCGGCGGGGCTGGGCGGCCTGTTCGGGGCTGGGGGCTTCTCCGGTCTCTCGCCCACCGACGCCAGTCTCGGCGGCGGCATCGCGGGAGTGACCTTCCCCGGCGCCTCCCTGCATAGTGGCGGCATCGCCGGCGCCGGCGGCCTGTCCGTGCGGATCCCGGCGCTGGCCCTGGCCGCCGCGCCGCGGCTGCACCAGGGGGGGCTGGCGGGCCTCGCGCCCGACGAAGTGCCGGCCATTTTGCAGCGCGGCGAAGAGGTGCTGACCCGCCGCGATCCGCGGCACCGGGCCAACGGCGGGGGCGGCAACACCCAGGTCACCGTGAACGTGGCGGTGGACCACAGCGGCGCCCGCGACAATGCGGATCCGCGCACCAAGGGGGGCGACCTGGGCCGGGCGATTTCCCGCGCGGTGCAGGAAGAAATCGCCCGCCAAAAACGGCCCGGCGGGTTGCTGTATGCCTGAGTTCATCTGGATCGAGACCCACGGCGCCCAAGTGCGGCATCGCCCGCGGGTGCAGCGCATTCCGTACGGCGACGGCTACGAAGTCCGCATCGGACTCGGCATCAACCGGGATCCGCAATCCTGGGATCTGGCCTTCGAAGACATCGACCACCTGGTCGCCAACGAGATCGACGACTTCCTGGCCGCCCGCGGTGGCCTGGAAGCCTTCGACTGGGTCTCGCCGCGCGGCCAAAACCTGCAGGTGGTCTGCCGCGAGTGGACCCGCACCAACGTTCGCCCCCGCTCGGAAACCATCCGGGCCACGTTCGAGCAGGTGTTCCAGCCATGAACGGCGAACCCGCGTACACCCTGGCCGGCGAACTGCAAGGGCTCTCGCCCGTGGAATTGGTGACGCTGTTCGAGCTCGATCTGGGCGTGCTCGGCGGGCCGGTCCTGTATTTCACGCCGGTCACCAACAGCTTCAAGGCGGGCATGACCTGGCAGGGCGTCGCCTATACCCCCTGGCCGATCGAGGCCGACGGATTTGAACTGTCCGGCCGGGGCGCGCTGCCTCGCCCCAAGATCAAGGCCGCCAACATCGCCGGCACCCTGTCGGCCCTGTGCCTGCAATACGCCGATGCGGTGGGCGCGCAATGCAAGCGCAAGCGCACCTTGGTGAAATACCTGGATGCGGTCAACTTTCCGGGCGGCAACCCCGCAGCCGATCCGGCCCGGCATTTCGCCACCGACCTGTTCGTGGTCGACCGCAAGAGCGCCGAAACCCTGGAATTCGTGGAATGGGAACTGGCTTCCGTCTTCGACCTGGCCGGCGTCAAGCTGCCGCGGCGGCAGGTGATCCAGAACACCTGCCTGTGGGCGTACCGGGGCGCCGAATGCGGCTACCTCCCGAACCCCGCCAAGTACGGCCAGGCCGCCGCCGGCGGGATTTTCGCCGCCGACGATACCCCGGTCTCCAGCCCGGCCGCCGATGTCTGCGGCAAGCGGCTGTCCTCCTGTCTGGCCCGCTTCGGTGAAGGCGGGGAGTTGCCGTTCGGCGGATTCCCGGCCGCCGGCAAAGTCGCGGAGTTCTCATGATCGCCGCGATCCTGGCCCACGCCGCCCGCGAATATCCGCGCGAGGCCTGCGGCCTGGTGGTCCGGGTGGCCGGCGTGGATGAATACCGGCCGTGCCGCAACATCGCGCTCGGCGCCGCGCAGTTCGCGCTGTGCCCGGAGGACTATGCCGCTGCCGAGGATGCCGGCGAGGTGAGGGCCGTGGTGCACAGCCACCCGGACGGGACCGCCGCCGCTTCGCCCGCCGACCGCGCCGGCTGCGCCCGGTCGGGCCTGCCCTGGCTGATCGTGTCCTGGCCCGCGCAGGAAGTGACGCGGATCGAGCCCGAGGATTACGACTGCCCGCTCGAGGGCCGGCCCTACCTTTACGGCGTCTGGGACTGCTGGACCCTGGTCCAGGACTACTACCGGCAGCGGCTGGGGATTCGGCTGGACGGCCAGGTCTACGAGCCGCGCTGGGCCGAATGCCGCAAGGATTACATCCGCGCGCGCTATGCCGCCGCCGGTTTCGTCGCGGTCCCGCCGGCCCAGCTGGCCGCCCACGATGTGCTGGCGCTGCAGGGCGAGGGGCTCGGTCCCGCCACCCATCTGGCGGTCTATCTCGGCGACAGCCGGCTCTTGCATCAACCGGCCAACCAGCTTTCCCGGCAAGGCATTTACGGCGGCCACTGGCAACGCTGCACCACCCTGGTTTTACGGCACCGCTCCCGCGTATGAACACACACGAAACACCTCTGGGCACCGTACGGCGCCCGACCGAAATCCGCCTCTACGGGCACCTCCGCAAACGCTTCGGCGCGAAATTCCGCCTGCACGTCGCCTCGCCGGCGGAAGCGGTGCGGGCCTTATGCACGTTGCTGCCGGGGTTCCGGCAATACCTCCAGACGCATTCCGCGCCCGGCTACCATGTGTTCGTCGGCAAAGAGAGTCTTCCCGAGGATCAGCTGGCCCTGACGGCCGGCGCGCATCCCATCAAGATCGTGCCGGCCATTGAAGGGGCCCGTGAAGCGATGCCCATCATTCTGGGGGCGGTGCTGGCCCTGACGGGGTTTGGAGGCCTGGCGGCGGGTATTACGCTGGGGATGACCGCTGCAACGGCCCAAACGGTGTTTACCGGCCTGATGATTTCGGGCGGGCTCATGATGCTGCAGGGCGTGGTCAGCCTGCTGACGCAGCCGCCGGAGATGGATACCGGCCGGGAGGCCTCCATCAAGGAGTCCTACAGCTTCAACGGACCGCGCACGAACACCACGCAAGGCGCGCCGGTGCCGGTCGGCTACGGCCGCCTGATGGTCGGCGGCGCCCTGATTTCGTCGAGGCTGTATGAGGTCTGATCCGCGCCTGATCGCGGGGGCGATGGGCGGCGAGGAGCCGGAAGCGCCCGTCGAGTACGACGATACCCTCGCGTCCACCCAGTATGCCGAGGTGATCGACGCGATCTGCGAAGGGCCGATTGAAGGCCTGGTGGACGGCGAGCGCTCGGTCTACCTGAACGATACCCCGCTGACCAACGAGACCGGCGAGCGCAACTTCAAGGGCGTGGTGTTCGATTTCCGCCGCGGCACCCCGAATCAAACGCCCGTGGCGACCCCTTTCACGTCGGCCACGGAAGTGGCGGTGGGCGTCCAGATCACCCAGGACACGCCGGTGACGCGCACGATCAGCGACCCCAACGCCATGATCATCGCGCTGACCCTGCACACCCCCTCGCTGATGCGGCAGGACGACGACAACAACCTGGTCGGCGCCAAGGCCGAATTGCAGATCGAACTCCAGGCCGCCGGCGGCGCCTTCGCCGTGCAAAAGATCAGCGACAAGATGGTGAACATCCCGTTCGCCAACGCCGTCGCGATCTCGAATTTCGAAGCGCAGCGCCACCATATCCAGTGGAAGTGCCTCACGCCGAACGCCCGCCAGAACAACATTCCGCCCACCCTGTTCGTGGAATACCGCCTGGAGTCCGCCACCGAGTGGACCTCCTGGGAGGTCAAGACGCTGGCGCTGGAACCCAAAAAGCGTTTTGCCACGGGCGCCTCGACCCTGATGCTGCCGCCCGGCATCTACCGGATCCGGGCGCGCAAGGATGAATCCGAGTACAGCTTCGGCGCACTCACGATCACCGGCGCCAAGGCGTCCCAGTTGGTGGACCGGGTGGTCTTCGACGGCAAGGCCTCGCGGGGGTACGCGCGCACCCTGCGCATCGTGCCGTCCGGCACGCCGCCCTGGAACCTCCGGGTTCGCCGCCTGACCGCCGACGCCACGGATTCCAAGACCCGCAACGAGACCTGGTGGACCAGCTACACCGTCGCGGTCGGCGCCAAGCTGCGCTACCCCCACACCGCGGTGGCCCTGCTGCGGCTGGGCTCCAAACAGTTCCGCGCCATTCCCAAGCGCGGCTACGAGCTAAAGCTGCTCCGCGTCCAGATCCCGACCAACTACAACCCCATCACCCGCGTCTACACCGGGTTGTGGGACGGCAGCTTCCAGCTTGCCTGGACCGACAACCCGGCCTGGTGCTTTTACGACCTGCTGACCCACCCGCGCTACGGCCTCGGGGGGTATATCGACGCCGACCAGGTCGACAAGTGGACGCTGTATGAGATCGCCCAATACTGCGACGCCCTGGTTCCCGATGGCCGCGGCGGCTACGAACCGCGCTATACCTGCAATCTCTACCTGCAGGACCGCGAGGACGCCTTCAAGGTGCTGCAGAACATGGCATCGCTCTTTCGGGCGATTCTGTACTACGCCGGCGGCGTCCTGGTCCCGGTCGTCGACAAGCCGGAAGCCGACAGCTACGTGTTCAACCCGGCCAACGTCGTGGAGGGGCGGTTCAGCTACAGCGGCGCCGGCCTCAAGACCCGCGTCACCGTGGTACTGGTCGCCTGGAACGATCCGGAGGACCAGTACCGGCGCAAGGTGGAATACGTCGAGGACGCCGAAGGCATTGCCCGCTATGGCGTCATCCAGTCGGAGGTGATCGCGGTGGGCTGCACCAGCCGCGGCCAGGCCAACCGGGTCGGACGCTGGATGGTCTACACCGCCGCCAGGGAACAGGAGATGGTCAGCTTCGCCACCGGGCTCGAGGGCGCCGCGCTCGCGCCGGGGCAGATCATCGCCATTCACGATCCGACGCGGGCCGGCAAACGCAGCGGCGGGCGCATCAAGGCCGCCACCACCAGCGCCGTCACCTTGGACGCGGCGACCGATCTGGCGCCCGCCAGCACCCTGCACGTGATGTTGCCGGACGGCACGTTGGAATCCAGAAGTATCGCCGGAGGCCTGGCGGAAACGTTCACCCTGACGCCGCCCTTGCCCCAGGCGCCGCTGCCCGGCGCGCCCTGGATCGCCAGCGAACCCGCCCTGGCGCCGACCCGCTGGCGGATTTTGTCGGTTGCCGAGCGGGACGGCCTGACCGTGGAAGTGGCGGCCGTCGCCCACAATCCGGACAAGTACGCGGCCATCGAGCAGGGGCTGATCCTGCCCGACGCGGATTATTCCGCCATCGATGTGCGGACCGTCGCCACGCCCTCGGGATTCGAGATCCTGGAATACCTGTATCTCGATGCCACCCAAATCCGGGTCAAGGTCGAATTTTCCTGGCTGCCGACGCCGGGCGCGGATCGGTGGGCGGTGCGCTGGCGGCTGGATGGCGGCGACTGGAGTTCGGAAACGCTGGTCGAACTGCCGCGGTTTGAGTTTCTCGATGCCCAGCCGGGCCAGTACGAATTTCACGTCATCGCGCAGTCGCCGCTGGGCGTGCGCTCGCCGACAGCCTTGGCGGGGCCGTTCCGGGGAGCCGGCCAGGCGGCCCCCCCGCCC
>DAIPHN010000019.1:0-27520 GCA_036771335.1 Burkholderiales bacterium
GAACCTGCTGGCGGCCTACCTGGCCGACATGGAGACGGGCGAGCGCGCCACCAGCGGCGAGCCCGGCGTGATCGCGGAGTTCCCCGCGGCGCTCACCTGGGACGGGCGGCGGCTGCCGGGCACTTGGCTGGTGACCCAGGCCATCGACCTGGCCTGCCAGCGCGCCGCCACCCAGGGCAGCTGCACCGTGGCCATCCGCCGCAGCCACCACATCGCCTGCCTGGCCGCCTATCTCACCCGCGCCACCGACCGGGGCTTCGTCATCCAGATCATGACCTCCGCGCCGGAGAACCGCTCGGTGGCGCCCTTCGGCGGCCGTGAAGGCGTCATCACGCCCAATCCCATCGCCGCGGGCTGGCCCACGGATGGCGATCCGGTGCTCATCGACGTGTCCACCTCCATCACCACCAACGGCATGGTGGGCCGGCTGGCGAAGTCAGGCGGGCGGCTGCCCGGCCCGTGGCTCGTGGACGGCCAGGGCCGCGCCAGTGACGATCCCGCCGTCACCACGGGCGAGCCGCGCGGCTGGCTGCTGCCGGTGGGCGGCCTGGAGTACGGCCACAAGGGTTACGCCCTGGGGCTGATGGTGGAGGCCTTCACCCAGGGCCTGGGCGGCCACGGGCGGGCCGATGCGGTGAAGGAATGGACCGGCGAGGTGTTCATCCAGGTGCTGGACCCGCGGCTGTTCGCGGGCCTCGATGCCTTCACCCGCCAGACCGGCTGGACTGCCGGCGCCTGCCGTGACACGCCGCCCCTGCCCGGCGTGGACCGGGTGCGCCTGCCGGGAGAACGCAGCCTCGCCTTGAAGCGCCGCCAGCTCGCCGAGGGCGTGAGCCTTCATCCGGGCATCCTGCCCGCCCTGGAACCCTGGGCGCGCAAGCTCGCCGTCCCCGTCCCCGAGCGCGCTACGCGCGCCGCCCCATGAGCCCCGCGGCCGCCGGGCATCGCCGCGGCCTGCTGCTGATGCTGGGCGCCACACTGTGCTGGTCCACCGCGGGTGTGCTCATGCGCACCCAGAGCCTCACCGACGGCTGGGAGGCTACTCTCTGGCGCTCGGTGTTCATGCTGGCCTTCATGACCGTGGTGCTTTCCGTGCAGTACCGCGGCGCGGTGTGGCGGCGGGTGGCGGGCATCGGCTGGCCCGGCGTGGTTTCCGGTGTGTTGTGGGCGGTGATGTTCGTGGCTTTCATCACGGCGCTGGCGCGCACGGCGGTGGCCAACGTGCTGGTGCTCAGTTCCATCTCGCCGTTTCTTGCGGCGCTGGCGGGCTGGGCGTTTCTGGGCGAGCGCGTGCGGCTGCGCACCTGGCTGGCCATGCTGGCGGCCTTCTGCGGCATTGGGGTGATGTTCGCTGCATCCTTCGGCGGCGGCGCCTGGGGCAACCTCATCGCCCTGGTCATTCCCGTGGCCTTCGCCGCCAACGTGACGCTGCTGCGGCGCATGCACGCTCAGACCGACATGATGCCCACGCTCATCGTGGCGGGCGTGGTGTCCTGCGCCGTCACGCTGCCCTTCGCGCTGCCCTTCGACATTGCCTGGGGCGACGTGCCCAACTTCGTGGCCCTGGGCGTGGTGCAGCTCGGGATGGGCTGCCTGCTCATGATCGCGGCGGCGCGCCATCTGGCAGCCGCCGAGGTGGGGCTGATGGCCGAGCTGGAAACGGTGTTCGGCGTGGCCTCCGCGTGGCTGCTGGTGGGCGAGGTACCTTCCGCCGCCACCCTCATCGGTGGCAGCATCGTGGTGCTGGCGCTGGCCGCCAACGAGGCGCTGGGGTTGTGGCGCGGCGATGGCCCGGTCCCCGTGCTTGAGGAGGCTGCGCAACCATGATTCCCGCCCCCGCCGATCTGGCCGAACGCCTGGAGGCCTGTCATGCCGCCGCCGTGCACGATGTGCTGCGCGCCATGGGCCTCACAGGTTTCGTGCTGCCGCCGGAAATCCGCTGCCTCGATCCGGCGCGGCGGCTGGCGGGGCAGGTCTGGACCGTGAGCGGCCGCTGCGAGGAAGGTCTCGACGTCCACCAGAGCCTGCTGTCCTGGACCGGCCTGCTGTCCATGGCACCGGCTGGCCGGGTGGTGGTCTGCCAGCCCAACACCCACGACATCGCGCTCATGGGCGAACTCTCCGCCGAGACCCTGCACCACCGGGGCGTGCGCGGCTGGGTGGTGGACGGCGGCTGCCGCGACACCGGCTTCATCCTGGAGCTCGGCTTTCCCGTGTGGTGCAGCTTCACCACCCCGAAGGACATCGTCGGCCGCTGGCGGCCCGAAGGTTTCGGCGAGCCCGTGACCATCGGCGAGGTCACCGTGTGTTCGGGCGACTGGCTGCTGGCCGATCGCGACGGCGCGGTGATCATCCCCGGCGAAATGGTGGCCGAGGTCACCGCCCGCACGGAGGCCGTGTTGCAGACCGAGAACAAAGTGCGCACGGCCATCCTGTCGGGCATGGACCCGCGCGAGGCTTACCTCAGGTTCGGCAAGTTCTGAAGCGGCCCATGCCGCTTCGGTTGCGCCACGCGCGCGGCCCCGTATGATGAATTGGCGTCGCCACCAGAGCGGCGCGAATCGTCATTTTTCCCTACACGGGGGAGGAAAAAATCATGTACCGGAACAAGCTCTATTCCCGCCTGGCGGCGCTGCTGTGCGCGGTGATGGGTGCGCTCGCCTGGGGTGCGGCGCAGGCCGCGGAAATCAGGTCGGGTTACTTCACCACCAGCGACGGTGTGAAGCTGCACTACCTCGAGGCTGGCAGCGGCAAGCCCCTGGTGATGATTCCGGGCTGGTCGCAAACGGCAGCCCAGTTCCGTCACCAGCTCGAGGGCCTGAGCGACCGCTATCGCGTCATTGCCCTGGACATGCGCGGGCACGGCGAGTCGGCCAAGCCCGCCCACGGCTATCGCATCCACCGCCTGTCCAAGGACGTGCACGAGTTCCTCACCGCCAAGAGCCTGGGCGGCGTGACCCTCGCGGGCCACTCCATGGGCTGCTCGGTGATCTGGGGCTACTGGGAGCTGTTCGGCGGCGAACGGCTGTCGGGGCTGGTGCTGATCGACCAGATGCCCATGATCACCGCCAACCCCGTCTGGTCGGACCAGGAGAAGACCGACGCGGGCGCGCTGCTGGACAAGGACTCGCTCTACGGCGTCACCAACGCTCTGGCCGGCGCCGATGGCATCAAGACCACGGAGGGCTTCATCGGCGGCATGTTCACCAAGCAGTACCCCCGCGCCGAGGTGGACTGGGTCATCCAGCAGAACCTCAAGTTCCCCCGCGCCTATGCCGCGCGGCTGCTGTATGACCACGCCACCAATGACTGGCGCGACGTGATCCCGCGCATCGACGTGCCCACCCTCATCGTGGGCGGCAAGACCAGCCTGGTGGGATGGCGCTCGCAGGAGTGGATGGGCACCCAGATCAAGGGCTCGCGGGTGGTGATCTTTGAAGAGGCCGAGGGCGGCAATCACTTCATGTTCATGGAGAACCCGGCCAAGTTCAATCAACTGGTGCGGGACCTGATGCGCTGAGCGCTCTCGCCGGCGCGCTTGGCGGCGCGCCGGCGCAGGCACGGCAGCGGCGCCGGGCGGCGGAGCTCAGCCCGCCAGCACCCGCGCGAACACCGCCTGGTCCACGTTGCCGCCGCACCGCACCGTGGCCACGGTGCGCCCGGCGATGCGCGGCCGCTCCCGCAGCAGGGCCGCCACGCCGGCGGCGCCAGCGCCCTCGGCCACGTTGTGGGTGGCGCTGAACAGCAGGCGCATGGCTTCGGCCACGTCCGCGTCGCTCACTTCCACGATGCGCGCGGCGTGGGCACGGATGATCTCCAGGGCGGCGGGTTCGGGCGCGCGGCAGGCCAGACCGTCGGCGAGGGTGGCGCCCACGGGGCATTGCACGGCCTCGCCCAGGGCGAAGGAATGGGCGTAGGCGGGGGCCGCCGCGGACGTGACACCCACGATGTCCACCGTCAGTCCGAGGGCCTCGCGGGCAGCGATGGCGCCGCAGATGCCCGAGCCCAGGCCGATGGGCACGTACAGCACTTCGATGCCGGGCGCGGCGCGCAGCAGTTCCAGCGCCCATCCGGCCACACCCTGCACCAGCAGCGGGTGGAAGGAGGGCACCATGTGCAGGTTGTGGTGCGCGGCCAGCGCCACGGCGTGTTCGCGCGCGGCCTGGAAGTCTTCGCCGTGCTCCACCAGCTGCGCGCCGAGGGCGCGCATGGCGGCGTTCTTCTCGCGGCTGTTGCCCAGGGGCACCACGATGGTGGCGGGGATGCCGAGGCGCCCGGCGGCGAAGGCCACCGATTGCCCGTGGTTGCCGCGGGTGGCGCTGACCACGCCAGCGGGGCGAGGGTTTGCCTCCGCCAGGTGGTGGAAGTACACCAGTCCGCCGCGCACCTTGAAGGCACCCAGCGGCGTGTGGTTCTCGTGCTTGATCCACACCCGCGCGCCGAGGGCCTCGTCGAGCAG
This sequence comes from Burkholderiales bacterium, assembly GCA_036771335.1. Taxonomy (GTDB): domain Bacteria; phylum Pseudomonadota; class Gammaproteobacteria; order Burkholderiales. The sequence continues at coordinate 4,460 of DAIPHN010000019.1, forward strand.
GGGCCAGCGGTACTGGGGTGTGGGCGAGAGCGTGCGGGCTACCACGCCGGCCGCGTGTTCGAGTTGCCCGAGGGTGGGCAGCGCGGCGGCGGATCGTGCGGTCATGGTTTCGGGTATGCCATCCGGCCGCGGGTCAGCGCGGTGTGGCGGTCCCGATGAAGTGCCAGCCCGCGAAGCGCGGCGTGCCGCGGGCATAGGCGCGCTCGATCCAGTGCACCGCGAAGCCCGCGCCCTCCAGCAGCGCGCCAGCGTCGCGGGTGAGGTGGCAGCCCCCCGCCAGCCGGCTCCACAGCGGTTGAAGCCGCCGCTGCCAGGCGGCCACGCCGGCGTCGGGCGCCAGGCCGTGCTCGCAGAACAGCAGCCTGCCGCTAGGCTTTAGCACACGCCGCATGCCTTCCAGCGCCTGATCCACGCCCGGGATGGTGCACAGGGTGTAGGTGACCACCACCGTGTCCACGCTGGCGGCGTCCAGCGGAATGTGCTCGCCGCCCGTGGGGATGAACGCCACCGGCAGGGTGCCGGACGCCGCACGACGCCGCGCCGCGGCCAGCAGCGCCTCGCCGGGGTCGAGCCCGATCACGCGGCTTACCCGCGCCGGGTCGTAGTGGGGCAGGTTCAGGCCGCTGCCCATGCCCACTTCCAGCACCACGCCCTGGGCCATGGGCACCACCTTGCGCCGCTGGGCGGCAACCAGGGACATGCCGCAGGCCGCATCCAGCAGCCGCGGCAGTACGTGCCGGTCGTAGAAGCCCACGGGGCTCAGGCCGAGGGGCGTCCGCGCCGCAGGATGGCATCGCCCACGAACGGGTTGCCGCGGCGCTCGTCGCCGAAGGTGGAGGTGGGGCCGTGGCCTGGAACGAAGGTGACCTCGTCGCCCAGGGGCCAGAGCTTGCCGGTGATGGAGGCGATGAGCGTGTCGTAATCGCCGCGCGGAAAGTCGGTGCGGCCGATGGAGCCGTTGAACAGCACGTCGCCCACGAAGGCGAGCCGCATGCCGCGGTGGAAGAAGATCACGTGCCCGGGCGTGTGGCCGGGCGTGAACAGCACCTCCATCTCCTGCGCGCCGAAGCGCACCGTGTCGCCATCCTCCAGCCAGCGGTCGGGGGTGAAGGCGTCCAGGCGCGGGAAGCCGAACATGCGCCCCTGCTCGGGAAGCTGGTCGATCCAGAAGGCGTCCTCCCGCTGCGGCCCCTCCACCGGCAGTGACAGGCGCTTCGACAGCGCCGCGGTGGCGCCGCAGTGATCGATGTGGCCATGGGTGAGCAGGATCTTCTCCAGCGTGGCGCCCTGGCGCTCCACCTCGCCGAGAATGCGCTCCAGGTCGCCGCCGGGGTCCACCACCGCGGCCTTGCCGGTGTGCTCGCACACCAGCAGCGAGCAGTTCTGTTCGAAGGGGGTGACGGGGATCAGGGTGACTTTCATGGTGTGCGTGGCTGCGCGAAAAAAGGGGTGTGCGCTCAGACCGCGGCAGGCACGCGGGCAAGGCCGCGGGCGAGGCGTTCCAGGCCCTGTTCGAGGCGGTTGGTGTCCGAGGCAAAGCACCAGCGCACGAAGCCCTCGCCCTCGGGGCCGAAGGCAATGCCGGGGGCGAGGCCCAGGCCATGCTCGGCCACCAGGCGCTTGCACAACCCCAGGCTGTCGATGAGCCCCTGCACGCGGAAAAAGGTGTACATGGCCCCGGAGGGCAGCGGCGCGCTCACCCCGGGCAGGGCGTTGAGGTGCTGGTGCAGGAAGTCGCGCGCGGCGCGAAACCGCGCCACGGTGCGCGCCACCACCGGCTCGCCCTCGGTCACAGCCTTCAGGCCGGCGCGCTGCACGAAGCCCGGCGCGCACGAGGTGTTGTACTCCACCAGAGTGGCGAGCGCCTCCACCAGCGGTGGCGGCGCGGTGACCCAGCCCAGCCGCCAGCCGGTCATGAGCCACGACTTGGAGAAGGTGTTGGTCTGCACCACCCGGTCGAGCGGATCGGCCAGGTCCAGGAAGGAGGGCGCCGCGGCCGGTGGCGGCTCGGCGCCGCCCTCGCCGAAGAAGAGTCGCTCGTAGGCGTCGTCGGCCACGATCCAGATGCCGTGGCGGCGGCAGTGCTCCAGCACGGCGCGCTGCTCCTCGCGCGTGATGGTCCAGCCCGTGGGGTTGTTGGGCGAGTTGAGGTACAGCGCCCGGGTGCCCGGCACCAGCGCGTCCAGCAGCCGCTGCAGGTCGAGCTGCCAGCCCTGCGGCGTGAAATCGAGCGCCACGGTCACCGCCTGGGCGCCGAGGATCTTCGGGATCTCCACCAGGTTGGGCCACACCGGCGTGACGATCACTGCGCGATCGCCCGGGCCCACCAGTGCCTGGGTGGCGAGCATGAGCGCCGACATGCCGGAGTTGGTGACCACGATCTGCCCGGCTGCGGTGGTGCGGTGCAGCCGCGTGACATAGGCCGCCAGCGCCTCGCGCAGCGCGGCGATGCCCAGGTTCTGGGTGTAGAAGGTGTCGCCCTGGCGCAGCGCCTCGATGCCCGCGGCGCGAATGAACTCGGGCGTGACTTCGTCGGGCTCGCCAAACCAGAAGGCCAGCACGTCGGGGCGTCCCATGCCGGCGTTGGCCACCTCGCGGATCTTCGACTGGCGCAGCGCAAGCACGGCGGGACGGGCGAGGGGTGGGTGCATGGCGGACTTCCGGTGCGGGAACGGCGCCGATTGTCCCATGCCGCATGGGGTGGCGCAGCGGCGTTGCGTTACCATCGCCGGCACTTTTCAGGGAGAGCCGAACACATGAATCAGCCCCATGCCAACCTCATCGCTGGCGAGTGGGTCGCCGGCGCCAGCGTGACCCGGGACATCAATCCGTCCGATCTCTCCGACGTGGTGGGCGAATACGCCCAGGCCGACGCCGCGCAGGCCGCCCGTGCCATCGAGGCGGCGAGGGTGGCGGCACCCGCCTGGGCAACGTTCAACACCCAGGCGCGCGCCGACCTGCTGGACAAGGTGGGCAGCGAGATCCTCGCCCGCAAGGACGAACTTGGCGCGCTGCTGTCGCGCGAGGAGGGCAAGACCCTGCCCGAGGGGGTGGGCGAGGTGGCCCGGGCGGGCAACATCTTCCGTTTCTTTGCCGGCGAGGTGTTGCGGCGGGCGGGCGAGCTGGTGCCGTCCGTGCGCCCCGGCATCGACGTGGAGATCACCCGCGAGCCGGTGGGCGTGGTGGGCATCATCGCGCCGTGGAACTTCCCATCGGCCATCCCGGCGTGGAAGATCGCCCCGGCGCTGGCCCACGGCAACTGCGTGGTGTTCAAGCCCGCCGACCTGGTGCCCGCGTCTTCGTGGGCCATCGCCGAGATCATCCACCGGGCCGGCTTCCCGGCTGGCGTGTTCAACCTGTGCATGGGCCGCGGTTCCGTGGTGGGCGAAGCGATCCTCGCCGACCCCCGCGTGGATGCCGTCACTTTCACTGGCTCGGTGGAGACCGGCCGCAGGGTTGCCGCCAAGGCGGTGGCCGGCCTCAAGAAGATCCAGCTGGAGATGGGCGGCAAGAATCCGCTGGTGGTGCTGGACGACGCCGACCTCAAGGTGGCCGTGGAGTGCGCCGTGAACGGCGCCTTCTTTTCCACCGGGCAGCGCTGCACGGCCTCGTCGCGGCTCATCGTCACCCAGGGGATCCACGACGCCTTCGTGGCGGCGCTGGTGGAGCGCATGAGGGGCCTCAAGGTGGGCCACGCCCTGGAGGCCGGCGTGCACATCGGGCCGGTGGTGGACCAGTCGCAGCTCGACCAGGACCTGTCCTACATCGAGATCGCCCGCTCCGAAGGCGGCACGCTCGCCTTCGGCGGCAACCGCCTGAAGCGCGAGCGCGACGGCTTCTACCTGGCGCCGGCGCTGTTCACCGGCACCAGCAACGCCATGCGCATCAATCGCGAGGAGGTTTTCGGGCCCGTGGCCAGCGTGATCGCGGTGCGCGATTACGACGAGGCGCTGGCGGTGGCCAACGACACGGAGTTCGGCCTGTGCGCGGGCGTCTGCACGGGCTCGCTCACGCACGCGGCGCACTTCCGCCGCCATGCGCAGGCGGGCATGGTGATGGTCAACCTGCCCACCGCGGGCGTGGACTATCACGTGCCCTTCGGCGGCCGCAAGGGATCGAGCTACGGGCCGCGCGAACAGGGCCGCTACGCGCAGGAGTTCTACACCACCGTCAAGACAGCCTACGTGGCAGCCCTCTCCTGAGCCTCCCCAGAAGCGGGCGTGCCTTTTCCCGACCAAGGACACCATGGAAATTCGCATCCACGCCGAGCCGCCCCGCGGGCCGGTGCAGCTGCCCGAACCGCTGGGCTTCGGACGCGTGTTCACGCCGCACATGTTCACCGAGCAATGGGATGAGGCACGCGGCTGGCATGACGCCGCCATCGGCCCGCGCCGGCCGCTGGTGCTCGATGCCAGCGCCCAGGTGCTGCACGCGGGACAGGCGATCTTCGAGGGCACCAAGGCTTACCGTCGGCCCGACGGCCGGGTGCAGCTTTTCCGGCCCGAGGCCAACGCCGCACGCTTCAACCGTTCCGCCTCGCGCATGGGCATGCCCGAATTGCCCATGGAGCGCTTTGTGCGGGCCATCGAAGCGCTGGTGGGCGTGGATGCTGGCTGGGTGCCCTCGGCGGAGGGGGCGTCCTTGTATGTGCGCCCCGTGATGGTCGCCACGGAGCCCACTTTCGAGGTGCGCGCCGCGCGCAGCTTCTTGCATTATGTGATCCTGAGTCCGTCGGGCCCCTACTTTTCCGGCGGCTTCCAGCCCGTGGGGGTGCGCGTGGCGGAGGAGCACATACGCGCCGCGCCGCGCGGCACTGGCGAGGCGAAAACACCTGGCAACTACGCCGGCAGCCTGGCGGCCATCGAGGCGGCGCGGGCGGGCGGCTACCAGCAGGTGCTGTGGCTGGACGCGGTGGAGCGCCGCTACGTCGAGGAGGCGGGCGCCATGAATGTGGCCTTCGTGGTGGAGGGCCGGGAGATCGTCACGCCGGCGCTGTCGGGCAGCATCCTGCATGGCATCACCCGCGATTCGGTGCTTCGTCTGGCGCCTGATCTGGGCCTCGGGGTGCGCGAGGAGCGCCTGGACATCGAAGCGGTGCTGGCAGACGTGAAGCGCGCGCGAATCACCGAGGTGTTCTGCATGGGCACCGCGGCGGTGATCGTGCCCGTGAACCGCATCGGCCATCGTGGCGAGGACGTGCCCGTGGGCGGGGCGCCTGATTTCCCCGTGGCCCAGCGGCTGTACCGGGCGCTCACCGGCATACAGACCGGCCGTGCGCCCGACCCCTACGGATGGACGCGGGTGGTGACGGTGCCGGAGCGCGCGGAGGCCTGAGCGTGTCCGGTCCGGCCATGGGGCGTGCGGCGGCGCTGGCTCTGTTGGCGGCGGTGTGGGGGTCGGCGGTGCTGAGGGCGGGCGAGCCCCGGCCGCTGCCGCCCGAGGCGTTGCTGGCCGGCGCGGCCTCCGTGGCCGACGCCTCGCCGGCCGCGTACCGGCAGCCGGTAGCCTCGCTCGATGGGCCGCAACTGCGCGAGTTCGCGCTGGGCGCGAGCCACGTGGACGCGAAGTGGGTCAACTACTGGTTCCAGGCGGGCGAATGGGGATCCGGCCCCACCTTCAACGCCGACGCCTGCGCCGCCTGTCACCTGCGCAATGGCCGCGGTGCGCCCGTGGCCGCAGGCGAGGGGCCCCACAGCCTGATCGTGCGCTTGAGCCTGCCGGGCAGCGATGACCGCGGTGCGCCCCGACCCCATCCGGACTATGGCGACCAGCTTCAGACCCGTGGTGTGCCGGGCGTGGTACCCGCCGAGGGCAGCGTGGTGCTGGCCTGGGAGGAACTGCCCGCGGTGCGCTTCGAAGACGGTGAGAGCGTGGCCCTGCGCCGCCCGGTGGTGGCGCTGCGGGGGCTGGAGTTTGGCCCGCTGGGCGGGCAGGTGCTCACCTCGCCGCGGGTGGCGCCGCCGCTGGTGGGTCTGGGGCTGCTCGATGCGGTCCCCGACAGCGCGCTGCTGGCCCTGTCCCAGAACCCGCCCGACCCCACCATGGGCGGGCGCCCGAACCGCGTGTGGGATTACGCCGCGGGCGCCCCGTCGCTGGGCCGCTTCGGCCACAAGGCCAATGTGGCCAGCCTGCGCCAGCAGGTGGCTGCGGCCTTCCACGGCGATATCGGCGTGAGCAGCGACTACTTTCCCGAGCAGAACTGCCCGCCGGTGCAGAAGCAGTGCCGTGAATTCATGCCCGCGGGCCGTCCCGAACTGGGCAAGGTGCGCTGGGCAGCGGTGGAATTTCACCTGCGCGCCGCCGCTGTGCCGGCACGCCGCGGCGTGGACGATCCTGCGGTGGCGCGGGGTGAGGCGCTGTTCGCCCAGGCCCGCTGCAACGGCTGCCACGTGCCCGAGCTGCGTACGGGCGAAGTGGCGGGCCTGCCGGGCCTGTCGAACCAGGTGATCCGCCCCTACACCGACCTGTTGCTGCACGACCTGGGCGAGGGGCTCGCCGATGGCCGGCCCGATTTCGTCGCCAGCGGCCGGGAGTGGCGCACGGCACCGCTGTGGGGCATCGGTCTGAGCGCCACGGTGAACGGCCAGGCCACTTATCTGCACGATGGCCGCGCGCGCACCCTGGCCGAAGCGATCCTGTGGCACGGCGGCCAGGCGCAGGCATCGCGCGATGCCTTTGTGACCCTGCCGCGGCAAGACCGCGAGGCGCTGCTGCGATTGCTCGGTTCGCTGTAGGCGCAGCCGGGCCGGTGCCCGGCCTCGGTGACCCGGCGGTGGGGTGTTTGCCGGTCCGCTGATGCAGGGGGCCCCCGGGGCGGCAGGGGCGCGGCGGCGCCGCCTGCCGATGATCGGCAGCGTGGTCGTAACTTCTCGAGCGACGGTGCCGCGGGCGGGCCAGAGGGACACGCATGGGGAGAAACGGCATGAAGAGGACAGGTTGGCTGTTGGCAGGCGTCGCGGTTTTGGTCTTCGGCACGGGGGCTTGGCGGGTGCGGCGTGGTGGACGGGTAGCAGGGCGGAAGAGGGTTTTCGGGCGCGGGCAGCGGCCCTGTCGGCCGACCCGGCCATGTCCGTGACCATGACCGTGGTGTCCTACGATCGCGGCTTGCGCAACTCCACCGCCGTATCCCGGGTGTCGCCGCGCGGCATGCCGGAGATGTTCCTGGAGCTCGAGCACCAGATCGCCCACGGCCCCCATCCGGACTATGGCTGGGGGCGCATCGAGACGCGCCTGCGGGGTCCCGATCAGGTCAAGGCTGCGCTGGACGGGCTGTTCGGCAGCCAGGCGGCAATCACCATTGCCAGCACCATGCCCTTCGAGGGCGGCAGTGTCACCGAGATCGTGTCGCCGCCCTTTGAGCGCACCACCAATGGTGTGCGTAGCGCCTGGGGTGGGCTGACCGCCACCCTCAAGCTGTCGGCCGCCCAGGTGGCAACCTTTACCCTGAAGTCTCCGGGGCTCACGGTGCAGGGGCTGGGCTCGCTGTTGACCATGGGCGCCATCAGCGGCGACGGCGAGTGGAATCTGTCGGGCCCCAACAGCCTTTAGTGGACGGGACGCTCGGCTCTTCGCATGGAGACGGCGGAGGCGTCGGGCGCCTTCGGTCGCTACAGTGTGCGCGGTCTCGGGATCGAGGGCTGGCAGAAGGACGAAGGCGCCACCCTGGGGTCGGGGTTCAAGATGGTCCTGGCCAGCGTCGCGAAGGCCGCTGAAGCGGCGTCCGAGCCGGTGCTCAACGACATGGTTGTGGAAGTGGATGCCGAGCGCCTGGATCGCGCTGCGTTGAGCCAGTTCATGCATGCCAGCGAGGCGCTGCAATCCTCCGGGCCGGCCACGGCGGAGGAGAGCCGGCGCACGCTCGGCACGCTGACCAAGCTGGCGGATGACCTTGCTGCCCGCTCGCCGCGCCTGAACCTCAGGCAACTGGCGTTGAAGTCTCCCCGCGGGGCCTTGCGTGCCCAGGGGCACATGGAGCTGAAGCCTGCGGCTTCCGCCGCAGGCGGGGCCCCGGACGAGGCCGCCGTGGGCGCCGCCCTCGCCTCCCTGGGCGAGCGCCTGTCGGGCAGCGCCGTGGTGGACATTTCCCCCGAACTGCTGCGCTTCGTTCTGGAGAAACGTGCCGCGGTGCCCGCCTGGACGGCCCAGTCGCAAACCGGGCAACCCATGGACGAGGCGGCGGCCGCGCAACTCGCCGCGCGCATGGCCGAGGCGCGCCTGCGTGAACTGGTGGAGGCGGGGTTGCTGCGCGCCGCCGGGGAGTGGCTGCGCGTGGAGGCGGCGCTGGAGGGCGGAGAGCTGCGCCTGAACGGCCTGACCGCCGCCGAGTTCATGGCTGTGGTGGCCAGCCCTGGTGCGCAGCCCGCGAGCAGCCAGTGACAGGGCGGTGTGCCTGCCGCCCCCTCAGGGCGCCTTGCGGATCCAGGGCAGCAGCAGCTCGTTGAGGCGCGGCAGGGTCTTGGCGCCGTTGATGCGCTCGCGCAGCACGCCCTCGCGGTCGATCACGAAGGCCGTGGGCGTGGGATAGCGGCGCTCGAAACCGGAGGCGGTGAGCTCGTCGGTCATGCCGCCCTGAAGGTCGTAGATGCCGAGCATGCGCGCCACGCGGCCCTTGTCCTCGGGCCGGTCCACGCCGATCATGAGGACGTGAAAGCCCTCGGCGGCGTGCTCGTCGCGAAATGTCTCCAGGCTGCCGATTTCGTAGGCGCAGCCGCGGCAGTAGCTGGAGTAGAAGTTCACCAGCACCACCTTGCCGCGGTAGTCGGCCAGGTCGAAGGGCTCGCCCGACACCAGCACGCCGCGCAGGGCGGGCGCCGGCGCGCCGACTTCGGTAACCGCGCGCCCGGTGCCCGGCAGGGCGAGCAGCGCGGCCAGCAGTGCTGTCACGGCCCGGCGGCGCGCCTGCCGCGGGTGAGGCGCGGGCGCGCTCATCGGGGCGCCTCGATAGCGCCGCGTGCGAGCAGCGCCTGGAACGCTGCCACGGTGGCCTGGGTGCCCTCGTGCACCGTGATGCGGCCATAGTCTCCCAGGTGGGCGCGCAGCGGTTCGTCGGACAGGTCCATGGGGTAGGGCAGCGGCGCCCCGGTGCAACTCACCTGCGCGCCAGGCAGCAACTGCCGCAGCGTTGCGATGCCCTCTTCCACGCTCACGCAGGGGCCGTTGATGTCGAACACCGGCGCGCCCTCGCCGGGGCGCGACACGGCTTTGAGGAAGGCGCTCGCCACCTCGCCGGCGTGCAGCCACGACACCGGGCCGCGGAATGGAATCTCGTAGGCCTGCCCCGCCACGGCGGCCAGCATGGCCACGGTGGTCTTGGAGGTTTGTCCCTGGTCGCGGCCCACGCCGTACACCACGCCGGGGCGGAAACCCACGCTGGGCACCTGCCAGTCGCGCCAGTACACCTTGGCGGTCTGCTCGTTGCAGTACTTGTAGGCGCCATACAGCGTGGCGCCCCACGGGCTGTCGGGCACGGCACCCAGGGCGCCGATGGAGCTGGCGTAGGCCACCCGCCCGATGCCCAGGGCGCGGGCCGCCTCGAACACGTTCACCGTGCCCACCACGTTGACGCGCGCGCCAGCCACCGGGTCGGCCTTGCAGAAGGGCACTTGCAGCCCGGCCAGATGCACGATGGCGCAGGCGCCGCTGTCGCGCACGGCCTCATGCACGCGCGCCGTGTCGCTGATGTCGCCGGTGAGCCAGCGCACCCGCGCCAGCGCCGCCTCATCGACCAGCAGGCCGGGCCGGCGCCGGTCTTCGGTGAGGTCGAAGGCCACGGCGGGGATGCCGTTGCGCACCAGCAGCGCCAGCGCCCAGCTGCCGATGCAACCGCCCGCGCCGGTGACCAGGACCGGGCCGGGGTAGTCGGATGCGCGCACGGGAAAGCGTTCGATCATGCAGTGTGCTCCTGCGGGTGGGCGATCAATGCTACGCGAAGCGGTTCAGCGCCGCCCCGCGGCGGCATCGCGCACCCGTACCCGAGCGCCATCGGCCAGCTCGTTGGAGGGGAAGCGCACTACTACCGCGCCGGCATCCAGGCCCGCGGCGATGCGCACCTCGCGGGCGTTGCGCTCGGCCGCCTCCACGGGCACCAGGCGGATGCGCGCGCCGTCGAGAACGAACACCGCCCAGCCCTCGCCGTGGCGGAACACCGCGCTCGCCGGCACCTTCAGGGCGTCGGGCGCGGACCAGGTGACGATGCGTGCCTCCACCCGGTAGCCGTCGCCCAGGCCATCAAGGGCGTCCACCGGATCGAGCACCACGTTGACCCGTTGCTCCTCGATCCCCAGCGCCGAGACCTTGGTGAAGGCATAGGGCTCCACGAGCCGCACGCGGGCGGCGCGTGGCGGACCGCCCCAGTCTTCGAGGCTCGCCGGGGCGCCCGGGCGGATGCGCACCGCGTCGGAGGACAGCACGTCGGCAACGACTTCCAGCCGCGCGGGGTCGCCGATCACCATGACCGCGGTGCCGGGAGCCACGGTGTGCTCGCTTTTTTCCATCACCCGCAGCACCCGGCCAGCGACCGGCGCCGTGAGGCGTACCGTGGCGCCGGCCCCGTGGCCGGGCAAGGCCAGCAGGGCAGCGCGGGCGGCCGCCAGCTCGGAACTGGCCGCCGCCTGGCGCGCGGCCGCCGCCGATGCCGCCGCCTCGGCCGACGCAGCCGCGGTGCGGGCGCGCTCGGCCACCTCCGCCGCCACGAAACGCTCTTCGGACAGGCGCGTGGCGCGGTCGCTGTCACGGCGGGCCTGATCGCGGGCCGCCAGGGCCTGCTGCACGGTCTGCTCGGCCGCGCGCAGCAGCGCCCGGGCCGCATCCACCCGCGCCACGGCCTCGGCACGGGCGCGCGGGTCCAGGGGGGCGGGGGCGAGCAGTGCGAGCACCTGGCCTGCGGATACCGGATCGCCGTCGTGCAGGTCCACGCGCCGCAGCCTCCCGGCCACCGGTGCCGCCACCACGTAGCGATCGTGCACCCGCACTTCGGCCTCCTGGTCCACGCTCACCTGCATGGGCCCGCGCAGCGCGGCGGCACCCTCCACCTCGGGGGGCGAGGGCGCGAACAGCAGCCAGCCCGCCGCACCCAGGACGAGCAGCGCCACGGCGGCGATGGCGAGCCGCTTGAGGCGGGACGGGGTATCACTCACGGGTCTTGAGTACGGCAACGAGGTCCAGGTGGCGCACCCGCCAGGCCACGAGCGCGCCCGAGGCGGCGGCCGCGGCCAGCACGGCGCCAGCGGCGGTGGCGATGGTGCCGCCGGAGAGCACCAGCGGCAAGCGGTAGTAGTCGGTCTCCAGCAAGCGGGTGAGCCAGCCGCACAGCCCGTATCCCGCCAGCAAACCCAGGGGAATGCCTGCCGCCGTGAGCAACCCCTGTTCGCCCAGCAGGATGGCGGTGACCTCGGCGCGGCGGAAGCCGAGCACCCGCAGGCTGGCCAGGGTGGCGGCGTGTTCGGACAGGGCGATGCGGGCGCCGTTGTACACCACGCCAGCGGCGATGGCGCAGGCGAACACCACCAGGATATCGATGGAGATGCGCAGGTTGCGCGCGATAGTGTCCAGGAAGGTGGTGATGGTGGCCTCGCGCAGCGTCACGCCGGAGACGGCGGGAATCTCGCGCAGCCGCGCGTGCAGCGCGTCCAGTTGCCGCGGGTCCACCCGCAGGTAGGCATCGGTGATGCGCGGACCCTCGCCCAGCCAGCGCGCCAGCGCCTCGCGGGAGGCGTACACGCCCAGGCCCACGGATTCATCCACCGTGGCGGCCACGGGCAACTGGCGCACCCGGCGCTCGCCCACGAGAAACTCGGCCTCCACCGTGTCGCCGGGCGCGATGCCGAGCACCCGCGCCAGGCTCCTTCCCAGAACGACGCCCTCCGCCGGCAGCGCCACGTCGCGGCCGTTGGCGGCCACCACGCGGTGCAGCCGCGCCTGGGGCGCCAGGCCGAACACCGCCACGCGCTTGCTGCGGTGGCCGTGGCGCAGGCGGGCCGCGGCCACGCGTATGCCCTCCACCTGCAGCACCCCGGGCAGGCTACCCAGGGCGCGGGCGGCCTCGGGCGACAGGGCCTCGCGGAAGGCCACGCGGACATCGTCGCGGCGCGCCTCGCGAAACTGCACGCGCACGGTTTCCTCCAGGGCGTCGATGCCGAAGCGGCCCACCACCAGCAGGGCGCAGGCCAGGGCCACGGCGGTGACCGAGGCCGCTGCCCGCAGCGGACGGTGTTCGAGATTGCGCAGCACCATGCGCGCCGTTGGTGGCAGCCGGCGATGAAGGCCGAGGCGCTCAAGCAGCCGGGGCCTGAATTGCGGCGGGGGCTCCGCACGCATGGACTCGGCGGGGGCCAGGGCCAGGGCGCGGCGCACTGCCGGCCAGGCCCCGGCGCCGGCAGCGGCCAAACATACGGCCAGCGCGCCAGCGGCGTTGGCGGCCGACACCCGCAGGGCCAGTTCGGGGAAATGGAAAAACCGCTGGTAGATGTGGGCCAGTCCGGCGCCCAGCCACAGGCCCAGCAGCAGGCCGGCGATGCCGCCCGCCAGCACCGCCGCGAGCCCCAGTTCAAGGTAATGCAGGGCAATGCGGCCGTTGCCGTAGCCGAAGGCCTTGAGCACACCGATCTGGGCGCGCTGCAGGGCGATGAGGCGCGCCAGCACGTTGTGGATCAGGAATGCGGCCACAGCCAGAAACAGCGACGGCACCACCACGCCGGTGACGCGGTCCTGCTGAATCTCGCCGTCGAGCATCTGGTGGGACACCTGCTCGTCGCGGCCATAGGCACCCGGCGAGCCCCAGGGGATGAGCAGCGTATCAAGCCGCGCGATCACCTCGCGGCGGTCCGCCCCGGGGGCCAGCGCCAGGGCCAGCCCGTTGAAGCCGTCGCGCAGGTCCAGCGCCGCGGCCAGGGCCGCGCCATCCATCCACAGCACGCCATAGCGCAGATCGTCGGGAAACACGCCGGCGCCGCCGATCACGTGCACATACTCGGGCGATCCGCCGGTCCCGGTGATCCGCAGGCGCTGCCAGCGGCCGTTGATCACCGCATCCAGGCTGTCGCCGGGGCGCAGGCCGTGGGCCGAGGCGAAGCCCTCGGCGGCCAGCACCTCGTCGGCAGCGCCGGGCAGCGGGCGGCGGCCGCTGCGCACGAACACATCGTTGAGCGCAGCGCCGGGCGGATCGGGCAGCGCCTCCTGGCGCACGGTGACCGGCGCGCCGAAGCCCGGCACCAGCGCCTGCGCCTCGGTGCGGGTGCGCGCCTGCACGGCCGCCACGCCGGGCAGGGCGGCCACGCGGGCGGCGAGGCTTTCGGGGGCGCGCCGCAGATCGGCGAAGACGTCGGCGAAACGCCAGCGCGTGTAGTAGTCCTGCCGGGCCTGGAGCATGCCCTCGTAGGCGCTGCGCATGGTGACCCAGGTGGCCACGCCGCACGCGGTGACCAGGGCGACCGCGGCGAGGTGTCCGCGCAGCCGCCACAGGTCGCGCAGCAGCTTGCGCTCCAGCGCCGGCAGCCTCACCACGACAGCTCCGCCGGGGCGGCGCGGCGGTCATTGACCTGCACCGAGGCGATGCGGCCGCTGGAGAGATGGATCACCCGGTCCGCCATGTTGGCGATGGCGGCGTTGTGGGTGATCACTGCGGTGGTGGTGCCCAGTTCGCGATTGATGCGCTCCAGCACCTCCAGCACCAGCCGCCCGGTGGCGAAATCCAGGGCGCCGGTGGGCTCGTCGCACAACAGCACATCGGGGCGCTTTGCGATGGCGCGGGCGATGGCCACGCGCTGCTGCTCGCCGCCGGAGAGCTGGGCGGGGAAGTGGTCGAGCCGCTCGGACAGGCCCACCAGCGCCAGGGCCTGCTCGGGTGCCATGGGGTGCGCGGCGATCTCGGTGACCAGCGCCACGTTCTCCAGCGTCGTGAGGCTGGGGATAAGGTTGTAGAACTGGAACACGAAGCCCACGTGCTCGCGGCGAAACCGCGTGAGCGCCTCGTCCGAGGCGCCCGTGAGCGGATGATCCAGCCAGCTCACCTCGCCCTCGGTGGGCGCGTCCAGGCCGCCGAGGATGTTGAGCAGGGTGGATTTACCGCTGCCCGAGGCGCCCAGCAGCACCACGAACTCGCCCGCGTACAGGTCCAGGTCCACGCCGCGCAGCGCCTGCACCTGCACCTCGCCCATGCGGTAGGTCTTGGCGAGCCCGCGGGCGCGAAACACCACCGCCCTGGGGGCAGGCGCGGGGGCAGGGGAGGCGGGCAGGGGATCGGGCATGGCGGCGCCAGCGTCGGGCGGGCCACTGTAGGTCGGGCGCCGCGGCCGCCCTTGACGCAGGTCAGCCAGCCGGCGGTGTTTCGGGGCCTTCCATGGGCAGCGTGGGGTCGGGCGCCCACTCCGACAGGGATGCGTCGTAGAGGCGCACGCGGTCGTGGCCCAGCATGTTGAGCACCAGGGTGGCGCTCGAGGCGGCGATGCCGCCGCCGCAGTAGGTGATGACCTCGGGCTGGGACAGCGGACCGGCCATGAGGCGGCGCAGTTCGGCCTCGGGCTTGAAGACGTTGTGCTCATCCACTAGCGCCACCGCCGGCACGTTGACGCTGCCGGCGATGTGCCCGAGGCGGCCGTAAACCGTGCCGCCGGTGCCGGCGTGCTGTTCGGGCCGCAGGGCGTTGAGGATGCAGCTGTCCTGGCGGCCGATGGCGGCGAGCACGTCCGCCTTGTGGGCCACCAGATGGGGACGCGGGCGGGGCGTGAAGACGGCTGCGGGACGGGCAGGGGCTGGGCCGGTGGCCACGGGGCGGTTTTCCGCCCGCCACTTCTGGAAGCCGCCGTCCAGCACCGCCGCATGATCGTGGCCGAACACCTTCAGCATCCACCACAGGCGCGTGGCCCACCAGTGATTGGCGGTGGAGTAGCACACCACGAAGGTGTCATCGCCCACGCCCAGGCGCCCCATGGTGGCAGCGACCAGTTCCGGCGGCGGCACGGTGAAGTGCAACCCCGGCGGCTGGGCCGGATCGGAGAGCTCCGCATCCAGGTCCACGAACTGCGCACCGGGCACGTGGCCGGCCTCGAAGTCGGCCCGGCCGGCCACCACGCGGTAGGGGGCCGGGGGAGGTGCGAGCAGGTGGGTGGTGGGGTCGAGCACCACCACGCCGGGATCGTCCAGGCGGGTGGCGAGCCAGGCGGTGTCCACGAGGAAGCGCGTGTGCGTGTTCTGGTCGGTGCTCATCGCAAGAGATGAAGGTCTCGAAAGGGGAGGAAGCGAAGGAATCTGCCCCGGCTCGCGGCGCTGCTCTTAGAAGCGCACCACCACGGAGACCACGGCCTGATGGAAGCGGGCGAAATTGTAGATCGTCTTGTTGTCCACGCCGCCGTCCAGGATGCGATAGCCGGCGGTAACCCCTATCGTCGGCGTCAGTTCATAGCCTGCCTTGAGCGCCACGTCGAAGGCCCGCCCCTGAGGGGCAGCGAGCGCATCCGCGTCTACGATCGCCTTCCAGCGCTCGCCGAGCCGGTACTCCGAATACAGGTGCAGCAGTGGGACGAGCCCCACATCCGAGTCGGTGGATGCGGTGTTGCCTTGGCGCAGCGTGATTTCCGCGTCGCGCACCTTGGCGGTGAGCCCCAGCTTCACCAGCCAGCGGCCGTCATCCACAACCCGGTAGCGCCAGGTGCCCCGCCAGGAGTTGAACCGATAGGTGGCATCCACCGGCCCGGCTTGGAAGCCGCTGCCGCGGAAACTCACAGGCCCGGGGAGCGAGCCCGACTCCTCGTAGGAAAAGGGGGCGAGCAGCACGCGCAGATCCTGGCGCTCGTTCAGCGCCCAGGCGGCGTCCACCCGCACCACGGGCACCGGCCCCGTGCCCACCGTATCGCGCAGGGAGAAACGCGTGCCGCTGGCGTCGTTGGGAACCTGCACGTCATTGCGGGCCTGCCAGGCAGCGCCCGTTTCCACTTCCAGCCGGAAGCGGTTGGTCATGTCCTGCGCCGGGGCGGCCAGGGGCAGCGCGAGGACTGCGAGCAGCGCTCGCGAGAGCTGGCGGACGACTGGCATGTACTTGATCCTTCAGGGCAATGGAACGCCGCAGTGGACAGCCGGCGCCCGGATTGGGTTCAATAGCGCCTTTTTCAGCTAGACGCGGTGCCCGGCCAGGGATAAAACCGTGCGCTTCATTGAGACTCCGGGGGATTCAAGCAGCATGGACGAGCAGACCGCGGCCAGCGAAAAGCGGTACAACAATCGTGCGGCGGTGCCCGAGTACGCGCAGCATTTTGACCGCTGGACGCGGCTGTCCAAGCAGGCGCGCGACGAGCTCGACTGCGACCTGGACATCGCCTACGGCGATCATCCCATGGAGAAGATCGACATCTTCCGCGCCGAGGGCCGCTCCCGGGCGTTGTTGATGTTTATCCACGGCGGCTACTGGCGCTCGCTGGACAAACGCGATCATTCTTTCCTGGCTACCGAGTTCGTCAAGCTCGGCGTCACCGTGGCGATGCCCAACTACGCCCTGTGCCCGTCGGTCAAGGTGGAGGATATCGTGCGCCAGATGCTCAAGGCTACGGCGTGGCTGTATCGCAATGGCAGCCGCTACGGGGCCTTTGGCAACAACCTGTTCGTGGCGGGGCACTCCGCAGGGGGGCATCTCGCCACCATGATGATGGCAGCGCAATGGCCCCGCTACGCCCCCGATCTGCCCGAGCGGGTGATTTCGGCGGGCCTGTCGGTGAGCGGGCTGTACGATCTTGTGCCGCTGGTGCAGGTGCCATCGGTCAACACCGACATCCGGCTCGACGAGGCGGCCGCCCTGCGCGTGAGCCCCGCCTGGATGCCGCCGGCCACCGATGCGCGGCTCACCGTGGCGCTGGGCGGCCGGGAGATCGAGGGGTTCGCCGAGCAGCACGCGCTCATCAAGGCACGCTGGCGCGAGGTGATCGCCGAGGACGTGCTGTGCCCCGATGACAACCATTTCAGCATTCTCGAGACCCTCGGCCGGGCCGATTCCGGATTGTTCCGGGCCGCTTGCCGCATGATGTTTCCGGGCTGAACGTCGCGAAGGTTGCCGCCGCCCGGGCGCAGCTTGCACAAGGGCGTTGTGCTGTTTTGGGGAGACAGCATGTCCTTGCGCACTCGCAACGGCGCCCTCGAGGCGGCGCTGCCGCGGCGCAACGCTCAACCCGGAAAGGCCGCTTCGAGACCCGCTCGCAGGACGCCTTCGGCGACGGCTTGAACCCATCAGAGGCTGAGCTACCGCCCGGGCTGTGCACCGCAGTCACTGCCGAACTTGCCCGCAGCATCGTGTCGCGCAACAACTCGCACGGCGTGCCTTTTTCCCTTTCGCCCGATCCCTATCGAGGCAGCGAGCACAGCTGCATCTACTGCTACGCCCGGCCGAGCTGCGCCTGACTGAATCTCTCCCTGGGGCTCGACCTCGAGGCCCGGCTGTATGCCAAAGCGAACGCCGCGCAGGTGCCGCGCGCGGAGTTGGCGCGGCCCTTCCACTGGGCGCAGGCCATCCCCATGGGCGCCAACAGCAACGTCTACCAGCCCGCCCAGTGCCATTGCCGCATCACCCGCGCGGTGCTGGAAGTGCTCGCCGAGTGCGCACGCCCGGTGACCATGGTCACCAAGAACGCGCTGGTGCTGGGAGATCTCGGCATTCTCGCGCCCATGGGACGGTGCAACCTGGTCCGACCTGTCCGTGACCACCCTCGACCACGGCGTTGCCCTTCTTCTGGAGCCGTGCGCCAGCAGCCCGGCGCGCGGCATCGAACCCTTGGGCGCGCTGGCTGCGGCGGGGGTGCCCTGCGGGGTCGTGGTGGCGCCCATGGTCCCGGTGCTCACCGACCACGCACTCGAGTTCGCCCTGGAGGCTGCTGCGGGGCGGGCGCCCAGCGGGCCGGCTGCGTGCTGTTGCGCCTGCCCCAAGAGGTGAAGGTGTTGCTCAGGGATAGGCTGCGGCACCACTATCCGCTCGGGGCCGGGCACGTCATGGGCCGGTTGCACAACATGCGTAGCGGCCGCGACAACGCCATGGCCTTCGGCAGCCGCATGCGCGCCCAGGGCCCGCTTGCCGAACTGCTTGCGCAGCGGGTTGCCGCCGCGTGCCGGCGCCTGGGTCTCGAAACCGGACGGCACGGTGACCTGGATGCAAGCCAGTTCCGGCTGCCCGCGCCGGCGGGGCATTTGCCCCTGTTCTAGCCGTCTGGGGCCGGTAATCCGCCCCCTCGGGCAGCCCGTAGAATCCGCGGCATGCTCAAACTCTGTGCCGCGGCATCCCTGCCGGAAGCGCATCTGCTACGCGACCTGCTCCATCGCGCCGGCATTGCTGCTCACGTCCTGAACGAGAACGCGCAGGGCGGTGTAGGGGAAATTCCGTTCACCCACGCGTGGCCCGAGTTGTGGATCGAGCGCGAGAGCGATGCGCGGCAGGCGCGGGCGCTGGTGAGCGAGTGGGAGCGTGCGCCGTGCAGGCCGGACCTGGTTTGCCAGGCGTGCGGGGAGTCCAATCCCGGCAGTTTCGAGCTGTGCTGGAATTGTGGCGCGTGCCTCGGCTAATGCGGGGCGGCGGCGATGTTTGGCCGCGCTGGCCGGCTCGCTGTCCTTGTCCGCGCTGCCCGCGCGGGCGCGGGAGCCAGCGTTGGGGTTGATCACGGGAGCTGCCCTGGGCCGCTACGGGTTTCCCGGCGACCACCCCTTCGGCATCGACCGGCAGGGGGCCTTCCTGGCGGGGCTCGCGGCGCGTGGCCTGGAGGCGCATGTGCGCCGCATCGCCCCTGCCCCGCCAGCCCTCCCGGAGGCCCTGGAAAGTTTTCACACGCCGGAGTACGTGGCGTTCGTGGCAGGAGCCGAGCAAGCTGGAATGGCCTACCTGGACAGGGGCGACACGCCCGTGTTTTCCGGGGTGTACGTGGCTGCTGCCACGGTGGTGGGCTGTGCCCTCGATGGGCTGGAGCGGGTGATGTCCGGGGAGGTGACGCGCACCTTCCAGCCAATCGGCGGCCTGCATCACGCCGGACGGCGCCATGCCGCGGGCTTCTGCGTCTTCAACGACCTGGGCGTTGTGATCGAGACGCTGCGCCACCGGTACGGCGTGCGCCGCGTGGCCTATGTGGACATCGATGTGCATCACGGCGACGGTGTGTTCTACGCCTTCGAGGAGGATCCCGATCTCATCTTCGCCGACGTCCACGAGGATGGCCGTTTCCGCTACCCGGGCACCGGGGACGAGCATGAAACCGGGAAGGGCGCCGCCGCCGGTACCAAGCTCAATGTGGCGCTAGCGCCGGGGTCTGGAGACGGGGAGTTCATGGCGGCATGGGAGCGGGTCGAGACCCACCTGCGCCGGTTCGAACCGCAGTTCGTTGTCTTTCAGTGCGGCGCCGACGGACTAGCTGGCGACCCGCTGGCCTCGTTGCGCTATTCCGCCGCGGTGCATGCCCACGCCACGGCGAGGTTGCGACGGCTGGCGGACGAGTTCTGCGGCGGCCGAATCATGGCCTTTGGCGGCGGTGGTTACCATCGCGGCAACCTGGCGGCCGCGTGGTGTGCGGTGGTGGAGGCTCTGCTCACCTGAAGGCGGCTGCGCACCAAAGGGGGGCGGTTGCCTGCGTGTTTGCACCAACGGATGGCTGCCGGAGGCCGGGGCGCGCGCTCCTCGCCTGAGTCATCGCCCCTTGTCTTGGCTGGCACCGGGTTTGCTCGAAGTGCCTCAAGCAGGTTGTGCCTCGTCCTCCAGGGTGAGCGCGGCAACCCATGCCCGGGTTTCCCTGAATGCCCTCCCTCCCTCGCGGCGGGCCACCGAGACGTTATGCCCTTTGCTCGCTACCTGAGAACCCTCGCCAGCGCCATGGATTCTTCCGCTGCCCTGGATGAGTCCGATGCCCACGATCTGTTTGCCGCCATGCTGGACGGCGGGGTGCCGGACCTTGAAATGGGCGCGTTGCTCGCAGCGCTATGGATGCGCGGCGAAACAGCCGCCCATCTGCTGGGGTTCCGCCGCGCGCTCGCCGTGCGCACCTTCCCCGTTGAGCCCCTGGAAGAGGGCTTGCGGCCGGTGGTGCTGCCCGCCTACGGCGGCGCACGTGACTGGCCCAACCTTCTGCCGTTGCTCGCCATGCTGCTGCAGCGCCTGAATGTGCCGGTGCTGGTGCACGGAACTCTCGAAGGCGGGGATCGGGTAGCGGCGGCATATGTGTTGCGCGAACTCGGCGTGATGCCCTGCGCCTCGGTGCGCGCGGCGCGCGAGGCGCTGCACGTCGATCGCCTTGTATTCGTGCCCACCGGGGTTCTGGCTCCCGGTCTGGCGCAGCTGCTGGCCCTGAAGAACCGGCTGGGCATGCGCTCAATGGCGCATCTGGCGGCCAAACTGCTGGACCCGTTTGGCGACGCCGTGCTGGTGATGGGGGCGTCTTCCGCGGCACGCCGGGAACGCCTGGCCGAGGCGCTCCTCGCCGGCGGCGGCAATGCGCTGCTGCTGGAAAGTTGCGAGGGTGAGCCGGTGTGCCATCCCCTTCACCGTCCGGCCATCGACTGGATCACCGAGGCCACCCGGGTACGACTGTTCGAGGCCGAGCGGGGCCCGGACAAGCCGGTCCCCGGGCTGCCGGCGGCCGTGGACGCGGCGGCAACGGCCGCCTGGACCCGGAGGGGGCTGTCTGGCGACACCCTGTTGCCGCATCCGCTGGTGAACCAGTTCGCCTGCTGCCTGTATGCCACAGGCTACGCGACGGACATGCACCAGGCCAAGGCCATCGCCGCCGTGGAGGCGGGCGGAAGGGCGTCCACGGCCTCGCTGCGTCCGCGCACCGGCCTTGCAGCCGGGCTGCGCTGCCCCCTGCGCCTTCGGGGCGGCGCGACTGGCAGTCGGGTCTGGCGCCGGCCCGCGCCGATCGCATTACGCGGTGGCCGTTTGCCCCTCCCGGGGACTTGGCTAGAATCCGCCTCTCCCTGAAACCTGCCCCGGAGCAAGAAGATGCAACACACCCTGCCCCCGCTTCCCTACGCAACGGACGCGCTTGCACCCCACATCTCGGTGGAAACGTTCGAATTCCATTACGGCAAGCACCATCAGGCCTACGTGACCAACCTGAACAATCTCATCAAGGGTACGGAGTTTGAGGAACTCGCCCTGGAAGACATCGTCCGCAAGGCCTCGGGCGGCATCTTCAACAACGCCGCGCAGGTATGGAACCACACCTTCTTCTGGAGCAGCATGAAGCCTGGCGGCGGCGGCGAGCCGTCCGGTGCGCTGGCGGCGGCCATCGCCTCCAGGTGGGGCTCCTATGCGGCGTTCAAGGAGGCTTTCGCCAAGAGCGCCGTGGGTAACTTCGGCTCCGGCTGGACGTGGCTCGTGAAGAAAACCGACGGCAGCGTTGACATCGTGAACACGAGCAACGCGGGCACGCCGCTGAGCGGCGGCGACAAGGCGCTGATTACCCTGGACGTGTGGGAGCACGCCTACTACATCGACTATCGCAACGCGCGCCCCAAGTTCGTGGAGACGTTCCTGAACAGCCTCGTGAACTGGGAATTCGCGCAACGCAACTTCGCCTGACGAAGGCGTCGAGCCAAGGCTGGCGGGGCCATCAGCGTGGCCCCGCGCCATCGCGTCTCCCGGGATTCCGTCGCGAGTGAGAGGCGGCTGCTCAGCGCGGCATGCCCTTGACGCCCTCCACCCGATCTCCTGGCCGAATCCCGCGCCTTGCGAACCACCCGCGGTTCGTTTCCAGCGAGTACCAGGCCTCTCCCGCCGATGCGTGTGTTGTCTCGGTCAGCGGTTCCATGTCCTCGATGTTGAGAATCCGGCCATCCCGGTCCAGGAAGGCCACGGACAGCGGGATCAGGGTGTTCTTCATCCACATGGCGTGGCGGCCCGGGCGCCTCGTAGACGAACAGCATTCCGGAATTCTCCGCCAGGGCCCGGCGGAACATGAGCCCGGTGCGCCGCGTCTCGTCAGTGTTGGCGAGTTCGACACGCAACTCGTGGCCGCGGATCTTCAGGGGGTAAGTGAGAAGGGGGTCCGCGCGCGCCACCGACGCCGAAGTCGCCGCGCCCGCCGCCAGTGCCACTAGCGCAGCAGACAGGATCTTCACTGGTAAGGATCGGCGGTTTGGAGACATTCGGCCGGACAATGCCAATCGCTGCAAGGAGTCCATGCGGATCATGGGGCTGCGTTTCGTGGCCGTTCCCGGGTCAGATCGTCCGAGCGTGCACGAGCCCCCCCCGGGATGATGCGCGCCGCGGCCAGTTGGCGAGATTGCCGGCGCGTGCCGCGCATGATGCCAGCAACGCGCCCTCTTGGCATGCCCAGGCGGCATCTCTCTAGGCCCCGGGGGGCGAATGCTCCCGCTGGCGCGGGCTGTGAGTGCGGGACCGGACAGTTTGCATGGTGCCGGCGTACAGCCCGCGAAGATCATGGCCGGACCCACGGAGCGCGGCGATGGCTGCGGCGGCAGGGGGTGGCCAGCTGTCCCGAAACAATCGGACTGGCTACCGGTCCCGCAGATCTTCCATGGCAAGGCATCAAGGGGTTGCCCGTGCCGGGCTTGGACTCGGAGATGAACGTGTGCCGGAGGGACATGCTGCGCGCCGGACGCCCCATCGCCGCTTTCCTCGACAGGCGCTCGCCTAATCCCTTGTACGGCGAGGCCTGGAATGGGTGCTGGCCGCGATCCGGAGCGTGGCTACCGCAAGCCGCGCCTCTCGCCCGCGCCCGGCGCGGGACGTGCACCTCAGCGAAGTTGAGCTGCTGGATGATGTATCCGCCTTGCCGGTTTGGCACAGCTGCCTGCAGGGGCGGGGCAAATCCCGGGCATGGACAAGGCGGTTTTGTCCAGTCCAGATGAGGCTCAGACGACCGTCAGATCAAACTTGCTGTTGTGCGACGCGATGGCGCGCGGCTCTCGCCCGGCAAATCCTCGCGGCGGCGTTGACAAGGGGTAGGCCTTCCCTTACCGTCTCGGCGCGTTGCACCGTGGTACAGGTGTACGTTCTGCGGGCGCGCTCCGGGAGTTACTCTTCTCGTGGTGAAGCTCTCAACACAACCCGCCCAACGAAAGAAGCGGGCGGTTACTCGGGAGGTATTT
>DAIPHN010000020.1:0-13588 GCA_036771335.1 Burkholderiales bacterium
GTAGCTTCATGGGGAAACCCTCCGGGGCTTGGGGATTGTGGAAAGACGCGCTTGCGGGGCTCGGGCGGTGTGGCGCGTAAACGGGCTTTTCGCCACCGGCCGCGGTGCGATGACAGGGCAAAGGAGGAAGGCGCGGCCGCAATACCGCATGAATGGTCTCCTCGTTTGCCTGGCGCGCGCTTGGGCTCGCCAGGCTGGCGTGCTGCGGGGCAGGCATGGCGTTGTCTGGAAAAACACGCCCCGCCGCACCGCGCCCGCCTCTTGTGTCGGGCCAATGGCGAATCGACGCTGCCACATCTTCATCCCCGTGCCAACCTCGGTTCCCTACGAAAGCCGGGGTGTTTTTCCCGATCTGCGCGGATCGCGGCGACAACTCGCTTGCCGCGCAATAGCGGCCGAAATGCCCGAAGGGTCTGGGCCCCGTCAGCGGTGAACTTGACTATCCTTATGACGCCATATACATTCGCCGTATAGCCTCACGCAAGGAGTCCCACATGTCCATCGGCACCGTTTTCGTCAACAACCGTACCCAAGCCGTCCGGCTGCCTTTGGACGTCCGCTTGCCCGAGGGTGTGCACAAGGTGGAAATACGCGTCAAAGGTCATGAGCGGATCATCGCTCCCCTCGGACAAAGCTGGGACAGCTTTTTCCTGGACGGCCCGCGGGTGAGTGATGATTTCCTGCCCGAACGTGCGTCCCAGCACCAGCCAGACCGAGAAGCCCTTTGATGTTGCGCTACCTGCTGGACACCAATATCGTCATTTACGTGTTGAAGCGCCGCCCGATGGAGATGCTTTCCAGGTTCAACGCCAACGCCAGTCGCATGGCTATTTCATCCATTTCCCTGGCCGAATTGATGCACGGCGCGGAGAAAAGCCAACGAGTGAGTGAGAACCTGGCGGCCATCGAGGACTTTTGCAGCCGGCTTGAAGTACTGCCCTACGGCGCGAAGGCCGCCCAGCACTACGGCGCTATCCGCGCGGCCCTTAAGAGAGTCGGCCAGCCCATCGGGGTGAACGACCTGCACATTGCGGCACACGCGCGAAGCGAAGGCCTGGCGCTCGTCACGAACAACGTCTCGGAATTCGAGCGAGTGCCCGCGCTCGAACTGGAGAACTGGGTCGCTGACTGCCAGTAGTATCGCCTGCCCGGAACCTGCGCGCTCCGGAGCATGGCGGGCGCCAAGCCGTCCTGAACAGCCCTGCTCCCGCCCACCGCCTGGCTTTACGCCCCTACCGCCCGCCCTCCTCCACCTCGGCACCGCCGAACAGCTTTGCCTTGAGCCGGCGCAGTTCGTCGCGCAGGGCGGCGGCGCGCTCGAACTCCAGGTTGCGGGCATGTTCGAGCATCTGCTTTTCCACCCGCTTGATCTCCCGGGCCAGGTCCTTCTCGTCCAGGCTGGCGAGGTTTGCTTCGTTGCCGGCAGCCTTGAGCTGGCCCCGTGCGGCCTCGGCGTCGTAGACGCCGTCGATGCGGTCTTTCACGCGCTTCACCACGCCCCGGGGGGTGATGCCGTGGGCCTCGTTCCAGGCGCGCTGCTTGGCGCGGCGGCGCTCGGTCTCGCCGATGGCGGCACGCATGGAATCGGTCATCACGTCGGCGTAGAGGATGGCCCGGCCGTGGAGGTTGCGGGCCGCGCGGCCGATGGTCTGGATGAGCGAGCGCGCGGAGCGTAGGAAGCCCTCCTTGTCCGCGTCCAGGATGGCCACCAGCGATACCTCGGGCAGGTCGAGGCCCTCGCGCAGCAGGTTGATGCCCACCAGCACGTCGAATTCGCCCAGGCGCAGGTCACGGATGATCTCCACGCGCTCCACCGTGTCCACGTCGGAGTGCAGGTAGCGCACCTTGACGCCGTGCTCCGAGAGGTAGTCGGTCAGGTCCTCGGCCATGCGCTTGGTGAGGGTGGTCACCAGCACGCGCTCGGCGCGCTGCACCCGCAGGGTGATCTCCGAGAGCAGGTCGTCCACCTGGGTGGCGGCGGGGCGCACTTCCACCTCGGGGTCCACCAGCCCCGTGGGCCGCACCACCTGCTCCACCACCTGCTGCTGGTGCTGCGCCTCGTAGTCCGCCGGCGTGGCCGAGACGAAGATGGTCTGGGGCAGCAGCGCCTCGAATTCGTCGAAGCGCAGCGGCCGGTTGTCCAGGGCGCTGGGCAGGCGGAAGCCGTAGTCCACCAGGTTTTCCTTGCGGGCGCGGTCGCCGCGGTACATGCCGCCCACCTGGGGGATGGTGACGTGGCTTTCGTCCACGATCATCAGCGCCTCGGGCGGCAGGTAGTCGATGAGCGTGGGCGGCGGCTCGCCCGCCTGGCGGCCGGACAGGTGGCGCGAGTAGTTCTCGATGCCCTTGCAGAAGCCCAGCTCGGCGAGCATTTCCAGGTCGAAGCGGGTGCGCTGCTCGATGCGCTGCGCCTCCACCAGCTTGCCGCCCTTCACGAAGGCGTCGATGCGCTCGCGCAGCTCCACCTTGATGGCCTCCACCGCCCGCAGGGTGGTGCTGCGCGGGGTGACGTAGTGGCTGGAGGGATACACGGTGAAGCGCGGCACGCGCGACAAAATCTGCCCGGTGAGCGGGTCGAACAGCGACAGCGATTCCACCTCGTCGTCGAACAGGCTCACCCGCAGCGCGGCTTCAGAGTTTTCCGCCGGGAACACGTCCAGCACGTCGCCGCGCACGCGGAAGGTGCCACGCCGGAAGTCCAGCTCCGAGCGCTCGTACTGCATCTCCGCCAGGCGCTGGATGGCCTGGCGCTGGGGCACCTTCTCGCCCTCGCGCAGGTGCAGGATCATGGCGTGGTAATCCACCGGATCGCCGATGCCGTAGATGCACGACACCGTCGCCACGATCACCACGTCGCGGCGCTCCAGCAGCGACTTGGTGGCCGACAGGCGCATCTGCTCGATGTGCTCGTTGATGCTGGAATCTTTCTCGATGAACAGGTCGCGCGAGGGGACGTAGGCCTCCGGCTGGTAGTAGTCGTAGTACGAAACGAAATACTCCACCGCGTTTTCGGGGAAGAACTCGCGCATCTCCGCGTAGAGCTGCGCGGCGAGGGTCTTGTTGGGCGCCATGACGATGGCCGGGCGCCCCATGCGCGCCACCACGTTGGCCATGGTGTAGGTCTTGCCCGAGCCGGTCACGCCCAGCAGGGTCTGGAACTTCAACCCGCGGCGCACGCCCTCCGAGAGCTTGGCGATGGCCTCGGGCTGGTCGCCGGCGGGCTCGAAGGGCTGGTGCAGGCGGAATGGACTGTTGGGGAAGGTGACGATCACGATAAAATCCGCCGCGCTGCGGAGCAAAAAGGCGTTTTTGCAGAATAGCACGCGGCCCTCGCAGGTCGCGCTGTCCCCACGGGGCGCGCGCCCTGCCCCAACCCGGCCGGCATTTCCCTTCACCCACACAGGATCGGCAGATGAGCGCATCCCCCTTCGCGGCGGTGGCCCTGGCCCCGCGCGATCCCATCCTCGGCGTCACCGAGGCCTTCAATGCGGACCGAAACCCGGCCAAGGTGAACCTGGGCGTGGGCGTCTATTACGACGACGCGGGCAAGGTGCCGCTGCTCGAGTGCGTGCGCCGCGCCGAGCAGCAGCTCGCCGCCGCCGCCGCGCCCCGGGCCTATCTGCCCATCGACGGGCTGGCGGCCTACGACAAGGCGGTACAGCGGCTGGTGTTCGGCGCCGACAGCCCGCTCATCGCCGCGGGCCGCGTGATCACCGTGCAGGCGCTGGGCGGCACCGGCGGGCTGCGCGTGGGCGCGGACTTCCTGCGCCGCGTGGCACCCGGGGCGGGCGTGTGGATCAGCGACCCCAGCTGGGAGAACCACCGCGCGCTGTTCGAGGCCGCCGGCTTCGAGGTGCGCACTTATCCCTATTACCACGCCCCAAGCCGCGGGCTCGATTTCCCGGCCATGCTGGAAGCCCTGCGCGGCCTGCCCCAGGGCTCGGTGGCGGTGCTGCACGCCTGCTGCCACAACCCCACGGGCGTGGACCTGGATGCCGGCCAGTGGCGCGAGGTGGCCTCGGTGGTGGTGGAGCGGGGCCTCGTGCCCTTCCTCGACCTGGCCTACCAGGGCTTTGGCGAAGGGCTCGACGCCGACGCGGCGGCGGTGCGCGCCATGGCCGCCACGGGCGCGCCGCTGCTGGTGTCCAACTCCTTTTCCAAGTCCTTCTCGCTCTACGGCGAGCGGGTGGGCGCGCTCAGCGTGGTGGCCGCCGACGCCGACGAAGCCGCCCGGGTGCTCAGCCAGGTGAAGCGGCTGGTGCGCACCAATTATTCCAACCCGCCCACCCACGGCGGCAAGGTGGTGGCCACGGTGCTGGAGTCGGACGAACTGCGCGCGCTCTGGGAGCATGAACTGGGCGGCATGCGCGAACGCATCCGCCACATGCGCAAGGCGCTGGTGGACGACCTGCACGCTCGCCTTCCCGGGGAAGATTTCACCTACATGCTGCGCCAGCGCGGCATGTTCTCCTACTCGGGCCTGTCCCAGGCCCAGGTGGAGCGGCTGCGCCAGGCGTTTTCCATCTACGCGATCGACACGGGCCGCATCTGCGTGGCGGCGCTCAACTCGGGCAACGTGGGGCGCGTGGCCGAGGCCATCGCGGCGGTAAGCCGGGGCTGAAGCCGCCCGGGGTTGCAACGGCATCGCGCCACGTTGCCCCCGGGCCCTTCGTTTCGTTACAATCGCGCCCTTTCGCGGGTTTGACCGGCGCGTTTGGTTGGCAAGCACCCCTCGGGGTGCGCGGCACAACGGGCGTGCGGCGCGGCCGGCGATGGTGTTTCGCAGTGGCAAGGTCTGAAAGTTCCGGTCCCCGATAGCTCAGTCGGTAGAGCGACGGACTGTTAATCCGCAGGTCCCTGGTTCGAGCCCAGGTCGGGGAGCCACACTTCAGATGATCGCCGCCGCGGCGGCGCCCGCGCAGGCGTGCCGGCCGCGTCGCGGGCCCAGGCCCCTCTGCGCGGGGGCTGGATGGCGCGGCGTCATGCCCAACGCCCGGGGGCTTCGCCCGGCGTCTTGCGGTGCTCATTGGTCCAGCCATGTCCGTCGTCATCAAGTCCCCTGAAGAAATTGAGCGTATGCGCGTGGCGGGCCGCCTGGCAGCCGAAGTGCTCGACTTCGTGGCGCCGCACGTGCGCCCCGGGGCGTCCACCGGCGAGATCGACCGTCTTTGCCACGACTACATGGTGGACGTGCAGAACACCATTCCCGCGCCGCTGGGCTACGCCCCGCCCGGCTATCCGCCCTTCCCCAAGAGCGTGTGCACCTCCGTGAACCACGTGGTGTGCCATGGCATCCCCGGCGACAAGCGCCTCAAGGCCGGCGACGTGGTGAACATCGACGTCACGGTCATCAAGGACGGCTTCCACGGCGACACCAGCCGCATGTTCTTCGTGGGCGAGCCCGCCATCCAGGCGCGCCGTCTGTGCGAGATCACCCACGAGTGCATGTGGCGTGGCATCCGCGCCGTGCGCCCGGGCGCCTATCTGGGCGACATCGGCCACGTCATCCAGACCTACGCCGAGGCGGCGGGCTACAGCGTGGTGCGCGAGTTCTGCGGCCACGGCATCGGCCGCAAGTTCCACGAAGAGCCCCAGGTGCTGCACTACGGCCGCCCGGGCACGGGCCTGAAGCTCCAGGCCGGCATGACCTTCACCATCGAGCCCATGATCAACGCCGGCAAGCCGGCCATACGGCAGCTCGCGGACAGCTGGACCGTGGTCACCAAGGACCACAGCCTCTCCGCCCAGTGGGAGCACACCGTGCTCGTCACGCCCGATGGCTGGGAGGTGTTGACGCTCTCGGCTGGCGCGCCGCCCGCGCCGGCCGCCTGAAGCTTCTCCGGGGAGCGCTGGCGCGCCCGCGCCGCGAGCACCGTTGGCGCGCCACCGTGACCTGCTCGCGAGCCTGCGGGCCCGGCTGACCCAAGGCCGCGCAGAGCTGCAGCACGCCTTTCTGCAGCAGGGCCATGCCCACCAATTGCTGGCGCGGCAGACCGACCTGGTGGACGAGCTGCTCCAGGCAGCCTACGGCGCCACCGGCCTCGAAGCGGCCGGGGCCGCGCTCTGCGCCGTGGGCGGCTATGGCCGCCGCCAGCAATTCCCCTCCTCCGACGTGGATGCGCTGGGGCCGCTGCCCGACGAATCGCCGCAAGCGCATGCTGGCGCGGAAGAGCTCGTGAGCCTTCTCTGGGACGTGGGCCTGGAGGTGGGACACAGCGTGCGCACCGTGGAGGAATGCGTTTCCCAGGCGCGTGGCGATGTCACGGTGCAGACCAACCTGCTGGAATCGCGCCTGGTGGCGGGCTCCGGCGCCCTGTACGCGCGGCTGCGCACGGCCTTCGACGCGGCACTGGACGCGCGCGCCTTCTGCGAGAGCAAGCTGCTCGAGCGCCAGCAGCGCCACACGCGCTTCAACGATGCCGCCTACAGCCTGGAGCCCAACGTCAAGGAAAACCCGGGCGGCCTGCGCGACCTGCAGGTGATTCTCTGGATCGCCCGCGCCAGCGGCCTGGGCGCCTCGTGGCGCGACCTGGTGGCCCACGGCATCGTCACTGTCCACGAGGCCGCCCGCCTGAGCCGCCACGAAAACACCCTGGCGGCGCTGCGCATCCGCCTGCACTGGCTCGCCCGGCGCCGGGAAGACCGGCTGCTGTTCGACCACCAGAGCCGGCTGGCGCGCGCGCTGGGATTGCACGACACTGCCGCGCGCCGCGCCAGCGAGCAGCTCATGCAGCGCTTCTACCGCACGGCCAAGTCGGTACTGCAGCTCTCCGACATCGTGCTCGGCAACCTGCGCACTCGCATCCTGCCGCCGCCGGATTCCGCGCCGCTGCCCCTGGACGAGCACTTCGAGATCCGCGACCAGCTGCTCGAGATCCGCGACGCCGGCGTCTATGAGCGCTCGCCGACGACCATTCTCGAGACTTTCCTGGTGTGGCAGCGCCACCCCGAGGTGCGCGGGCTGGGCGCGCGCACGCTGCGCGCCCTGTGGCATGCCCGCCGGCTCGTGAATGCGGGCTTCCGGCGCCACCCCGATCACCGCGCGCTGTTCATGCGCATCCTGCGCGAGCCCTCCGGCGTCACCCACACGCTGCGGCGCCTCAACCAGCACGGCCTGCTGGGGCTGTACCTGCCGGTGTTCGGACGCATTGTGGGGCGCATGCAGCACGACCTGTTTCACGTCTACACCGTGGACGAGCACATCCTCATGGTGGTGCGCAACCTGCGCCGCTTCGCCGTGGCCGAGATGGCCCACGAATACCCGCTGTGCTCGCGGCTCATGAGCGCCTTCGAGCGCCCCGAGGTGCTGTACGTGGCGGGGCTGTTCCACGACATCGCCAAGGGCCGCGGCGGTGACCACTCGCGCCTCGGCCGGGTGGACGCGGCGCGCTTCTGCCGCACCCACGGCCTGTCGGAGGAGGACACCGAGCTGGCCGGGTGGCTGGTGGAACACCACCTGGTCATGTCCACCACGGCGCAGAAGAAGGACCTGTCCGACCCGGACGTGATCCACGCCTTCGCCGCGCTGGTGGGCGACGACCGCCGCCTGTCGGCCTTGTACATGCTCACCGTGGCCGACATCCGCGGCACCAGCCCCAAGGTGTGGAACGCCTGGAAGGCCAAGCTGCTGGAGGACCTGTTCCACGCCACCCGCCGCGCCCTGGGAGGCGAGCCCGCGCCTCTGGAGGGCTCCGTGGCGGACACCCGGGAAAAGGTGCTGGCGCAGCTGCGCGCCTTTGCCTTGCCGGAAGGCGCCCAAGAGGCGCTGTGGTCGCGCCTGGACGACAGTTACTTTCTGCGCCACGAGGCCGGCGAGATCGCCTGGCACACGCGGCTGCTCAACCGTCGGGTAAACACCACCCGGCCGGTGGTCAAGGCGCGCCTGTCACCCATCGGCGAGGGCTTGCAGGTGCTCATCTATGCACCAGACCGCAGCCAGTTGTTCGCGCGCATCTGCGGATTCTTCGAGCGCATCGGTTTCAGCATCGTGGAGGCTCGCATCTACACCACGCGCCACGGTTACGCCCTGGACACCTTCCAGGTAATGGACCCGGGCGATCCCGGCGCGCGCTACCGCGACGTGATGAGCTACATCGAGCACGAGCTCGCGGCCAAGCTGCACCAGCAAGGGCCCCTCGATCCGCCCGTCACCGGCCGCCTGTCGCGCCAGCTCAGGGCCTTCCCGCTGGACCCGGAGGTGACCATCCGGCCCGACGAGCGGGGGCGCCTGCACTACCTGTCGCTGATCGCCGGCGACCAGCCCGGGCTGCTCTCGCGGGTGGCGCGCACGCTGGCGGAGCACGGCGTGAGCGTGGTGGGCGCCAAGATCAACACCCTGGGCGCGCGCGCCGAGGACATGTTCCTGCTGGAGGGAAAGGAACTGTCCGACCCCCGCGCCGTCATTCACCTGGAGCGCGAGCTGCTGGCGCGGCTGGCGGCGTGAGCGGCGCCTCGCCGCGTTCCACCCGGTACACCCAGGCCAGCACCTCGGCCACGGCGACATACAGCTCCGGGGGGATGCGCGTGTCCAGGTCCACCTCCAGCAACAGCGACACCAGCTCGGGCGATTCGTGCACGAACACGCCCGCCTCGCGAGCGCGCTCGATGATGCGCCGGGCCAGTTCGCCGCGGCCCTTCGCCACCACGCGCGGGGCGCCGTCGGCGCTCTCGTAGGCCAGCGCCACGGCGGCGCGGCGGCGCACGTCAGCCTCCACCATCGGCCTCCACCAGGAAGCCACGAAGCGCCAAACCGCGGGCCTCCAGCGCCGACCGCAGGTCCGCCTCGCCATGGCGCATGGCGGTTCCCGCGTCGGACTGCCCCGCTGCCACCGTCACCCGCAGAGCGGCGCCCGACAGTTCCAGGCGCGCCTCCACCACCCCCAGGGCTGGCAGCTCGAGCCTGAGCCGGGTACGCCAGGGCGACTCTTCGTATCCGCCAGTCCCGGACGCACCGCGCTCGTCCACCTGCCACTCGAGACGCTGCCCGGGCCAGAGTTCGCCGCTCCACGCGATCTGCCCGCTGGCCAGGGCGTCCACCTGGCGCTCCAGCACGGTAATCACCGCGGGCGGCAGAGGCGCACGCGCCTCTGCCGGCGCATCCTTGGCGGGGGCTGGCGCGGGCTCGGCGCGCCCCTGGGGCTCGGCGCGCAGGGCCTGCGCGTCGCGCGTACCGGCCAGCCACTGCGCCTGGTGGGACTCGTAGAACAGGCCGCTGGTCTCCAGAGCCTGCCGCAGCGGCGTCACGAGCCGCTCGCCGCGGGTCTCCGGGCTGGGCAGCACCGGCGCCACGGGCAGAGCAGACTTCGAAGCACCGCTGCCCGCGGGTTGGGCAGCAGGGCCCAGGGCCGCCGCGAGCCGCTCGGCCAGGGGGCTGAGACTGACCGTTGCCGCACCAGGCGGCCGCGCTGAGGGGGCCTCGGGGGGAGCAAGCTGCAGTTTGAGTGTTGGCGTGGTTTCCAGGACGGCCACCCGGAACGCCTGGCCCGGCTGGATGCCAACGCCCTCTGGCAGGCGCAGGGCGAGGCGCTTGCCCGCCAGTTCCACCAGCAACTGTCCATCCGGCAAGCTGGAAAGCGCCCGTGCCACCCCCGTTTCGCCAGGCCGCAGCCCCGCCGGCACCGCGGCGGCATCGCCCAGTTCGATCACCCCCCCTCGGGAGGCCTGCAGCAGCGCGGTCAGCCTACCCTGCAGCGCGGCGTCGATCATGGACTTGCCCGGTGGGGCGGGCGGGCGCGCTCGTCAGCGCTGCTGGTAAAGCGAGACGATCAGGTCGGCTTCGCCGCGAGATATGCCACAGCTCTCGGCCACCCGACCCGCGGGCTGCCCGCGCCGGGCCAGCTCGATGGCCTGGCTGTAGGGCGTGCGGTTGGCCGGCGCCGGCTCGCTGCCCTGGAGCTGTTCGATCTCGGCACGCAATTCCGCCACCTGGCGGTGCAGCTCGGCAAGTTCGCGCCGCAGGCCGCTGAGGGCGTAGTGCTCGGCGTGCGCGTCGGCGCCACGCCGCCACAGTCGCAGCCCGCGGGCATTGCCCGCCCTGAGCAGCAGCAACAGCTCGGCAACATAGATTGCCAGCACGGCAATCAACACGAGCAGCAGCTCCCGCCACGTGAAGACGATGGGTTCCACGGCAAGGCCGGTTTTCAGGTGAGGGAGGCGCAGTGTGCCGCCAGCGCGCGGGTGCCGTCAACGCGACCGCCAAGGCATCGTGCACCGCCCCGCTACGGCTCGGAGTAGGTCTTGCCGAGGCGCTGGGAATTGCGGGTGCTCGCCAGGATGTCGCGCAATTCGCGCATCCAGTCGAGGGTGAGCAGGCGGATGGTCTCGTCCTGCTCGAGGATGGACTCGATGATGCGCTGCTTGCGGGTGCGATAGCCCACCGCGGCCGGCGACTCCCGGTCGGCGCCCTTCAGGACCTCGAGCAATGCGCCCCTTTCGCGCTCCAGCCGCTCGAGCCCGTCCCAGTCGCTCGAGCGCGCCGCCTCGAGCATCTGCCCCGTAAGGACGAGGGCTTGCTCCCAGACGGGCAGGAAGCTGGCAGCGCTCACGGCCATCAGGCCTTTCCGTAGCTCAGCACCCGGCCGTGGCCGCGAGCGGGCGGTTCGGCGCCGGAGTCCTGCTGACGAGTATGGCCGCGGGCCACCAGTTCCCAGGCCTCCTTCAGCTCGCGAAGCAGGCCCGCCACCTCGTCCATCAACGCAATGTCGTTGCGCAGATTGGCTTGCAGCAGGGTGCGCACCATGTAGTCGTACAGCGACACGAGGTTGGCGCCGATTTCGCCGGCCGACTCGGCGTGCAGAGACCCCTTCAGGCCCTCGTCCACGATGCCGATGGCCTTGGAAAGAGCCTCGCCCTTGGCGGCCAGATCGCCACGCGCGAGGTAGGACTTGGCGGTGGCGATGGCCCGGATGGCGCCGTCGTAGAGCATGACGATCAGCATCTGCGGGCTGGCGGCAAGCACGCCGCTCTGCACTTCGTTAGTGGCGTAGGCCCGGGCTGCGGCGCCGCTGGACTGATAGGGGTTCATCACACCTTTCCTTGCAGTGATGTCGCGGCTAACGCGACTGGTTGCCGTTGAGGGAGGCCAGCTGTTGCGACAGGTAGCTGCTGGTGGCCATGAGGCTGGAAACCACGCCATCCAGCGCCGTGAACTGGGCGCGCAGGCGCTTCTCCACCGACTCCAGGCGGCGGGAGAGATCCTCCCGCTGGCGGCCGATGTCGCCGATACTGCGATTGATGCCGTCGGAGCGCTGGGTGAGCAGGCCGCCGCTGCCCAGGACGCCGTCGAGCTGAGCGTTGAGCCGCCACGCGAGGCCACGGCCGAATTCCACCGTACCCCGCGATCCCGCGGCCCCGCCAGTGATCTCCACTTCCATCCCTTCCACGCCGCTGCCCGTGGCCGCCTTGAGGCGGCGGCCCTCGCCCAGAGCCGCCACGCCGCCGATGGCGCCAGCCGCGGCGGTACCCGCGGCCACCGCGGGCGTGGCACCGAACAGGTCCGCGGCGGCATTGCCAGACACCGTCAAGGTCGAGGCTGCGCCGATGCGCAGGGAACGCAGCGTCAGCACGCCGCCCGACTCGCTGACCGTCACGGCCGCCCTGGCGGACACCAGTGAAGCGGCGCCATTGACCGCGCTTTGCACCTGAGAGGCCAGGGAGGCCGCCGTGTAGGTGCCGGCGGCCAGGGTGACCGTGGCCGCGGTGCCGTCCACGCTCACCGCCAGGGTATCGTTCACGCCCGCCGCGATGGTGAGCGCGGCGGCGGCGCTGCCAGTTACGCTTGCCTGCGTGGGCATGGAGGTGACGTTCACCGCATAGCTGCCCGGCTGGCTGGAACTTCCCGTGGCGAGCACACGGACCTGCGCATCGGTGGGCCGAGCGCCGGAGGCGAACAGACGAGCCACCGCCTCGGGGCTGGCGTCGAGCGCGCTGCTCAGGCGGGCGGCGTCCAGGGCAAGCGAGCCGTCGCGCTGGAAAGACAGGCCGACCTGCGAAAGTGTGGTCGGATCCGTGGCACCGCCCGCCGTCACGCTGGCGGTGAGCGTGGCGCGCAACTGCGACAGCAGGGTGCGCGTTGCGCTGTCGCCCGACAGCACGCCGCTCACCTTGCGGGCGGGATCGCTGCGGCTCAGGTCGCCAAGCGACTTGTTGAAGTCGTTGTAGGACTTGACCAGATCCCGGACCGACTGGGTCACCGCGGCGCTGGCGTTTGTCACCGTGACGGTTGCCGTCCCCGTCTTTGCCACCGTGAGACTCACGCCGTCCATCACGTCGGCGAACACGTTCGAACGGTTGCGCAGAGGCACCCCGTCCACCTGTGCCTTGGCGTCCTGGGCAGCCGCGGTCTGGGTGAGGTTCTGCGTGCCCGCCGGGTCATGGGCCAGCAGGCTACCCACGGCGGCATCGCCGCCCACGCTCACCCGCAGGCTGTTGGCCGCACCGCTGTCGGCCCCCTGCAGCACGAGGCGAAAGGGCGCGGCGGACCCGTCGCGCACGATGCTCGCTCTGACGCCCACGTTGGCTGCGTTGATGGCATCGCGAATGCCGGCAAGCGTGTTGTTGGTGGACGTGATGGTCACCGTTCCGGCCGTGGCCGCCGGGGCCGGCGTGAAGGCGGCTCCGGTGTAGATCCCGTTCGCGAGGGTTCCCCCGCTGATGGTGCCGCGCTCGATGGTGATCGTGGTGGCGACGCCCGAGCCAATGGCGGCGTCCGCGGACGCCTGGCCCGTGGCCATGAGGGACTGGCGCTGGGCCAGCTGTTCCACCTGCACGCTGAAGCTGCCGCGCGAGGATCCGGCGGAAGCGGAACCGGTGACCACCGACGTGTCGCTGGAGCCGAGGGCGGCGGCCAGGAAACGCGCCGGATCATCCAGCGCATCGGCGGCCGACTTGAGCGCCGCCAGCGCGCCGCGCAGCGTTCCGTAGGCGGTGAGCTCCGCCTGAAAACCTGCCTCGCGGCGATCCAGGGCGGCAAGCGGCCTGCGCTCCACGGTCATGAGCTGGCTGACGATGCCGTTCACGTCGATGTTGGAGCCAATGCCGGGCGAGGATAGGGCCATGGGAATGCTCTCGCGGATAGCTTGTTGTGTCGGGTCTCGGAAGGGGCGAAGCGGCCGGCGGCGCGGATCAGGCTTCGCGCTTCAGCAGCAGTCCCTTCAACTGTTCCATGTTGCGGGCGATGGCGAGCATTTCCTCCGACGGGATCTGGCGGATCACCTGTTCGGTTTCCGTGTCCACGACCTTCACCACCACCGTGCCAGTTGCATCGTCCACAGCGAATTTCAATGACGACGCGGTTCGTCCTAGCATCTCCTGTGCCCGGTTCGCTGCCTTCTGCACTTCCGCGAGCCCCCCTGCGGCAAGCGCTGCTCCCACCCCGGTTTGCTGAACCACCGGACCGGGTGCTGCCGCGGCGCCGCCAGGCAGCGCCCCGGCAAGACTTGCCGCGGAGTGCGGACTCTTGCCAAGCGGCGTCTGGCTTGATGCGGCTGTGATGTTCATCACCATGTCTCTAGGCCGAGACGGCAGCGCTCAGGGCCGGCCCGGCTTCGCGGGACGGACCCCCGCGCGCATCCCGAAACAGAGACAGGCC
>DAIPHN010000020.1:13598-26788 GCA_036771335.1 Burkholderiales bacterium
GTCGGTTTGGGTGCTTTTCTTCCCTCCCCCTGCTCCCTTGCCGCTCCCCCCTCGCCCCTGCCCCCCCCCCCTGGCGCGCCCCGCCCCCCCGAGCGCTTACCGCAACAGCGACAGGACGTTGTTGGGGATCGCGTTGGCCTGTGCCAGCACGGCGGTGCCAGCCTGCTGCAGGATCTGCCCGCGGGTGAGCTTGGCCGTCTCCTGGGCGAAGTCCGCATCCCGGATGCGCGAGCGCGCCGCCGAGAGGTTGTCGGACATGGTCTGCTGGCCGGAGATGGTGGTCTCGATGCGGTTCTGCAGTGCGCCCATGCGCGCCCGGGCGCTGTTGACCGTGGTCAGGGACTGGTCCGCCGCGATGATGGCCAGGTTGGCACCGGCCACCGAGCTGAGGTTGACGCTGGCCAGCGTGGTGCTCGAGATCGCGATGGTGGCATCCGCCGCGCTGCCTTCCAGGGCACCAGCGGTTGTCGTGCCGTCGGCCGTGAGTCCCGTCTGACCCACGGCGCCGCTCAGCACCAGCGCGCCATTCTGACCGGCTGCCAAGGCGGTGGTGCCCTGGCTGAGGCCCAGCGCCGTGGCGGCGGCCGCCGTGTTCACCGTGACGGAAATCGCCTTGTCGGAAGCAGAAGGTGTCGTTCCCGTGGCATTGAACAGAACCAGCGTTCCGCCAGCGGTGGCGTCCGCGGCCACACCGGTCTGGCCGGTGGCCGCATTGATCGCCGTGACCCATTGCGCCACGGTGCCGCCCGCGGTGGCGCCGACGCTGACGCCGTTGATCACCACGTCGCCCGAGGCGGTAGCAGCCGAGCCATCGGCGGTGTTGGCGGTACCCACCAGCGCGTTGCCGTAGGTGAAGGCCGACACGCCCGAGGACGAGTTGTTCACCGCGGCAGCCTTCTCGGCCGCGGTGTTGCCGGCACTCACGTTGGCCAGCGAGGCGCCGTTCAGCGTCGCGCTGGACAGGGCGTTGGTGGACTGGGTGCGCATGCGAGCCGAAAAAGTGGCGCCGCTCTCGCCAGCGATGGTGCCGTAGTTGGTGGACACCCCCAGCTGCGAGGTGGAGACGTTGTCCACCGTGGTTGAGATCACTTCGCCCACGTTGCTGCCCACCTGGAAGGTGGCGGAGAACCCGCCCGAGGTGCTCAGGATGCGGTTGCCGTTGAAGACAGTCTGGGTGGCGATGCGGTCCACCTCGGCGATCATGTTCTGCGCCTCGGCATTGAGCGCAGCTCGGTCCGACGCATTATTCGACGCGTTGACCGCCTGAACCGCCAGCTCGCGGATGCGGCCGAGCGAGCTCGCCGTCGAACCAAGGGCGCCGTCGGCAGTCTGGGCCAGGGAGATGGCGTCCTGGGCATTGCGCGCCGCCTGGTTCAGGCCGCGGATCTGCGTCGACATGCGCTCGGAGATGGCAAGGCCGGCTGCGTCGTCCTTGGCGCCGTTGATGCGCAGGCCGCTGGACAGGCGCTGGATGGCCTCGTTGAGAACACCCTGGGAACTGTTGAGGTTGCGCTGCGCGTTGAGCGACGAAACGTTGGTACTGATGACTTGAGACATTTGGAAATCCCTCTAGACGAAATCAAAGGTTAAGAAGCAACACTTTGACTTTGGTGTCCTCGCCAGTGAAGGCCTTAAACCGCTGTCACAGGCGTTTAACGGCAGCACCTGCCAGGACTTGAGGGAGCGGCCCGGAGCGGGCCCGGGCCGCAGGACCGAGGGCAGCATCACGCTCCGGCACGGCGCGTGGAGGTTTGAGGGCCCCCGGGTGCGACGGGCTGGCGCCGGTCAGTCGTCCGCGCCCGCCTGATTCGGGAACAGCACGTTGGCGAAGCCGAAGTTGCGCAGGTCTCGCACGCGCATGGGGTAGAGGATGCCGGCCAGGTGGTCGCACTCGTGCTGCACCACCCGGGCATGGAATCCCTCGGCCACCCGCTCGATGGGCGCGCCCCGGGCATCGCAGCCGCGGTAACGCAGCCGGCGGTGGCGAGGCACCAAACCGCGCATGCCCGGCACCGAAAGGCAGCCCTCCCACCCCTCCTCCATGTGGTTGTCGAGAGGTTCGAGCACAGGGTTCACGAGCACCGTATAGGGCACCTCAGGCGCTTCGGGGTAGCGGGCCGAAGGACTGCCGCCGAAGATCACCACCTGCAGCGGCACGGCGATCTGCGGTGCCGCGATGCCGGCGCCCTGCAGGGCGGCCATGGTGTCCTCCAGATCACGCACCAGGGCGCGCAACTCGTCCGTGTCGAAACGCTCCACGGGCCTCGCTGGCTGGAGCAGGCGCGGATCGCCCCAGCGAATGACCTCACGTACCGCCATGGGCTTGCGACAGGGTCTGCAGGATGCGGCGCGCGCGCGCCATGCCCTGCTGCAAAACGTGGCGGATGTCCTCGAGCCGGATGCCGGCGCCGCTGTGGCCGCGGCCGGCGGCGTGGTTGGCCACCACCGCCAGGGCGGCATACTCGAGGCCGATTTCGCGGGCCAGGACCGCCTCGGGCATGGCGGTCATGCCCACCATGGTGGCGCCGTCGCGCTCCAGCCGGTCGATCTCCGCGGCGGTTTCCAGGCGCGGGCCCTGGGTGGTGGCGTACACGCCCTCGGGCACCACGGGCTCGCCCGCGGCCGAGGCGGCCACCAGGATGGCCTCGCGCGCCACGGCGGTGAAGGGATGGGTGAAGTCCACGTGGGTGACAGGCTGGTCCGGACCTTCGAAGAAGGTGCTGTGCCGGCCCCAGGTGTAGTCGAGCAGCTGGTGAGGCACAGCAATGACCCCGGGGCCCAGGTCCGCGCGGATGCCACCCACGGATACCACCGAAACCACGCGCCGTACGCCGGCGTGGCGCAGAGCCCACAGGTTGGCGCGGTAATTCACCTCGTGGGGTGCGATGGTGTGTCCGTGGCCATGGCGAGCCAGGAACACCGCCGCCCCGCCGGCCAGCGAACCGAACGTAAGGGGTCCGGAGGGCTCGCCGTAGGGTGTGCGCACCACCTCCCGGTGCCGCGCATCCAGTTCGGCCAGTTGCGTGAGACCGCTGCCGCCGATAATGCCCAGAGGCGCCCCGCTCATGGTCGCGCCGGTCACGGCGTCCCCCTCAACGCGTACACCGCCGGAAGGTTGCGCCACGCGCCGTTCACGTCCATGCCGAAGCCGAAGACGTAGCGATCCGGCACGCTCACACCCACGAAGTCGGCCCTCACGGGCTTGGCCTGTCCGGTGGCCTTGTCGCAGAAAACCGCGCAAAGCACCTCGGCGGCACCCTGGTCGAGCAGCCACTGGCGCACGGCGGCCAGCGTGTTGCCCTGATCGAGGATGTCATCCACCACCAGCACGGTGCGGCCCGCCACCGGTTCGCGCGGCATGGCCTTCCAGGACAGCTTGCCGCCGGTGGTCCCGGGACCGTAGCGGGTGGCGTGGAGGTAGTCGAAGTCCAGGGGGAAGCGCAGCTGCGGCAGCAATTGCCCCGCGAACACCACGCCCCCGCCCATCACCACGAGCACCAGCGGCTGGCGCTCCGACAGACTGCTCGTGATCTCGGCGGCCACCCGCGCCACGGCCGCGGCACTGGCGGCGGCGTCCACCACGCAGTCGGCAGCATCCAGCAAGGCCCAGGCGCGCGAAGGCTCCATGCCTTCAGCCACCCTTGCCGCCCACGGCGGCCGCCGCGAACGCCGCGAACTGCGGACCCACTTCCGGGTGCTTGAGGGCATAGACGAAGTTGGCCATGAGATAGCCGAGCTTCGAGCCGCAATCGTAGCGCGTGCCGTGGAACTCCCAGGAGAACACCGCCTCGTGGTAGAGCAGCTGGGCGATGCCGTCGGTGAGCTGGATCTCGCCGCCCGAACCCTTGCCGATGCGCTCGAGAAAATGGAACAGCTTGGGAGTGAGCAGATAGCGCCCCACCACCGCGAGGTTGGAGGGCGCCTCGGCCGGCGCGGGCTTCTCCACGATGCCGGTGATGCGCCGCAGCCGCCCCTGGGAGCCCTCCTCCGGCTTCACCACGCCATAGCGGTTGGACTCCTCCGGCGGGATGGGCTGCACGGCGATCACCGAGGACTGGCGCTCCTGGTACACCTCCACCATCTGCGCCAGCGCGGCAGGCTCGCCGTCGATCAGGTCGTCGGCCAGGATCACGGCGAAGGGGTTGTCACCCACCACGGGGCGGGCGCAGAGCACGGCGTGGCCGAGGCCGAGGGCCTCGGGCTGGCGCACGTATACGCAGCTCACGTTGCGCGGCACGATGTCGCGCACGGATTCCAGCAGCGCGGTGCGGCCGCGCGCCTCGAGTTCCGCCTCCAGCTCGAAGGCCTTGTCGAAGTGGTCTTCGATGGCGCGCTTGTTCTTGCCGGTGATGAACACCATCTGGGTGATGCCGGCGCGCACCGCCTCTTCCACGGCGTACTGGATGAGCGGCTTGTCCACCACCGGCAGCATCTCCTTCGGGCTCGCCTTGGTGGCGGGCAGAAACCGGGTGCCCAGGCCGGCGACGGGAAACACGGCGGTGGTGACAGGTTTCATGGAGTGCGTCTCGAAGGAAGGGGCGGGGCGTGGGGGGCGATCCGGCCGGGTGTGCGCTAGCTACGCCCCTCGTCGGCCTGCGCGAGCAATTCTAGCAAGGCGGTTTCGTCGAGGATACGAATGCCCAGCGCCACGGCCTTCTCGTACTTCGATCCGGGATCCGCGCCCGCCACCACGTAATGGGTGCGGGCGGACACGCTGCCGGCAACCTTTCCGCCCAGGGCCTCGATGCGCGCCCTGGCCTGCTCGCGGGTGAGGCCGGGCAGCGTCCCCGTGAGCACGAAACTGGTGCCCGCCAGGGGCAGCGGCGCCGCGGACGCCCGGCCGGTGCTCTCATCCCATTGCACGCCCGCAGCCACCAGCGCCTGGATCACCTCGCGGTTGTGGGCCTCGCCCAGGAACTGGGCAATGCTGCGCGCCACCACCGGGCCCACGTCGGGAACGTCCTGGAACGCCTGCTCGCTGGCATTCAGCACCGCCTCCAGCGACCCGAAGTGCGCCGCCAGGTCGCGCGCCGTGGCCTCGCCCACGTTGCGGATTCCCAGAGCGAAAAGGAAGCGCGCCAGGGTAGTGCGCCGGCTGCGGTCGATGGCTTCTCCCAGGTTGGCGGCGGACTTCTCGCCCATGCGGTCGAGGGCGGCCAGCGTGGCCGTGTCGATCCGGTACAGGTCCGCCGGGCTGCGCACCAGTTGAGCGTCCACGAGCTGGTCCACCAGCCGCTCGCCCAGGCCCTCGATGTCCATCGCGCGGCGCGAGGCGAAGTGCAGCAGCGCCTGCTTGCGCTGGGCGGCGCAGTACAAGCCGGCACTGCAGCGCGACACGGCCTCGCCGGCCGGACGCACCACGGCGGATCCGCACACCGGGCAGTTCGCCGGCAGGGTGAAGGGCAGCGCTGCAGCCGGCCGGCGCGCCATCACCACCGACACCACCTCGGGGATCACGTCGCCGGCGCGCCGCACCACCACCGTGTCGCCCACCCGCACGTCCTTGCGGTGCACCTCGTCCTCGTTGTGCAGCGTGGCATTGGTGACCGTGACGCCGCCCACGAACACCGGCCTGAGGCGCGCCACGGGCGTGAGCGCCCCGGTGCGGCCTACCTGCACCTGAATGTCCAGCACTTCGGTGAGCTCTTCCTCCGGAGGGTACTTGTGGGCCAGGGCGAAGCGCGGCGCGCGCGAGACGAACCCCAGCATCGCCTGAAGATCGAGCCGGTCCACCTTGTAGACCACGCCGTCGATGTCGAAGGGCAGTGCGGCGCGGCGCGCACCGATGCGCAGGTAGTAGTCCAGCAGGCCGTCGGCGCCGCGCACCACGTCGCGCTCGCCGCTCACGGGAAAACGCCGCGCCGCAAGCCAGGCCATCTGAGCCGCGTGCCGGTCGGCGGGCACTGCGCCGCCCTCCACGCGTCCAATGCCGTAGCAGAAAAAGGACAGCTTGCGCGAGGCGGTCACACGCGGATCGAGCTGGCGCAACGAGCCTGCTGCCGCGTTGCGCGGGTTGGCAAAGGCCTTCTCGCCGCGCACCGCCTGATCCCGGTTGAGCCGCTCGAAATCGCGCCGCAGCATGAGCACCTCGCCGCGCACCTCCAGCAGTTCGGGCAACCCCGGCGCCACGATGGACAGGGGCACGGCGCGAACCGTGCGCAAGTTGGCGGTGACATCCTCGCCGCTGCTGCCATCGCCCCGGGTGGCGCCCTGCACGAGCTGGCCCTGCACATAGGTGAGGCTCACCGCCAGGCCGTCGAACTTGGGCTCCACGGCGTACTCCACTTCTTCCTCGCCGGTGAGCTCGCGCACCCGCCGGTCGAAGCCGCGCACGTCGGCATCCTCGAAGGCATTGCCCAGCGACAGCATGGGCACGGCGTGCTGCACGGAAGCGAAGGCGGCCGCGGGTGCTCCACCCACACGCGCCGTGGGCGAGTCAGGGCGCTGAAGCTCAGGGTGGGCGGCCTCAAGACCCTGCAGCTCCCGGAACAGGCGGTCGTACTCCGCGTCCGGAACGTCGGGCGCATCGAGCACGTAATAGAGGTGGTTGAGACGCTCCACCTCCGCGCGCAGGAAGGCGGCCCGCGCCGCGGCCTGCGGCGGCACCGCCATCAGCGAAACAGCCGCTGCGCCAGTGGGCCGCCGGGAGCGATGCCGGCGGAGTTCATGCGCGCGTACACGCCCGCCACCGTGCGGCGCACGGTATCCAGCCCCGCTTCGTCGAGGCCGCGGCGGTTGTCGTCCACGATCAGCCCGTCAAGGGATTGGGCGAACTGGCGCGCCACGGCCACCATGCGATCGAAGCTGGCAAGGCCACCGGCAGCGCGCGGCGCCTCCAGCACGAAAGTGATTCCAGGGGTGGAAAGAGTGCGCAGCGTTTCAGCGAAGAACGGCTCCGGGGCCTGATTGTCGAGGGTGAAATGCGGCGCTCCGGCGTCGCCTTCGGCGTGGAAAAGTCCGTCTGGCATGAGGCGCATGCCGGCCGACTCCGCGAGCGCGCGGATCGTGGCACCCGCAAACACCTGCCCGGCGCGAGCCACCACGCTCAGGCCCACCGCGACGTCCACGTCCGCGCACAGTGCGTCGAGCTGGCGTGCCCGGGCTTCGAAGGGGGCGGCATCGGGAATCATCACGTCGGCCTCGATGCGCGCGGCGAACCCACGCAGAGCGCGTGAGAAGTCCTCCAGGTCCTGCAGCGAGGCAAACCCCTGCCGATTGGCCAGCAGCAATCCCGCCCTCAGGGTGCGGAACCGTCCGCCACCATGTTCGGGGAGCGCCACCCACTGTCCACTGGCTTCGTCCATGGCCGAGAGTTCCACGGGCCGCAGCAAGCCCGCCAGTTGCGCCGCGAGCTCGTCAAGGGCGGGCTGGGACAGCGGTTGCGGCGCGCGCAGCAGCGCTGGGAAGTCGATTGCCGCCTCGGGGGATGTCGTGGCGGAAGCCGGCGCCGGCGGAGCAGCCGGAGCCGCGCCGAGCGGGGCCGCGGGAACGGCCTGCGC
Organism: Burkholderiales bacterium; assembly: GCA_036771335.1. Classification (GTDB taxonomy): domain Bacteria; phylum Pseudomonadota; class Gammaproteobacteria; order Burkholderiales. Next base: position 21,098 of record DAIPHN010000020.1, read on the forward strand.
AGCCGCAGCCACGGGATGCGGCGCAACCACAGCATCGGAGGCGAAGGGAAGATCGGGGAGGTCCGGCGCGTCGGGCAGCGCATCAACGGGCAGGCGCGGCGAACTGAGCGCCTCGTCCATCAACACGTCGTCACTCGGCTTCGGCAAGGCACGCTCCGCCAGGCGGCGGAAACTGCGCTCCTGCAGGCGGTTGAAGGCAATCACGCCCGCCACCACCACGGCGCCCAGCAGCAACAAGCTCCAGCGCAGATCGAACTCACTCATGGATTTTCGGCCTCTCAGGCAACCGCCTTCTCCTCGCGCATGCGCAGCGCCTCTTCCATGTCCACGGCCACTACCCGCGAAACGCCCGGCTCGGGCATCGTCACGCCCACCAGCTGTCGCGCCAACTCCATGGTGATCTTGTTGTGGCTGATGAAGATGAATTGCGTGTGCTCGGCCATGGTGCGCACCAGGTCGCAGAAGCGTACGGTGTTGCTGTCGTCCAGCGGCGCGTCCACCTCGTCAAGCAGGCAGAAGGGCGCGGGGTTTAGCCGGAACAGGGAAAACACCAGCGACATTGCCGTGAGCGCCTTCTCCCCTCCGGAGAGCAAGTGGATGGAAGCGTTCTTCTTGCCGGGCGGGCGCGCCACGATCTGTACCCCGGCATCGAGAATCTCCTCGCCGGTCATCACCAGCCTGGCCTCGCCGCCGCCGAACAGCACCGGGAACAATTCGGCCAGGTTGCGGTTCACGGCCTCGAACGTTGCCTGCAGCCGCTCGCGGGTCTCGCGGTCGATGCGCCGGATGGCGTCTTCGAGGGTGCTCATGGCCTCGTTGAGGTCGGCCGACTGGGCATCCAGAAACCCGCTGCGCTCGCGTGCGCTGCCGAGCTCCTCGAGGGCGGCGAGGTTGACCGCGCCCAGAGCCGCGAGCTGCTCGCTCAACCGTGCGATGTCGCCCTGCAGAGTGCCGGGCCGCGGCGCGCCGGCCAGCCCCTCAGCCAGGGCGGCCTCGTCGGCGTGGGTCTCAGCAAGCTGCGAGGCGAAATTTTCCTCGGCCAGCCGCGCCTCCTGCTCCTTTAGCCGCTGCTCGCCCAGGCGATTGCGCAAGGGCTCGATCCCCTGCTCCACTGCCAGACGCTGCTGTTGCGCGCCGCGCATGGCTGCCTCCGCCTCGGCGAGCGCATCGCGCAGCCCGGCAAGCGTCTGCTCGCAGCCCCGCCGAGCGGACAGCACCGCGTCCATGCGTTGCGCAATGGGCCCCTCCTCGAAGCCCAGAGCCTCCTGCTCCGCCTCGCCCAGGCCCTGCCGGGCCCGCTCGATCGCATCGTTCGCGGCGGCGCCGGCGGTTTCCAGCTCCGCGATGCGGGCGCCCAAAGCGCGGGCTTCGAACACACTGTCCCTGGCCCGGCGCTCGGTGTCCGCGGCCAGCTCGCGCGCCCCTGCCAGCTGCTCATCCGCCGCGCGGTAGTGCTGCTGCGCCCGGGACAGCGTCGCTTCCAGCGTGCCAAGCCGTTGCTCCAGGGCCTCAAGGGTGGTGATTGCCGCGCTGAGCGCCTCCGACTCGGCGACGTGTTCGGCCTCGATGGCGGCAAGCTCGCGCTCGATCCGGGCCCGACGGTTGCTGGCCTGCTCGTATGCCTGGGCGGCGCGCACTTCCTCCAGTTCCACCGCGTGGCGTTGCTGGGCCAGCTCGGCGCAGGAGGCGCGCAGCCGCTCGATGGCCTTGCGGTGCTCGGCGAGCTCTGCCTGCCCGGCCGCCAGGTCGCGGCGGGCCTCGTCCCACTGCACCTCCAGGGGCGGCAGTTCGCCGTCGAGCTGTTCGATCTCGCGCTTGCGCTCCAGAAGGCCATGAATCTCCGAGTCGGGGGCGTAAAACCCCGCGGAGCGCCGGGTGAACAGGTGTCCCTCCCGGGACACCACCGCCTGGCCGGCGCCAAGGCCGGCCGCAGCCGCCTGCGCCATGGCCACCGAGGGCGCCGCGAACACGCCTTCCAGCCACTCGTGCAGCACCTCGCGCGCGCCAGGGTCGTCCGTTTCCACGTAATCCAGCAGGCGTTCCAGGCCTGCCGGCGCAGGCAGCAGCGCCGCGGCCCCGCCCCCAGCATCGGCGCGGTAAACCGAGAGCTTGCCGGGCGGCGACGCGCCGAACCAGTCGGACAACGTGACCGGGTCGTCCACCTGGATGGCGTTGAGGCGCTCGCGCAGCACTGCCTCCAGGGCGGCTTCCCAGCCGGGTCGCACGCGCACCTTCTGCCAGAGCTTCACCCGATCGGACAGGCCGTGCTGCCCGAGCCACGCATTCATCTGCTCGCTGGTACCCACCTGCTGCTGAAGGCTCGCGAGCGCGTGACGGCGGGCCTCGAGAGCGGCGCGGCGCTGCTGCAGGTCCTGGGCACGGTGGGCAAGTTGCTGCAAGTGCGCCTCCCGCGCGGGCAGCGCCGCTTCCAGACCCTGCTGGCTGGCGCGCTGGGCAGCAAGTTGCGCCTCCAGATCGCTTCTCTGCGCCCGCAGCCGCTGCACCTCTCCGGCATCGGGCAGCACGGTGGCGAGCAATTCCTGGGACAAGCGCTGGCGGCGGGCCTCGAGCTGCGCCCTCACGCGCTCGGCATGCCCGCGGCGAGTGGTTGCCACCTCTCGCTCGCCGCGCGCTTCGGCGAGCGCCTGCTGCGCCGAATCGGCACGCGCGCGGGCTTCGCGATAGGCGTGCTCGGCAGCAGGCAGAGCTTCGCGTGCGGCGGCGGCGGCCTCGGTGCGCTGCGCCGAGGCGGCTTCCGCGGACGCGCGCTGCAGGCGCGCGTGATCCAGCGCCCCATGAAGCTGGTCGCGCCGCGCGGCCTGCTCGGAGATCTGGCTCGCGAAGGCATCGCGGCGGGCAAGGGCTCGGTCACGACTGGCGCGCAGGAATTGCAATTCCTGCTCCGCACGCGCCAGTTCCGCGTTGGTTTCATAGAGCCGGCCCTGGGCGGCGTGAACCGCCTCCCCGGCGGCGTAGTGCGCCTCTCTCAGCGACTCGATGCGGCTGTCGGATTCGCGCAGGGCGGCGCCGGACTGCTCGATCTGGACCGTCAGGGCATCGATCTCGCGGGCGGCCTTGAGGCGCGCGGCGGCGGCGTCGTTACGGCGCGTGGCCCACAGCAGCTGCTGCGTGCGCCGCAGCCGCGCCTCGATGTCCCGGTAACGCTCCGCGGCCTCCGCCTGCGCCTCCAGGTGCGCGATCTGGGCCTTCAATTCGCCGCGGATGTCGTCCACCCGCAGCAAGTTCTCGCGGGTGTCCTCGAGCCGCGCCTCGGTCTCCTTGCGGCGGTCACGGTAGCGGGAAACGCCCGCCGCCTCTTCGAGGAACACCCGTAACTCCTCTGGCCGCGCCTCAACCACCCGGGAAATCATGCCCTGCTCGACGATCGCATAAGCGCGGGCGCCAAGCCCGGTGCCGAGAAAGATGTCGGTCACGTCACGGCGGCGCACCGCCGTGTTGTTGATGAAATAGGCGGACTGGCCGTCGCGCTCGAGCACCCGCTTGATGGAGATCTCGGCGTACTGCGACCACGCCCCTGCGGCCCTGCCGAGGCTGTTGTCGAACACCAGCTCCACGCTGGCACGGTTGGCCGGGCGCCGATCGCCCGAACCGTTGAAGATCACGTCCTCCATGCTCTCGCCGCGCAGGTGCCGGGCGGAAGATTCGCCCAGCACCCAGCGCACCGCATCGATCACGTTGGACTTGCCGCAGCCGTTGGGCCCCACCACGCCCACCAGTTGCCCCGGAAGGGCGATGTGGGTGGGGTCCACGAAGGACTTGAACCCGGCGAGCTTGATGTGGGTGAGTCGCACGAGCGGAGGGTTTCGCGAAAGGTCCGTGGGTGGCAAGCGTCCCGTCTTCTGGAACGCCAATAAAACAATCGCCTGGCGTCGTTTCCGAGCCAGGCGGATGGGCTTTGGTTGAAGCGGATTCTAGCCAATTGTTCAACAGGCGGACAACGCACGCGGACCCCTGGCACAGCGGCTCGCGTGGTGCAGATGTTGACCTGGACCCTATAATCATCGCCACCGCCCGCCCTGGAAGTTCACCGCGACACGACTCCGACGAGGCGACTACCGGCCATGAATCCCGATCTCGTACGGCTTCAGCCCTACCCCTTTCAGAAGCTTGCCGACTTGCACCGGGGCATCGTGCCGTCCCGGGACCACGTGCAGGTGAATCTGTCCATCGGCGAGCCGAAGCACGCCACCCCACCTTTCATTGTCGACGCGCTGAGCGCAGACCCCCGATGTCTTTCCAGCTACCCCGCCACCGTGGGTTCGCTGGCGCTGCGCGAGGCCATCAGTGCGTGGCTGGCTGCGCGGCACCGCATTCCACCGCCCGATCCGGCCGAAGAGGTGTTGCCGGTCAACGGCAGCCGCGAGGCGCTGTTCGCCTTCGCCCAAGCGGTGGTGGATCGTACCCGGCCCGACCCGGTGGTGGTCATGCCCAACCCCTTCTACCAGATCTACGAGGGGGCTGCCCTGCTGGCAGGCGCGCGTCCGTGGTTCGTGAACCAGTCCCCCGACAACGGGTTCGCGTGCGACTTCAACGCCATCCCCGAGCCGGTGCTGCGAACCACACAGCTGGTGTACGTATGCTCGCCGGGCAATCCCACCGGCCGGATCATGTCGCTCGAGGAGTGGCGCCGCCTCTTTGATCTGTCTGACCAGTACGGATTCGTGATCGCCGCGGACGAGTGCTACTCGGAAATCCACTTCGACGAAGGGCAGCCGCCGCTGGGCGCCCTCGGGGCGGCTCGAGCACTGGGGCGCATCGGGTACCCTCGTCTGGTGGTGTTCAGCAGCCTCTCGAAACGCTCGAACGTCCCCGGCATGCGGTCGGGTTTTGCTGCCGGAGACCGGCAGGTGCTGCGAGATTTCCTGCTCTATCGCACCTATCACGGCAGCGCCATGAGCCCCGCGGGCCAGGCCGCCAGCGTTGCCGCCTGGCGCGACGAAACCCACGTGCGCGAGAATCGCAGGCTGTACCGGGAGAAGTTTGACGCGGTCATCGGCATCTTGTCCGGGGCGATGTCCGTGTCGCGTCCGGATGCCGCCTTCTATCTGTGGCTTCCCGTGGGCGGGGACGACCGGCGCTTCGCCCGGGAATTGTTCGCCCGCTACAATGTGTCCGTACTGCCTGGTAGTTTCCTGGCACGCGAGGCCCATGGCGTCAATCCAGGCACCGGATTCGTGCGCGTGGCGCTGGTGGCGCCGCTCGCCGAGTGCACCGAGGCTGCGCGCCGCATGGCGGACCTGCTGGGCCGCGACTCGAACAACCGCCCGTAACCTCTCCGAGAACCTATGTCCGACCTTGCCAGCATCGTGGAAGAAGCGTGGGAAACCCGCGCCAGCCTCAGCCCCGCCTCCGCGCCGGCCGCCCTGCGGGCCGCCGTGGACGAAACCATCGCCGGCCTCGATACCGGCCGGCTGCGCGTGGCGGAAAAGCGTGGCGACCAGTGGTTCACCCACCAGTGGATCAAGAAGGCCGTGCTGCTGTCCTTCCGCCTGGCCGAAAACGGCGTGATCCGCGACGGCTACACCAACTACTTCGACAAGGTGGACCCCAAGTTCGCCGGCTACGGCGAGGCCGATTTCCGGGCCGGGGGCTTTCGAGTGGTGCCGCCGGCGGCCGGGCGACGCGGTTCATTCATCGCCCGCAACGTGGTGCTCATGCCCTCCTACGTCA
>DAIPHN010000021.1:0-26680 GCA_036771335.1 Burkholderiales bacterium
GCGCGCAGGGCGGCAGGGGCGCCGCACCGCTATGCCGCCGCCCTCCATTTGGCCCATGAGCGCATCGCGCAGCATGGCATCGAAGCCGTGCAGGAAGTGGTCGCGCCGCAGGCACAGCGTCACCTCGCTGCCCAGGGCGTGCAGCACGCCGGCCAGTTCCACGGCGATGTAGCCCGCGCCCACCACCGCCACGCGCCGCGGCCGGCCCTGGAGCGCGAAGAAGCCGTCGGAGGTGATGCCCAGTTGCGCACCGGGAATGTCCGGCACGCGCGGGTGGCCGCCCGTGGCCACCAGGATGTGCGCGGCGGTGCGGCGCGCATCGCCCACCGCCACAGTACGAGCGTCGGCCAGCGTGGCGCGACCGCGCAGCAGGGTGACGCCGTTGCCCAGCAGATAGCGCTCATAGGCGGCGTTGAGGCTGCGAACGTAGGCATCGCGCGCCGCCACCAGCCGTTCCCAGGAAAACCCGTGGGGCGGCACCGTGAATCCGTAGCCGGTGGCGTCCTCCAAGGATTCGGCGATCTGGGCCGCCGTCCACATGATCTTCTTCGGCACGCACCCCACGTTCACGCAGGTGCCGCCCAGGCGGCCCGATTCCACCAGCGCCACCCGGGCGCCGTGGCTGGCCGCGCGATTGGCGGTGGCCACGCCGCCGCTGCCGCCGCCGATGCAGATGAGGTCGTATCGATCCATGGGGGTCTCATTCCGAAAGCCGCGAAGGTACCGGGAACGGGCGGCAGGCGCCATGGCGGGGAGACTGCCGGCGCCTATACTTCTTGCCGCTCGCCTTTTCCCGCTTGCCGCCCGCCGCCATGATCGAACTGCACTACTGGTCCACGCCCAATGGCCACAAGATCACCATTTTCCTGGAAGAGACGGGGCTGGCCTACCGCATCGTGCCCGTGAACATCGGCCGCGGCGAGCAGTTCCTGCCCGACTTCCTGCGCATCGCGCCCAACAATCGCATCCCGGCCCTGGTGGACACCGACCCTGGCGATGGGGGTGAGCCCATTTCCGTGTTCGAGTCCGGCGCCATCCTCACCTACCTGGCCGCCAAGACCGGCCGCTTCCTGCCGCGCGAGACCCGCGGCTGGGTGGAGGTGATGCAGTGGCTGTTCTGGCAGATGGGCGGCCTCGGACCCATGGCCGGGCAGAACCATCACTTCGTGCAGTACGCCCCCGAAAAACTGCCCTACGCCATGGACCGCTACGTGAAGGAGACGGCGCGCCTGTACGGCGTGCTTGACCGCCGCCTCGCCGGCCGCGACTACGTGGCGGGCGACTACTCCATCGCCGACATGGCCTGCTATCCCTGGACCGTGCCCCACGAGCGCCAGCGCCAGGACCTGGCGGATTTCCCCAACTTGCGGCGCTGGTTCGAGGCCATCCGCGCCCGGCCCGCGGTGCAGCGCGCCTACGCGCTGGCCGCCACCGTCAACCCCAGGCCCACCGTGGACGAGAACGCGAAGAAGGTGCTGTTCGGGCAGGACGCCTCGGTGGTGAAGCGCCTCGGCTAGACTCGCGGTTTTCCATCGCCTACGCCCGCCGCCGTGACCATCGCCCATCTGCGCAAGGAATACCTCAAGGCCCGCTTCGACGAGCAGGACGCGGCCGCCGACCCCTTCGGCCAGTTCCAGCGCTGGTTCGACGAGGCCCTCAGGGCCGAGATCGCCGAGCCCAACGCCATGACGCTCGCCACCGCCACGCGCGAGGGCCGGCCGGCGGCGCGCATCGTGCTGCTCAAGGGGTTCGACCGGCGCGGCTTCACATTCTTCACCAACTACGCCAGCCGCAAGGGCCGCGAGCTGGCCGAGAACGCCCACGCCACCCTGCTGTTCTTCTGGCCCGACCTGGAGCGCCAGATCCGCATCGATGGCGCCGTGGACAAGGTGGCCGCGCACGAATCCGACGAGTACTTCAAGGTGCGGCCGCTGGGCAGCCGCCATGGCGCCTGGGCCTCCACCCAGAGCGCTGTCATTCCCGGGCGCGAGATGCTGGAGGCGCGCATCGCCGAGGTGTCCCGCGAAATGGGCGATGATCCGCCTCGTCCGCCCCACTGGGGCGGATACCGCCTTGAGCCCTGCTGCTTCGAGTTCTGGCAGGGCCGGCCCAGCCGTCTGCACGACCGGCTGCAGTACACGCGCCATGGCGCAGCCTGGCGCGTGGCGCGCCTGTCGCCCTGAGCCCGCGGGGCAACCTGCGTCAGTCCCGCGCTCTGCCGGCCTTCCGCCCGCTACGGGGGGCGCAGGGTCCGCCAACCCCGTCACCCGGGCGACGCCTCGCGCGGGCCATGCTGTGGACCGGCCTTGCGGTCCTCGGGCTGCTGGGATTCCAGGCGATCCCCAATGCGCTGCTGCGCCCCCTGGAGAGCCGTTACCCGATCCCGCCGCAGGCGTCCCTCGCCCGCCACCAGGGCGTCTTGGTGCTGGGCGGCGGAATGGGTCACCCAGACCTCTTCCTGGCTCACGGGCAGGTGACCCTGGAAGAATCTGCTGAGCGCCTCACCGTTTCGCTGCAGCTGCTGCGCCGGCATCCCGACTGGCGGTTGGTGTACTCCGGCGGCGAGGGGCGTCTGCTGGTCGCGGGTATGAGCGAGGCGGACATGGCCCGCCGGTTCGCGCCGAACAGGGTGTAGACATGCGCCGTGTCCAGCTGGAGGGCGGTTCCCGCAACACCCGCGAAAACGCCCTCCAGGCGGCCCACCTCCTGGGAGAAGCCTGCCGGGCACCGTGGCTGCTGGCGACCTCCGCCTGGCACATGCCCCGGGCCATGGCCGGATTCGAGGCCGTGGGCTGCAACGTCACCGCCTACCCGGTGGATTTCATGACCTGCCGATCCACACCTCTCACCCGATACTCCTTGGCCGGCAGCCTGCTGCTCTGGCAGACGGCGCTGCACGATTGGGTGGGGATGCTGGTGTATGGCGCCACTCGCGAACGCGCCGCCCGGGCGCACCCGTTCGCCGCTGCCCCGGTCAGAGCAGCAGGGGTGAAAACGCCGCCGCGAGGATAGCGGCGGGCACGGTCCAGCGCAGCAGGCGGCGCAACCAGCGCGCGCCCCGCGGCGATAGTCCGAGCTCGTGCTCGAACAGCGCAGGCGGCAGCACCCAGCCGCCCAGGATCCCCACCGCCAGGCCTCCCACCGGCAGCAGCAGCTCGGAGGTGAGGCGGTCGATCAGGTCGAAGGGCGTGGCTTCGCCCAGTCCCGGCAGGAAGCCCAGCGGGTGCCATTGCGCCCAGTGGTTGAAGGACAGCACCGTCACCAGTCCGCCAGCGAAGCACAGCAGCGCGGGCAGCGCTGCCGCCATGGGGCGCGGCCAGCCCCGTTGCCCTATCAGCATCGCCGCCACGAGCTCCAGCAGCGAGATGGCCGAGGCCAGCGCCGCCATGAACAGCAACAGGAAGAAGGCCACCGCGGCCAGCGTGCCTAGGGGCATGCGCGCAAAGGCGAGCGGCAGCGTCACGAACACCAGCCCCGGACCCTCCGCGGGGTCGAGGCCATTGGCGAACACCAGCGGGAACACCGCGAATCCCGCCAGGAAGGAAATGGCCGTATCGGCCACCACGGTGGCGATGGCGGCGCGCCGCAGGTCGATGCTCGCGTCGGCGTAGGCTGCGTAGGTGACCATCAGCGCGATGCCCACGCCGATGGAGAAGAACCCCAGGCCAAGCGCCTCCAGCGCCACGCGCGCGTCCAAATTTTGCAGGTCGAGGCGGAACAGGAACGCCACTGTGGCCATGAAGCCGCCACCCGAGGCCGCGTAAAGGGCCAGCGCGCCGAGCAGCACCACCAGGATGGGCATCAGCACCTTGCAGGCGGCCTCGATGCCGCCGCCGATGCCGCGCGCCACGATGGCCAGGGTGATCGCCATGAACAGGCCGTGGTAGCCGCTCATGCGCAGCGGGTCGGACAGCAGCGCGTCGAAGCGCGCCTGGGCGGCTGCCGCGCTCGCACCCGCCAGGCCGGCGAGGGCGGTGTCGAAGGCGTAGGCCAGCGTCCAGCCGCCGATCACGGAGTAGAAGCTCAGGATCAGCGCCCCCGCCAGCACGCCCAGCCCGCCGAGCCAGCTCCAGCGCTGGCTCGCGCCGCTGGCCGCCGCCACGGCCGTGATGCTGCCGATGGCGTCGCGCCCGCCGCGGCGGCCCAGCGCGAACTCCGCCATGAGCAGCGGCACCACCACCAGCGCCAGCCCGGCCAGGTAAAAAAGCACGAAGGCGCTGCCGCCGTTGGCACCCACCTCGTAGGGAAACTTCCAGATGCTGCCCAGGCCCACCGCCGAGCCCACGGCGGCCAGCACGAAGCCGCGCCGGCCGGACCAGGTCTCGCGCGCGGCGCCCACGGCCAAGCCCCTCTCAGCCGCGCTGCGGTTTGCGCATCAGTGGTCTTCCAGGCGCGTGATGGTGGCCTCGGCCAGCTCGCCCGTGTCCGGGTCGATCCAGCCGGAGATACCTATTTCGGCCTCGGCCTCGGCGAGCGACTCGCCTTCTTCGATGGATTCCTCTCCGGCGAGCTCCATGTCCTGCACTGCCTCGCGCAGGGTGGCGAAGGGGCCGTACTCCCGGCCGCCGTCGAGCGACTGCCAGTAGAAGCCGTCGGGCCGCTCCACCACACGCGCGGCGTCGCCCTGGGCCGATGTTTCGGGGATGATTTGCTTCATGGCTGTGCGGGGTTCAAGGTGTGAGCGGCGACAGACTTCGCCGAGAGCAACTCTACGCCCATCCAGGCGCGCCCTGGAATGTGCCGATTTGCCCGAAATCAAACCGGCGCCATCGTCCCGCGTCATGATGCACCCATCATGAAGACGCGCTTCCGGTCACGCGCCGATGCCGCCAGCCGCCTGGCCCGGGCGCTGGCGCGCTACCACGGCACCAACCCCCTGGTGCTGGCCATTCCCCGCGGTGCCGTGGCCATGGGTCGCCTGCTGGCCGACGCCCTGGGGGGCGAACTGGACGTGGTGCTGGTGCGCAAGCTGCGCTCGCCCGGCAGCGCCGAGTTCGCCGTGGGCGCCGTGGACGAAACCGGCTGGACCTACGTGGCGCCTCACGCGGGGAGCGTCGGTGCCGACACGGCCTACCTGGCGCGGGAGAAGCAATGCCAGCTCGACACGCTGCGCCGCCGCCGGGCGCAGTACACGCCCGCCCGGCCGCCCATCGACCCGGCAGGGCGCACGGTGATCGTGGTGGACGACGGCCTAGCCACCGGCGCCACCATGATGGCCGCGCTGCACGCCGCCCGGGCCAGGGGCCCCGCGCGGCTGGTGTGCGCCGTGCCGGTGGCGGCGCCCGACAGCCTGGCGCTGGTGCGTCCACATGCCGACGAAGTGGTGTGCCTGGAGGCGCCTGACGAATTCCACGCCGTGGGCCAGTTCTATGACGACTTCGCACAGGTGGAGGACGAAGAAGTGGTGGCGTTGCTGGCGCAGCCAGCGAAGGGCGCCAGCGTTCCATGAGCGCGGCGCCCGCACCAGTTGCCGTGCCGGCGGGGTCGGCCAGCCTGGAGGGCCTGCTGGATCTTCCCGAAGGAGCTTCGGGCGTGGTGGTGTTCTCCCACGGCAGCGGCTCGGGACGGCTGTCGCCGCGCAACCGCTTCGTGGCGCAGGCTCTGCAGGCCGAGGGCGTGGGCACCCTGCTGGTGGATCTGCTCACCCCGGCCGAAGACCTCGACTACGAGGCGCGTTTCGACATCGCCCTGCTCACCGGGCGCCTGCACCATGCGGTACGTTTCGCGCGCAAGGTGCCCGGCGCCGCCGGCTTGCCCGTGGGCCTGTTCGGCGCCAGCACCGGTGCGGCCTCGGCCCTGCGGGTGGCGGCGCATCACCCTGGCCAGATCGCCGCCGTTGTGTCGCGCGGCGGCCGCCCCGACCTGGCGGGCGAAGCCGTCCTCAGGGCCGTGCTTGCGCCCACGCTGCTCATCGTGGGTGGCGAGGACGCTGGCGTGATCGAGATCAACGAGGCGGCACGCGACGCCCTGGAGAGCTGCACCCGCGAACTCGTGCTGGTGCCGGGCGCGACCCACCTCTTCGAGGAACCGGGCACGATCGAGCAGGTGGCCGCGCTGGCGGCCGCCTGGTTCCGGCGCTGGTTCGGCGCCGTGCCAGCTGCCTGAGCAGCCGGCCGGGCGCGGTCAGAACTCCTGGGGCGCGGGCGGTGCGGCTGCTGCCGGCGGCGCCGGAATCTCCGCGATCATGCAGTCGGTGGTGAGGATGAGCGCGGCCACCGAGGCGGCGTTCTGCAGCGCGCAGCGGGTCACCTTCGCCGGGTCCACCACGCCCATCTCGATGAGGTCGCCCCAGGCGCCGGTGGCCGCGTTGAAGCCGAAGGCGCCGCTGCCCTCGGCCACCCGCGCCAGCACCACCGAGGGCTCGGCGCCAGAGTTGGCGGCGATCTGCCGCAACGGCTCCTCCAGCGCGCGCCGCACGATACGGACGCCGGCGGCCTGGTCCTCGTTCTCGCCGCTCAGGCCGGCAAGACTGGCGCGCGTGCGCACCAGCGCCACGCCGCCCCCTGGCACGATGCCTTCCTCCACCGCCGCGCGGGTGGCGTGCAGGGCATCCTCCACGCGCACCTTGCGCTCCTTCATCTCGGTCTCCGTGGCCCCGCCCACCTTGACGATGGCAACACCGCCCGAGAGCTTGGAGATGCGCTCCTCCAGCTGCTCGCGGTCGTACTCGCCGGTGGTGCGCTCGAGCTCCGCGCGGATCTCGGCGATGCGCGCGGCGATGGCCTGCGGATCGCCGGCGCCGTGGATGATGGTGGTGGATTCGTTGTCCACCTCGATGCGGCGGGCCCGGCCCAGCATGGCGAGATCGGCCTTGTCCAGGCGCCGTCCGAGCTCCTCGGACACCACCTGGGCGCCCGTGAGCACGGCGATGTCCTCCAGCAGCAGCTTGCGCCGGTCGCCAAAGCCGGGCGCCTTCACCGCGCAGGTGCGCAGCACGCCGCGCACGGTGTTCACCACCAGCGTGGCCAGCGCCTCGCCCTCCACGTCCTCGGCCACCACCAGCAGCGGCTTGCCCGCCTGGATGACCGCCTCCAGCACGGGCAGCAGCTCGGCCACCGCCGAGATCTTCTTGTCGTGCAGCAGGATGAAGGGATCCTCCAGCACCGCCATGCGCCGCTCCGGCGCGTTCACGAAGTACGGCGAGAGATAGCCGCGGTCGAACTGCATGCCCTCCACCACTTCCAGTTCGTTGGCAAGGCCCGAGCCGTCCTCCACGGTGATGACGCCCTCGCGGCCCACCTTGTCCATGGCGCGCGCCACGATCTCGCCGATGGAGCGGTCGGAACTGGCCGAGATGGTGGCCACGTGGGCGATCTCCACGCTGGTGGAGCAGGGCCGGGCCAGCGCCGCGAGCGCTGCCACCACCGCCGCCACCGCCTGGTCGATGCCGCGCCGCAGGTCCATGGGGTTCATGCCCGCGGCCACGTACTTCATGCCCTCGCGCACGATGGCCTGGGCGAGCACCGTGGCGGTGGTGGTGCCGTCGCCGGCCACGTCGGAGGTCCGGGCGGCCACCTCCCGCACCATCTGCGCGCCCATGTTCTCGAACGGATCCGGCAGCTCCACCGCCCTGGCCACCACCACGCCGGAGTTGGCCACCGTGGGGGCGCCCCAGGGTTGCTGCAGGATCACGTTACGGCCGCGCGGGCCGAGGGTCACTTTGACGGCGTCGGCGAGCACGTCCACCCCGGCGGCGATGCGGCTGCGGGCCTGCTCGTGGAACAGCAGTTTCTTGGCGGTCATGGGGGTAGGGCCTCCGAAAAAGGGCAATAGGTCACGACCCGGCCAGCCGGCCGGCGATGTAGGTCACAGAGGCGTCGAGGGTGCTCATGCGGGCATAGTCCGCTTCGGGCACGTCCACGCCGAGCCTTGCATGCAGGTGTTCGAGCACGGTGAGGAAGTCGAAGGAGTCCATGTCGATCTGCTCGCGCAGCGGACGGTCGGGGCGCACGGTGGCGAAATCCGCCTCGGGGGCCACCTCGAGAATGCAGTCCATCAGCGCCTGGCGGATCTGGTCGGCCGTGAAGCTCATGCCAGTGACTCCGGTTGCTGGAACAGCCGCTCCAGGGCGGCGAGAAAGCGTGCCCCGCGCATGCCGTCGCTGGCGCGGTGGTCGGCCGAAAGACTGGCGTGCAGCACCCGGGCCGGCACCAGGGCCCCGTCGCGCACCCACGGCCGCACGGCCACGCGGCCGAAGCCCACCAGCGCCACCTGGGGCGGCTGGATCACGCCGTACACGCTGTCCACGCCCAGTTCGCCCAGATTGGTGATGGTGACGGTGGGGTCGGCGAGCTCCGAGGAGCGCAGCTCGCCGCCGCGGGCGCGCTGCAGCAGATCCTTGAGCCGCTCCATGAGTTCGGTGAGGGGCAGGGTGTCCGCGTGGTGCAGCGCTGGCGCCACCAGGCCGCCGCCGCGCAGCGAGACGGCGATGCCGGGATGCACCGCCGCGGCGGGCTGGAAGCGGCCGTCCGCGAAGAAGCCGTTCAGCTCTGGCGCTTCGCGAAGCGCCAGCGCCACGGCCTTGATCTCCAGGGCCGCAAACAACACGCGCCCGGTCACCGGCACGCCGGCGTTGCGGCGCTCCAGCCACAGGGAGGCGGCCTCCACGTCCAGCTGCGTGCCCAGGTAGTAGTGGGGGATCTCGCGCTTGGAGCGCGCCATGGCCACGCCGATGGCCTCGCGCATGGCCTGCGCGCGCGGCGCGGCGATGGCCGGGGGCACGGGCGCCGCCGCGGCGGAAGGGGTGGCCAGGGCTGGTGCAGCCGTGGCGGCGCGCTCCACATCGGCCAGGGAGATCACGCCGTCGACCGAGGCGGAGGGCACGGCCGCCAGATCGAGCCCCAGTTCCTGGGCGCGCCGGCGCGCCGCGGGCGAGGCGCGGGGGCGCCCGCCGGGTGCGCCGGCTGGGGCTTCCAGCGGTTGCGCGGCCGGCGCGGCGGGTGGCTGCGCCGCACCCTCGGCCGGCGCGGCGGCGGGCACCGGCGAGGCCGCCACGGCCTCCCCGGCCTCGCCCTCGGTGGCGAGCAGCGCCATGACCGCACCCACGGGCAGGCGCTGCCCAGGCTCGGCCACCAGTTTCGCCACCGTGCCGGGGGTCCAGGTCTCCACCTCCACCGCGCCCTTGTCGGTCTCGACGACGCACAGTACCTCGCCCTTGGCCACGGCCTGGCCGGGCTTCACCAGCCATTCCACGAAAGTGCCGGCCTCCATGTCGGCACCCAGCGAAGGCATGACGAAGACGTGCATGTCAGCTCACCAGGGCGCGCGCCGCCGCCACGATGCCCTCCACCTGGGGCAGCGCCGCCTCCTCCAGGTGTTTCGCATAGGGCACCGGCACCTCGGCCGAGCACACCCGCGCCGGCGGCGCGTCCAGGTCGTAGAAGGCCTGCTCCACGATGCGCGCCATGATCTCGGCGGACAGGCTGCCGCTGCGCCATCCCTCGTCCACGACCACCGCGCGCCGGGTCTTGCGCACCGAGGCCATCACCGTGGCATCGTCCAGCGGGCGCAGGCTGCGCAGGTCGATCACCTCCGCGCTCACGCCCTGCGCCTCGAGCACGGCTGCGGCCGCCATGGCCTTGGGCAGCGAGCCGCCGTAGGTGATCACGCTCACCTGGCTCCCGGGCCGCCGCACCGCGGCGCGGTCCAGGTCCACCGGGGCCGCCTCGACAGCCAGTTCGCCCTCCACGCCCAGCAGCAGCGCGTGCTCGAAGATGAGCACCGGGTCGGGATCGCGCAGCGCGGCGGGCAGCATGCCGCGCGCGTCCTCCAGCGTGGCGGGGGCCACCACCCGCAGCCCGGGGATGTGGGCGTACCAGCCCTCCAGGCTGTGGGAGTGCTGGGCCGCGAGCTGGCGGCCGCCGCCGGTGGTCATGCGGATCACCACCGGCACGCTGAGCTGGCCGCCCGACATGTGCCGCAGCGTGGCGGCGTTGTTGAGGATCTGGTCCAGGGCGAGCAGGCTGAAGTTGACGGTCATGATCTCCACGATGGGACGCATGCCGTTCAGCGCCGCGCCGATGCCTGCGCCCGTGAAGCCCGACTCCGACAGCGGCGCGTCGCGGATGCGCGCCTCGCCGAACTCCTCCAGCAGCCCCTTGCTCACCGCGTAGGTGCCGCCGTAGCGGCCCACGTCCTCGCCCATCAGGAACACGCGCGGGTCGGCGAGCAGCGCCTCGCGCAGGCCCATGCGCAGGGCGTCCCGGTACGTGGTGCGCAGGGCGGGCGCCTGGCTCACGGGGCCACCTGCCGCGCGTACACGTCGCGGGCGAGCTGCTCCACCGGCTCGAGCGTGCCGGACTCGGCGAAGGCCACCGCCGCGGCGATCTCCCCGGCCACCTCGGTCTCCAGGGCGGCTGCGTCGGCGGCGTCCAGCAGACCCGCGGCCTGCATGCGGGCAGTGAAGCCCGCGATGGGGCAGCGCTGCTTCCAGCGCTCCACCTCGGCGCGCTCGCGGTAGAGCTCGGGGTCGAACATGGAGTGGGCGCGGAAGCGGTAGGTCTGCAGCTCGAGGAAGAACGGCCCGAGGCCGTCGCGCACGTGCCGCACGGCCGCGCGCGCCGCCTCGGCCACCGCCAGCACGTCCATGCCGTCGGCGCGTGCGGTGACCATGCGGTAGGAGGCGGCCTTCGCGCACAGGTCGGTGTCGGATTCCGAGCGCTCCAGCGCGGTGCCCATCGCGTAGAAGTTGTTCTCGCACACGAACAGCACCGGCAGGCGCCACAGGGCCGCCAGGTTCGCCGCCTCGTGGAACTCGCCCTCGGCCATGGCGCCCTCGCCGAAGAAGCAGGCCGTCACGCAGGTCTCGCCGCGCATCTGGTGGGCCAGTGCAAATCCCGCCGCCAGGGGCAGCGCGCCGCCCACGATGGCATTGCCGCCGTAGAAGCGCCGGGACACGTCGAACAGGTGCATGGAGCCGCCCCGCCCGCGGCTGCAGCCCTCCTGGCGGCCGAGCATCTCGGCCATGATGGCGCCGGCCGGCACGCCGCGCGCCAGGGCGTGGCCGTGCTCCCGGTAGGTGGCGAAGATGGCGTCGTCCTCGTGCAGTTCCGGCATCACGCCGCAGGCCACGGCCTCCTCGCCGATGTAGAGGTGCAGGAAGCCGCGGATCTGCCCCGCCGAATACAGCTCGGCGCATTTTTCCTCGAAGCGGCGGATGCGCAGCATCTGCCGCAGGTAGGACAGGGCGGTGTCGCGGTCGGGTGCGGTCATGCGGGCTCCGTGCGCCGCGCCTGCTGCGGGCCGCGCGCCCCTCGCTGGCGCCGCGCGCTCACGCACCCGGCTCCAGGGTGGACAGGTCGCCCTCGGGCAGGCCCAGCTCGCGGGCCTTGAGCAGGCGCCGCAGGATCTTGCCGCTGCGGGTTCTGGGCAGCGCGGTCGTGAAGTCGATTTCCTTGGGCGCCACGGCCGTGCCCAGGCGCCTGCGCACGAAGGCCAGCAGGTCGCGGCGCAGCGCCTCGTCGGGCGCGTGGCCGGGCTTGAGCGCCACGAAGGCCTTCACGATCTCCCCGGCCACGGGGTCGGGCTTGCCGATCACGCCAGCCTCGGCCACCGCCGGGTGCGCCATGAAGGCTGACTCCACTTCGAAGGGCCCGATGAGGTGTCCGGAGGACTTGATCACGTCGTCGGCGCGGCCCACGAACCAGTAATAGCCCTCGGCGTCGCGCCGCGCCAGGTCGCCGGTGAGATACCACTCGCCGGCGAAGCACTTGCGGTAGCGTTCCTCCTCGCCCAGGTAGCCGCGGAACATGGAGGGCCAGCCGCGCTTTAGAGCGAGCTCACCCTCCACGCCCGCTTCGTGGATCAGCGCCACGCCGCCATCGGCGGTGCGGCGCACCAGTGCGGCGTCGATGCCCGGCAGCGGCTTGCCCATGGAGCCGGGCCGGATGTCCATAGCGGCGAAGTTGGCGATCATGATGCCGCCGGTCTCGGTCTGCCACCAGTTGTCGTGGATGGGCAGGCCGAAGGCCTCGAGCCCCCAGGTCACCGCCTGGGGGTTGAGCGGTTCGCCCACGCTGGCGATGAAGCGCAGCCGCGCAAAGGTGCGGGTGCGCGCGGAGGCCGCGCCGCCCTTCATCATCATGCGCACCGCCGTGGGGGCCGTGTACCACACGCTCACGCCCTCGCGGCCGAGGATGTCGTACCAGCGCTCGGCATCGAAGTCGGCCTCGTCCACGATGAGCGTCAGGCCGTGCACCAGGGGCGCCACGATGCCGTAGGAGGTGCCCGTCACCCAGCCCGGGTCGGCCGTGCACCAGAACACGTCCTCCGGGTGGAAGTCCAGCGCCAGGGCCCCCGTGGCGTGGTGGGCCACCACCGCCTCGTGGACGTGAATGGCGCCCTTGGGTTTGCCGGTGGTGCCGCTGGTGAAGTGCAGCAGCGCGGGGTCCTGGGAGCTGGTGGGGCCAATCTCGTAGCGGGGCGGCGCGGCTTCCAGCACGGCGGCGAGATCGAGCGTGCCCTCGGGCAGCGGCTCGCCGGGCTCCTCGCGCACCACCAGCACGTGGCGCAGTTGCGGCAGGCGTTCGCGCAGCGCCGCCACCTTGCGCCGGTACAGGCCCGAGGTGGTCACCAGCACGGTGGCGGCGCCGATGCTCATGCGGGTGAAGATGGGTTCCGGGCCGAAGGCGGCGAACAGCGGCGAGACCACGCAGCGGTGCTTCAGCGCGCCCAGCACGGCCGCGTAGAGCTCCGGGATGCGCCCGGCCAGCAGGAACACGCGCTCGCCGGGCTGCACCCGGAGCGCGTCGAGCACATTGGCGAAGCGCGCGCTCCAGGCGGCCAGTTGGGCATAGGTGAAGTCAAGCCTGCGGCCGTCCTTGCCGAGCCAGCGCAGCGCCACGTGCGTTGCGCGGGTCCCCTGGGCATGACGGTCCACCGCTTCGTGGGCGATGTTCAGGCCGCCCCCGTCCGGCAGGCCGGACAGAGCCCGTGCCGCCGCCTGCCAGCGGAAGCTCGCGCAGGCCTGCTCGTAGTCGGCGAGGTTGGGCGGCACCGGCAAGGCCGTCACATCCTTGCAGATCAGGCTGTCTTCATCGGGCGGTGTCATGGGTCTCGCGCTGCAGCGCCGGGGCCGTGGGAGTTTCACCATAGGCGGGCACGGCACTGCCCGGATTGACACACGTCAACGGCGCGGGCGGAGCGCCCGCCGCCTAGAGTTGCGCCGCAGGGGGCTGCGGTGCTTCGGCCGCTTCGTCCCCGGCGCCGCCGCTGGCGGCTTCGACGACGGGTCCGGCGTACTCCCGCCGCAGGGCGAAGAAGCGGCCGATGCGCTCCATCACCCGGGCCGCGAAGCAACCCTCGGGTAGGTTGCCCTCCTCATCGGGCTCGCCCGCCGGAAGGCCGGTGAGCAGCTCCATCACGTCGTCGGCGTGCTCCACCGCGTACACCTGGAAGCGGCCCCCGGCGCAGGCTGCCACCACGTCCTCGCGCAGCATCAGGTGCGGCACGTTGGCGGCCGGGATGATGACGCCCTGCTCGCCGCTCAGGCCGCGGGCGCTGCACAGGTCGAAGAAGCCTTCGATCTTCTCGTTCACCCCGCCGATGGCCTGGATGCGGCCCAATTGGTCGATGGAGCCGGTGCCCGCCAGGCACTGGCGCAGCGGCAGCTCTCCCAGGGCCGAGAGCAGCGCGCACAGCTCGGCCGCGGATGCCGAGTCGCCCTCCACGCCGCCGTAGGTTTGCTCGAAGGCCACGCGCGCCTGAAGCGCCAGCGGAATCTCCTCGGCGTAGCGCGCCGACAGGTAAGCGCCGAGGATCATGACCGCCTTGCTGTGGATGTTGCCGCCGAGCTTGGATTCGCGCTCGATGTCCACGATCTCGCCCTCGCCCAGGCGCACGGTGGCGGTGATGCGGGTGGGCTGCGCGAAGGTGAATTCGCCCAGCGGATACACCGCCAGGCCGTTGACCTGGCCGATCTCGGTGCCGGCGGTGTCGATGCCCACGGTGCCCCGCAGGATCGCCTCGCGGGTACGGTGGCCCAGACGGTCCGCGCGGCGCTCGCGCTGTTCGAGGGCGTGCCGCACGTCGCCGGCGCCGATGCGCGCGGCGCCGCGCTGCCGGGTCCAGTGGTCGGCCTCGCGCAGCAGGTCGGCCACCTGCTCCACGCGGGCGGTGACGCGCTCGGCATCCTCGGCCAGCCGCGCGGCGTGCTCGATCACCGCGCACACCGCTTCACGATCGAGCGCCAGCAGCCCGAAGCGCCGCGCCAGCGTGGCCACCAGCCGGGCGTACAGCGCCTCGCCTTCGGGGTTGCGATCCACCACGTCCTCGAAGTCGGCGGCCACCTTGAACAGCTCGCGGAACTCGGGATCGTATTCGTACAGCAGGAAGTAGAGAAGCCGCTCGCCGATGAGCACCACCTTCACCTCCAGCGGGACGGCCTCGGGCTCGAGCGATTTGGTGCTGGCGAGGCTCAGCATGCGCGCCAGCGATTCGGGGCGTAGCTCGCGGGCCCGCAGGGCGCGCTTCAGGCCGTCCCAGGCAAAGGGCTGGGTGAGCAGCTTCTGGGCGTCGAGCACCAGGTAGCCGCCGTTGGCGCGGTGCAGGGCGCCGGCGCGGATCAGGGTGAAGTCGGTCACCAGCGCGCCGAAGCGCTCCATGTGCTCGATGCGCCCCAGCAGGTTGGGGTGGGTGGGCAGGTCCTCGAACACCACCGGCGCTCCGGCAGTCCCGGCGTTGTCCACCACCAGGTTCACCTGATAGCGGCGGAAGTCGGGCGCCGCCTGGAAGGGCATGACCGCGGTCTCGGCCGGTGCCTCCTGCGCCTGACGGAAGGCGGCGGCGTTGTCCACCACGTCCTGGCGCAGCGCCTCGATGTGCGCCACCACCGCGGGCTGGTCGCGCCAGCGTTCGAGAATCTCGTCCAGGGCCTGGCCCACGGCGGTCATCACGTAGTGGCGCTCCAGCGACTTGAGCCGCTCGCGCCGCTCGCGCATCCACTGGGGGACCTGGTGCAGGATGTGGGCAAGCTTTTCCTGGAAGGCGTTGATCGAGGTCCCAAGCCGCTCACGCTCGGACTCGGGCAGCTTGGCGAAGTCGTCGGGATTCATGGCCTCGCCGTCCTTCACCGGCGCGAGTACGAAGCCGTTGGGGGTGCGCAGCAGGGCCACTTCCGCGGCGGCGGCTTCTTCGGCCAAGGCGGACAGGGCGGACTGTTCGCGCCCCGCGAACTCGGCGTTGATTTCCTCCACGCGGGCACGGAAGTCCTCGCGCTCGAAGATGCCGGGGATGGCGCTGCGAAGCTCGTCCACCAGCGCCGCCAGATCGTCGCGCAGGGCGCGCCCGCGGCCCGCCGGCACGCGCAGCGCCCGCGGGCGAGAGGGATCGCCGAAGTGGTTGACATAGCAGCAGTCGGGCGGTGCGGGTCGGGTGCCGGCCTGCTCCGCGAGCTGTTGGCGCACCAGGGTTTCGCGGCCGCTGCCGGCCGGCCCCAGGGCGAACAGGTTGTAGCCTTCGTGGGGCATGGCTACGCCGAAGCGCAACGCCTCCAGGGCGCGCTGCTGGCCGGGCAGTTCGGCCAGGTCCGGCAGCTCTTCGGTGCTGGAGAAGGGCATGGTTTCGAGCGTGGCGCGCCGGCGCAGGCGCTCGGGCGGAAGGAGGTTCTTGGTCATTTTTGGTGGTGGCGCCAGGGCAGCAGGGCAAGGGTGCAACCGGGAGGTTGGCGGCGGCCTTGACGGCGGTCAAGCGGCGCCGTGCCCCGCGCGCGCGGGTGAGGCGGCCTGCCGCGGCTATAGTCGCGAGGGTTTTCGTTTCCTGCCCGCCCATGCCCGTCCTCGACCGCCTCGAACTTTGGTTCGTCACCGTCCCCCTGCCCGCGCCCTTCTCGCCGGCATGGATTCCGGGCAACACGCGCTCCAGGTACGCCTTCAACCTGATCCGCCTCGTCACCAACGACGGCGTCGAGGGCTGGAGCGCTTTCCCTACCTCGGGGCGCGAGCGTGCCGGACTGGGCGATCCCCTGGCGGATCTGTTCCTGGGGCGCGATCCCACCGACATGGCGCTCGTTCACGAGCGGTTGAAGATCCTCGCCATCGGCGGCAATCGCAACTGGTGGGTGGAGCCGGCCTTCTGGGATATCAAGGCGAGGCTCGCCGGGGTGCCGCTGTATCGCCTGCTGGGCGGCACGGACGAGCGCCTGCGCCTGTATGCCTCCTCGGGCGAGGTGATGCAGCCCGCCGCGCGCGTGGACGAGGCCGAGGCGCGCTTGGCCGAGGGTTTCGACACCCTCAAGGTGCGCGTGCACGACTTCGACGAGCGGGTGGACGTGGCTGCCATTGAGCACATCGCCCGGGCCATGGATGGCCGCATGCGCATCGCGGTGGACTGCAACCAGGCGTTTCGCCTCACCCAGTTCGCCGATGCGCCACGCTGGGATCTGGCACGTGCGACGCGCTTCGCCGATGCCGCCGCCGATGCCGGCCTGGCCTGGGTGGAGGAGCCGCTGTTCATGGAGTGGTTCGACGAGATGGCCGCGCTCACGGCCCGTTCGCGCGTGCCCATCGCCGGGGGCGAGCTGCACACCGCGGGCTGGCCCGAACTGCGCACCATGGTGGAGAAGCGCTGCTATCACGTGTTCCAGGCCGACGCCATGTGGGCGGGCGGAGTGAAGGAATGCCTGCAGGTGGCCCGGCTGTGCCGGGAGCGGGGCCTGGGCTTCACGGCGCACAGCTGGAGCACGGGCATCGGCTTCATGGTCAACGCGCATGTCATGGCAGCCTCGGGCTTCGCCGCCGAGCTGCCCTTCGAGTATCCATTGAGCCCGCCGGGCTGGACGCCCGAGGCGCGCGATGCCGTACTCGCCGCGCCGTGGCGGCACCGCGATGGCTGGCTGGACATGCCGCAGCAGCCGGGGCTGGGCGTGGAGATCGATCGCCAGGCACTTCAGCGCCTGGGGGTGTGTTTCTTTCGCGCCGATCGCGCGGCGCGGGTGTGGATGCCGGAGGTGTTGTCGCAGGTGCGCTGGTCGTCAAACAAGGGAGAGGGACGGTGATGCCGGATGTGGGACAGGTGGTGAAGCGGGTGCGCGGGGCGGCCGCTCTGGCGGTGGCAGGGCTGTTGCTGGCGGCCACGGTGGCTGCACCACTGGCGCGGGCCGAGGATTACCCGGCGCGGCCGGTGCGCGTGATCGTGCCCTTCCCGCCCGGCTCCAGCTCGGACGTGAATGCGCGGCAACTGGGCAAGGTGCTCTCGGAGCGGTTGCACCGGTCGGTGGTGATCGAAAACCGGCCGGGCGCCAACGGCATCGTGGGCACCGAGGCGCTGGCGCGCTCGCGGCCCGATGGCTACACCATCGGCTTCGTCACCGGCCACGTGGTGGCGGTGAATCCGCACCTGGTGAAGAACCTCTCCTTCGATCCGCTGAACGACTTCGTGCCGGTGCTGGTGACGGGCCGTTCGCCAGCCATCCTGGTGGTGTCGGCAGCCTCGCCGTACCGCACGCTGAAAGACCTGCTGGAGGCCGGGCGCCGCAGCCCCGGCAAGCTCACCTACGGCAGTTCGGGCGAGGGCAGTCCGCAGTTCATCATGGCCAAGAAGCTCGAGCGCATGGCCGGCATCGAGGCGGTGCACGTGCCCTACAAGGGCGAAACCCCGGCCCTGCAGGACCTGATGGGCGGCAGCATCGATTTCTGTTTTGGATTTCCGGCAGGTACGCTGCCGCATCTGCAAGGCGGACGGCTGCGCGCCCTGGCGGTGACCACGCCGCGCCGGCTGGCGGCCTTCCCCGACATCCCCACCGTGGCGGAGTCGGGGCTGGCGGGCTACGAAGAATCCACCCTGGGTGCCTACCTGGTGCCCCGTGGCACGCCGCCGGCCATCGTGCAGCGCCTGAACACCGAGTTTCGCGCCGCGCTGGAGGTGATGCGTGCCGAGTTCACGGGTCGCGGTTCGGAAGTCACCGGCACCTCGCCCGAGGAGGCTGCGGCCCAGATCCGTGCCGAGCACGCCCGGTATGGCAAGCTGGTGGCGGAACTGGGGCTTCGGCCCCAGTGAACGGGCCGTGAGCCCGGGCGCCGGCATATTTACGAAGGAGCGTATTCCATGAAGATACAACGCCTTGTTCCCGCGCTGGTGCTGGCAGCGGGCAGCCTGCTGCCCGGGCCCGCGGCCCTGGCGGGCACGTCCCTCTCACCCGCCGAGGCGCGTGCCATTGCCCGCGATGCCGTCATCTACGGCTTACCGCTGGTGGACCACTACCGCGTCCAGCACGCCTACTTCGTTGACCATGACAACCCCGAGTTCAAGGCTGACTGGAACCATTTGCGCAATATCCCGCGCGTCTTCACGCCCGAGGACAAAGCGATCCAGACGCCCAATTCGGACACGCCCTACTCCTTCGCGGGCCTCGACCTGAGGGCCGAGCCGGTGGTGCTCACGCTGCCGCCCGTGACGGCAGGGCGCTATCACTCGGTGCAGCTGATCGACGCCTACACCCACAACTTCGCCTACCTGGGCACCCGCACCACGGGTAACGAGGGCGGCAACTTCATGATCGCCGGACCAGGCTGGACGGGCGCCACGCCACCCGGGGTGAAGCGCGTGCTGCGCGCCGAGCCCTCGGTGGCCTTCGCGGCGTTTCGCACCCAGCTCTTCGAGGCCTCGGACCTGGAAAACGTCAAGGCGGTGCAGGCGGGCTACCGCGTCCAGCCCCTGTCCGTCTTCCTGGGGAAGGCAGCGCCGCGGGTGAAGCCCATGGCCTTCGTGGCGCCGCTCACGCCCGAGCAGCAGAAGAATTCTCTCGAGTTCTTCCAGGTGCTCAATTTCGTGTTGGGTTTCTGCCCCGTGCACCCTTCGGAACGCGCGTTGATGAAGCGCTTCGCCCGGCTGGGCGTGGGGTCCGGTCTGCGCTTCCACGCGGCGGGATTGCCGCCGCCGCTGCGTCAGGCGGTGGAGGAGGGCATGGCCGCCGCCTGGGCGGACTTTGCCGCGTTCAAGAAGACGCGCATCGACACCGGCGAGGTGACCAGCGGTGACCTGTTCGGCACCCGCGCGTTCCTGCGCAACGACTACATGAAGCGCATGGCCGGTGCGGTGCTGGGCATCTACGGCAATTCGCGCGAGGAGGCCCTGTATCCCACCTTCTTCACGGACGCCAGCGGCGCGCCCCTGGACGGCGCCACTCGCCGCTATGCGCTGCGCTTCGCGCCGGGCGAACTTCCGCCGGTGGATGCCTTCTGGTCGCTCACGCTCTATGAGCTGCCCGCGAGCCTGCTGTCGGCCAATTCCATCGGGCGCTACCTCATCAACTCGCCCATGCTGCCGCGGCTGGTGCGCGATGCGGACGGCGGCATCACGCTGCTGATCCAGCACGAATCGCCCGGGCCCGAGCGGGAAGCCAACTGGCTGCCGGCGCCCAAGGGCCGCTTCTGGATGAGCCTACGGCTCTACCTGCCGAAAGCTGAAGCCATCGAGGGCCGGTGGAAGCCGCCAGGCTTGCAGGCGGCGGCCGTTGCCGCGCGCCCGGCGGGCACCCCGTGAGAGAGCGCGTGCCCCACGGCGAGACGCCCGGCGCGGCGCTCGCGGATTGCGCCGGGCGCCGCGTCCGTTGGTGGAGCAGGCGCAGGGCGCTTCGTGGACTGGCGGCACTGGTCCTGTACACGGCAACGGCCGCCGTGGCGGGGACATGGCCCGAGAGGCCCATCCGGCTGGTGGTGGGCTATCCGGCGGGCGGCTCCGCCGACGCGGGCGCCCGCCATCTGGCGGGCAGCGCCCCCACGGCGCTCCGCCAACAGGTGGTGGTGCAGAACCGCCCGGGGGCGGCCGGGTCGGGGGCGGCGGCCTCCGTAGCGCGGGCCGCACCCGACGGTTACACGGTGTTCTACGGCACCAGCGACCTGGTGATCCACGCCGCGCTCAATCCGAAGGCGGCCTACGATCTGCAGCGCGATTTCACCCCGGTGACGGGCATCGGCCGTCGCCCCGTGCTGCTGGTGGCGCATCCATCGGTGAAGGCGCGCACGGTGAAGGACCTGGTGGCCCTGGCCAAGGCGCAGCCCGGGGCCTTGACGGTGGAGTCCTCCGGCGTGGGCAGCATCGAGCATCTGAGCGCCGAGGTGTTCCAGCGCGCCACGGGGGTCAAGCTGACCCATGTGCCCTACAAGGGGAGCGCGCCGGCGATCCTCGACCTGCTGGCGGGGCAGGTGCAGCTGGGCTTCGAGGTGCCGCTGGCGGTGGTGGAGCACGTGCGCGCCGGCAAGCTGGTGGCCATCGTCAGCTCCGGGCGCGAGCGCCTCGCCTCTCTACCCGAGGTGCCCACAGCCCACGAGGCGGGCGTGCCGGACTTGGATCTGCAGGCGCCCTGGGCGGGAATTTTCGTGCCCGCATCCACCCCCGCCGCGGTGGTGGCGCGGCTCAACGCCGAGTTCGTGCGTGCCCGCGATCTGGAGCAGACCCGCGCCAGCCCCGTGTTCCAGGATTCGGTGTCCATCACCGGGACGCCGGAGGCGTTTTCAGCCTTCCTCCGCGCCGAGGTGACGCGCTGGGCGCGCATCGCCAAGGACACCGGGGTGACCGTGGGGCAGTGAGGGCGCACGCGCGCCGAGCCCCTGGCGCGGATTGTTTCGTGCATCAAAGGCCCTGGTGAATCAGGCGCTCCACGGGCCCGCCGTCGATTTCCGGGCAAGCCATCTGAGCCTGCCACCCGATGCGAGGGGAGAGCGGTCGCGTGTGGCGCAACTCGCCAGGAAAGCACCCCCAGGCAGCGTGCCGCCGTTACTGCGAGGCGGGTTGGCTGGGCTAGGCTGACGGGGCGGCGGCGCCCGCGGCGGGAGTGGGTTCCAGCATGCCGCGCATGAGCACGTTGAGCATGACCTCGGTCCTCTGCTGCACGTCCCGCCACGGTACGTTCTTCTCACTGGCCGGCGTGATGTGCAGCGCCGCGATGCCATGAAGGGCGCACCAGAGCGTCTGGGCCACCAGATGGGCGTCCGTGAATTCCTGAACGAAAAGGCCTGCGTCGATGCACTCCTGGATGCAGCTGAGGAATAGGGCGTAGGAGTCCTTGTTCGGGTCTTGCGCCGCCTCGTCGGGGGCTTTGTCCGGCATCGGGGTCATGAACATCAGCCGGTAGTGATTGGGACGCTCCAGCGCGATGCTCATGTAGGCCCGCCCGAAGGTTCTGATCCGGTCCACCAGCGAGCACTTGGCGAGTGCTGGCTGAAACGACGCCAGCATGTATGCCATGTCGTCTTCAACCAGGGCGCGGACCATCTCATTCTTGTCGGCGAAGTACTTGTAGATCGCAGCAGGCGAGTACTCGATCGCCTCGGCAACGCGCCGCAGCGTCACTGCGTCGTAGCCCTCTTCAGCAAACAGGCAACGGGCTGCCTCGAGGATCCGTCCTCGAATCTCCTCCCGCTCCCGAGCCCGTCTTTCTACCGTGCCCATAACCATCCCCAACGAAAAAAAGTGTTGACACGGTAAACAATGTTCAATAAAGTGACAACCGTTCGCTACGCAAACGGATTTCGTAAGTCGAACAGTGTTTAATGATCAAGGCAACATGTTGAAGCATAGCGCTTTTTGGGTTCAGTCCATTCTCTTATTCACGGGGATAGGTGCTGCAACCCCGGGGCAGGTACTCACCGGGAGTCCTGCTTCCGGCAACAAGTCCGGGTCACTCAACCAAACCAGGAGTTTCATCATGAACGTGCAACAAGGCAACCAACTCTTCGTCGCTGCAGCCACCGCCATCGCCCTGCTCACCGCTCCCACCGCCTTCGCCGCGGAATCCGTGCGCTCGCCCCTGTTCGTGGCCGGCAAGACGTGGAACGGCGGCTTCGCCGGTCCAAGCCAGATCACGCCCGGCGGTAAGGCAGTGACCACCCGCAGCTTTGATGCCCCGGCACGCGACACCTTCGCAGGCCCGGCGATGCAGAAGTCGGGAGTGGCAGTCCAGTCGGGCAAGGCGACCACCCTTGTTCGCAACGGTCCCGCGGTGAAGTACGCCGACCACAGCGCCATCCGTAGCTTCGCCAATTGAGTGCGTCACGGGCCGGGCTTCGCCCGGCCCGCCACACTGGAGTGATCCAGTCGGCGCAGGACGCCCCGCCATCCGCTCGTGTCCGGCCTTGCGTCGATTGTGGTGTTGTCACCCTTGCGGCGGTGAGGTTGCGCAGCACATGCGCAGCAATGGGTAGCCGTTCGAGAGGGACCGGGCGGTCTGCGTACATCGGGCGGAGCCTGCCTGCCCCGGCTGCGGTCACGCCAGCGACAGGCTGCGCGCCCGCAGTTGCCCGCAACCGCCTTCCACGTCCTGAGCTGCGGAATGGCGCAATTTGGCAAGCACGCCGCGCTGATGCAGGGCGCGCACCATCTGCGCGGCTCTTTGAAGTTCCGGCCGGCGCAAGGGGCTGCCGGGAATGGGATTGAAGGCGATGAAATTCATCACCGCGTATTGACCCGCCAGCAGCCGGGCGATGGCGTCCACCTCGTCGTTGCCGTCGTTGATGCCCGCCAGAAGGGTCCACTGATACTGCACCGGGTAGCCCGTGGTCCGGGCGTACTCGCCAGCCAATGCCACCAACTCGGCGGGCGACAGGCGCGGCGCGCGTGGCAGCAACTCGGTACGCAACTGGGGCTTGGTGGTGTGCAGCGACAGGGCTAGCGCCGGCTTCACCGGGCCCTCGGGCAGTCGCTCGAAGGCGCGGCGGTCGCCTACGGTGGAGAACACCAGTTGCTTGTGACCGATGCCGCCGGCCGTGCCGAGCCAGTGGATGGCATCGAGCACGTTGTCCAGGTTGTGGGCGGGTTCGCCCATGCCCATGAAGACCACCTTTCGAGCCCGGTGGCCGCGGGCGCGGGCCAGGACCACCTGGGCGATGATTTCGGCGCTGCCAAGATGGCGCTTCACGCCCTCGCGGCCGGTCATGCAAAAGACGCATCCCACCGCGCAGCCCGCCTGGGTGGATACGCACACCCCTTCGCGCGGCAGCAATACGCTTTCCACGGACTGGCCGTCCGAAAGATCCACCAGCAGCCGCGTGGCGCTGTCGGCTGCCGGATGGGCCGTGCGCACACGGGCGATGGCGTCGAACTGTTGCTCCAGCGCAGGCAGGGCCGCCCGCAAGCGCGCCGGAAAAAACTGATCCGGGCGGGAGTGTCCGGCATCAAGGGAGCGGCCTTGCAGCCACGCCCGCAGGGCGAGCTTTTCGTGTTCAGGCCCGGCGCCGTGGGTTCGCAGCAACTGGCGTAATTGATCGATGTTCACAATCGTCAGGAGGCAGGCTGGCTGTCGGCTCTGGAGATGCGGGCGTCGGACCGGCCCCGGGAGCCGAACAGCAAGGTGATGTTGATTCGACGGTTCTCGTAACCGGACTTGAAATGGAAATGATCGGTCTCGTGGAACAGGTCAGAGTCGAAGAACACTGCGCGGTTCTCGCGGTAGGGAACGCGAACGGCCGCACCGCCCTCCGATTGCAGGTAGTGGCGGATTGCCTCAGGTTCGGAGTTGAAGCGGCGGAATCCCCAGCCATCCGGTGCGTCGCGCGTGTGGACCACCAGGCCGCCGCGGCTGGAGTCCAGGTTGGCGCCGTCCGGTGTTATCCAGAAGTTCACGTTCACCGCCGCTTCATCGGCGTGCAAACCGATGCCGGCTTGCTGCGAGTCGTATTTATAGGCCCACATGGTTTGCAGAGGCAGATCACCGATCACGCGGGGCATGCGTTGGCGGAGCTCTGCGACCAACTGCAGCATCAGGCGGCTAGCGAAACCGTCGTGCATGTAGGCGCCGAGATAGCCGGCCTTCAAGTCATTCCAGACCGTGCTTTCCAGGCACCATCCGCGCAGAGCGGCCAGCCCCTGCGCTGTGAGCAGACCGTCAATCCAAGCCAGGTTGGGGTCCGCCGCGAGGTAGTGCGCCTCGATTTCCGTCCACGGCAGATTCGCGGACACCATGCCGCCGGCGGGAGGGTCCGGATCGGGGGCATGCACGGGTCGCTTCCAGGTTGCGGCAAGCAGCGGATAGCGCCCGGGATCAAGCGGTGCGCGTTGATAGGGTTCCAGCGGCAGGCCTGGGTCCTCCAGCGCGCGACGGTACTCGTCCAGCACGGCATCGAATTCACGGTGCAGTTTTCCCAGGCGGCGCAGATACTCCATTTGCTCGATATCGTGAGTGAGCTTGAAGCGCGCGCATTGCCAGTCGGTGCTTTGGAGATCGATGCCGGCTGGCGCGCCTGTCGGAACGGGATTGCCGATGCCCCAGGGGTGACCGCGTGCCAGGGCGCGGGCAGCCGCGAAATCGGCGGCTGCGTCCGCATCGCGCTTCTGGTCGAGGCGGACGAGACCGCGGTTGAAGCGGGCGTGCGGCGATTCGGGTGCGATCCAGACCGCGTGCTCAAGCAGGGTCTGCGCCTCGGCAGCGCGCCCCAGAGTCCGGGCATCGAGGGCTGCGCAGCACAGCGCACCAACGTGATTCGGTTCGATTTCGAGCGCTTGGGTGAATGCCTGGTGTGCCTGCTCGGTACGGGCCATTTCGTCGCAGACATTGCCCAGCAGGTACAGGGCATCGAAATCCTGTCCGTGGCGGGCTAGCAGTCCGTCCAGGACCAGGGCCGCCTCCTGGGCGAGACCCTGTTCGGCCAGCGCACGCGCGTGCGCCATTCCAGACTGAAAGTCGTCTTGCGGGGCCGGTGAGGCCGGCTCACGCCGAGCGCTGAAGGGATTGCGAAACCGCATGGGTTGTTCTCCTGGCTGGACAATTTGGCCCAGGGACGGGTGCTGCCGGAGCGAAACGGCGTGACGTCGGAACTCAGCCTCCCTGGGTACGCACCCAGTCCACGAGATCGCGGGCGCTCATGGCACCGCAATGGCGCGCCACTTCCTGTCCGCCACGGAACAGCGCCAGCGTGGGAATGCTGCGGATGCCATGCAGCGCCCCCAGGTTAGGCTCAGCTTCGGTATCCACCTTGACCATGCGCACGCGGGGTTCAAGCACCGTGGTGGCTTGGGCAAAGTGCGGCGCCATCATGCGGCAAGGGCCGCACCAGGGCGCCCAGAAATCTACCACCACGGGGATGCCGTTGCGAGCCACGTGGCGCTCGAAGCGGGGCGCGTCAAGCGCCACGGGCGCGCCGGTGAATAGCGGCTGGTGGCATTTGCCGCATTGGGGTTGCCGCGACAGGCGCTCGGCGGGCAGCCGATTGACGGCATCGCAATGGGGGCAGACCAGGTGCAGGGTGTTTTCCATGGTGGCGAGGATCCAGTTTGGCGGGTAGATGGGGTTGGCTACGCCAGAGGCAAGCGTGCCGAATCCGCGCCACGGGACCGACAAGCGCGTTCAGGGCGCGCTGCGGGCGACCCGGTGGCAGAATGCATGCACTTGCCGTTCCCGTGGCGCCGCACCCGACACCACCTCCACCGCCATGCGCCGCACTCTCCACAACCGACACAAGGGGCACTCCTGATGCGCATCGTCGATGGCGACGAGGCCAGGCATGGCGAGGCGGTGCGGGCGGTTTTCAATGACGCCATCGCGCACTCCACCGCGCTCTACGAATACCGCCCGCGCAGCCCTGCGACGATGGCGGCCTGGTTCGCGGCCAAGCGCGACGCAGGCCTGCCGGTGCTTGTGGCCGAGGATGAGGCCGGCACGCTGCTGGGGTTTACCTCCTGGGGGCCCTTCCGGGCGTTCCCGGCCTTCAAGTACACCGTGGAGCATTCGGTCTATGTGCGCGGGGATCGCCGCGGCGGCGGCGTGGGCACGGCGCTGCTCACGGCGCTGCTGGAGGCAGCCACCCTGCGGGAGGTGCACGTGATGGTGGGCGCCGTGGACGCGGGCAACGCCGCCAGCCTGGCCCTGCACCGGCGCCTGGGCTTCGTGCACGCCGGACGGCTCGATGCGGTGGGTTTCAAGTTTGGCCGCTGGCTCAACCTGGATTTTTTCCAACGGGTGCTGGCGGGACCAGCGGAGCCCTGCGACGGCTGAAGGGCCTTGCACGCGCCGCGGAGCAGGGCTTCAGGCGGTGGTGTTGGGCGCGTAGAGCTCCACCACGTTGCCTTCCGGATCAGTCACCTGGATGGCGGAGAACTCCGGCCCCACGTACACCGGCTTTTCGAAACGTCCGGCCCACTGGTCGAGCGCGCCGCGGTCTGGCAGGCGGAATCCCAGGTGCAACTCGGGGCCCCGGCCGAGAGGTTCCCCGGCCTGGAACACCAGCAGCACGCCGGGTGCACGGGCACGATGCTCGTCCTGGCGCAGGCCGAAGGTTTCAGCGTACCAGCGTGCCTGAGCGATGGGGTCGCGCGCGGGAATGTTGAGGTGATCCAGTGCGAGGGCGGGAGCAGTCATGGCGCGGGGCGCGGGGCGTGATAGATGCCCCGATGGTAGAGCAAGACACGGCGTTTCGCCCCTGATGGCGCGGTCAGGCGCGCTCGGCGATTCACCACGGCGGTGCAACTGAACCTCCACCCGCACCGCGTGGCTCGCTCGCCTTCCAAATCCAGCGCCCCGCGCGTGGACCAACGATTCATCCGGGCGCGGATGGTGTGCCAGCTTCCCAATCGCTTGGGCAGACCGCGCTGTGTGCCCGCCGCTGGCCTCGACCGGCAGCGCGGCCGCAGCGCCCGCGAGGCACTAACGGTGACCCGGAGAGGGTGACGTTCGCCGAGGCCGGGGGCTTCGGGAAGGGTCCTCTGCCGAGGACGGAGCGAGCCGCGAGCGCAGAGTTCGTTCGAGCTGGTTCCA
>DAIPHN010000022.1:0-26333 GCA_036771335.1 Burkholderiales bacterium
CGTGAACTATAGCCGAAAAGGCCGGCGCGTCCAACCGAGGCAGCGGCGCGCATTTCCCGGCGCGTCGAGCGCGCTCTGGTTCAGTCCATGGGGAACAGCTTGCCGAAGTTGGCGATCTCGAGAACCTGGCGAACGGTCCCGCGGCAATTGGCGAGCGCCACCGCCTTGGCCCTGGCGGCGGCCTTTTCCTTGAGCACCAGCAACATGCCGAGCGCCGAGCTGTCAACGTAATCCACCTGGCCCAGATCCACCTCCAGTTCTTGCACCTGCGTGTCGCGCAACTGCGACTCGTAGGCGTCGCGAAAGGCGCGATGGGCGCTGAAATCGAATCGTCCTTCCAGCCGAATGACCGACTTGCCGTTGGTGTGGGCGATCTGAGTGTTCATGACGGAATCCTTTGTCCTCTGAAAACATGAGTTCCACTTTGTTTGGCGCAACCTCGACCGATCCAGCCTTACACACGCACGGCGCGGTCCCGGCCCACCTTGTCCACGACCCGCCCGGCGATGGCTTCCAGGGGCAAGACCTCTTCCGCCGCGCCCAGCGCCACCGCCTCGCGGGGCATGCCATAGACCACGCAAGTGGCCTCATCCTGGGCGATGGTCCACGCGCCGGCCTGCTTCAGTTCCAGCAGGCCGGCTGCGCCGTCCTTGCCCATGCCGGTCAGCAGGACACCGACCGCGTTGCGCCCTGCGGCGTTGGCTACCGAGCGAAACAGCACGTCAACTGAGGGCCGGTGGCGGTTGACCGGGGGGCCGTCGGACAAACGAACGACGTAATTCGCACCGCTTCGCTCCAGCAGCAGGTGAAGACATCCCGGCGCTACATAGGCATGCCCTGGCAAGACCCGCTCACCGCACTCGGCCTCCTTCACCCGAATGCGGCACAGGGAATTCAGGCGTGCCGCAAAGGACCGGGTGAACGCGCCGGGCATGTGCTGGGCTACCACAACACCGGGACAATCCGGCGGCAGCGCCGCGAGCACTTCCCGGATGGCCTCGGTACCTCCAGTGCTAGCACCCACCGCCAGCACTTTTTCGGTACCCAGAACCTTGCGCGGCTGGGCCGCTAGCACCGCATCCACGCTCAGGGCCGGAGCAACCTCCAGACGCGGGGCGGCCCGCCGCACCCGCGCGGTGGCTGCCGCGCGGATCTTCTCCGTTATCTCCCGCCCGTACTCACGAAGCCCTCCGGCAATGTCCAGCTTGGGCTTGGCGACGAAATCCACCGCACCCAGCTCCAGAGCCCGCAGGGCCGCCTCGGAACCGCGCTCGGTGATCGAAGAAACCATGATCACGGGCATCGGTCGCAGGCGCATGATTCGCTCGAGAAAGTCGAGCCCGTCCATGCGCGGCATCTCCACGTCCAGCGTGATGACATCGGGCGACAAGGCGCGAATCATCTCCCGCGCCACCAGCGGATCGGGCGCGGCCCCCACGACGCTCATGTCCGGCTCGTGATCGATCAGCTCCCGCAGCATGCGTCGCACGAGGGCGGAATCATCCACGACCACCACGCGTATTTGCCGACTGCCGGCGGCAGCCGCGTTCATGAGAACAACTCCACGTCCCCGGCTGGCGCGCCGCGGGCCAAGTCGCGAAGATAGCTGTTCTCCCGGTCAATCAGCACGTCGTACTGGGTGGTGCGAAGCTTCCTCACCAGCACCCTGCCCTTCGCGGGAAAGAAGTACACCTTGCGAGGAAACTCTTCGAGACGGTCGCGCGCCGCCACGCGGATACGTTCTACCTGCAGATACTGTAGAACGAAGCGCGCGTTGCGCTCGCCCACGTTGACCTTGGTCATGCCGGCCAGGACATTGCCGCCGCCAAACACCTTGGCTTCCAGCGACTCCCGCCGGGCGCCTCGCTTGAGCAGCTCGTTGATGAGCAGCTCCATGGCAAAAGTGCCGTAGCGAGCGGATGCAGCGGCCGGGTCGGACCCCTCGGCAGTGTCCGGAAGCATGAAATGGTTCATGCCGCCCAGGCCAGTGCGCACGTCGCGTATGCAGGCCGACACGCAGGAGCCCAGTGTCGTCACCAGCGCCATGTCGCGATCGCTAACGTAATACTCGCCTGGCAGCACTTTCACCGCGTCGCAACCAAAGGTGCGCTCCGTGTACAACGCGGTCGCGAGATGCGGGTCGGAAACCTTCGGTTCACGCAGCATCACGCCCCCTCGCCGAACAGCGCTCGTACACGGTCTTGCCTCTGAGCCGGAAAGCGTCCGCCACATGGAACAGGCTCTCCGAGTGGCCTACGAACAGCAAGCCGTCGGGCCGCAGCAGTGGAGCGAAGCGCCTGAGAATTCCCGCCTGGGTTGGCTTATCGAAGTAGATCATGACGTTGCGGCAGAAGATCGCCTCGAAAGGACCGCGTAGCGGCCAGCTGGAATCGAGCAGATTCAACGGCTGGAAGGTGACCATCCGCTGCAGCTCCGATCGGACTTTCACCATCCCCGCGCGAGCGCCGCTGCCGCGCAGGAAAAAGCGCTGCCTGCGCTGCTCGGGCATCCGCTCCAGCCGCTCCGCGGCGTAAACACCAGCCGCTGCCTTGCTTAACACCTGCGTATCCACGTCGGTGGCCAGGATCGACACTGGCGCATCGAAACTGCCAAAGGCCTCCACGGCGGTCATGGCCATGGAATAGGGCTCCTCACCGGTGGAGGCAGCGCAGCACCACAGCAGGAGACGGCCGGCACCGCGACGCGTCCGAAGGTGCTCAGCAAGAACCGGGAAATGATGCGATTCACGGAAAAAAGCTGTCAGGTTGGTGGTGAGCGAATTGGTGAACGCCTCCCACTCGGGGCCCGGGTCCTTCTCGAGCGCGTCGAGGTAGTCGCGAAAGCGCCGCAGCCCCAGGCTGCGCAACCGACGCGCCAGCCGGCTGTAGACCATGTCGGCCTTCTGCACGGATAACGAGATGCCGACGCGCTTGTGAATCAGGGCACGCACCCGCTCGAAGTCAGCGGGCGTGTATTCGAACTCCCGCCGCCCGTCCTCGACGTTTCCGGCGGGCGACGGCGCGGCAGAATCGTGTCTGATCCCGGACATCTCATTGCACCGACCCGTCCACCAGCGCCATGTCGGCGGACAGCATGAGCCGTTCGATGTCCACCAGGATGAGCATCCGCTCGCCCAGCGATGCAAGCCCGGTGAGATGGCTGGTATCGAAGCGCGACGAGAACTGCGGGGCCGGGCGCATCTGATCCGGCTCCAGGGTGAGCACGTCCGAGACGCTGTCCACAACGGCACCCACCACCCGTCCGCCTACGTTGAGCACAATCACCACCGTGAACTCGTTGTAGACGGGCTCGGCCATGCCGAACTTGATGCGCAGGTCCACGATTGGAACGATCACCCCGCGCAGGTTGATCACGCCCTTGATGAACTCCGGCGCGTTGGCGAGCCGCGTTACGGCGTCGTACCCGCGAATCTCCTGAACCTTGAGGATCTCGATTCCGTACTCTTCCGCGCCGAGGCGAAAAGTAAGGAATTCACTTCCACCGACTGCCTGTAATCCGGCGCCTGAAGCGGGCGTGTCCAGGCCTGTTTGCGCGTTCATCGCTGCTGCTCCTTGTTGTGTGACTCGACCTTCGGCGCGACTGATCGCGGCGCGCCGGCCACCGCTGGAGCGCCCGGCCGGGCGCTCCAGCTGGCCGCTGTTCGTCAAAAACTCGCCCAGTCGTCACCCGTGCCCGTGGGCGCTGCCAACTCCTTCTCGATAGCACCGGCCGCCGAGGGCTTCGCGGCCGTGCGCTTCGCCGGCAGGCGTTCCACGTTCCGCGCACGGCTTGCGCTGCGTCGTTCCACGAACTCCGCTGGCGCGGCTTTCGCGGACTCGCTCCCGGCCTCGGATGCGCCAGACAGCCGGAACACCGCACACGCCTGTGCCAGGACATGCGCCTGCTCTTCCAGGCTCTCGGCCGCGGCGGCCGCCTGTTCCACCAGGGCAGCGTTCTGCTGAGTCACCTCGTCCATCTGCGTCACCGCCTGATTCACCTGCTCGATGCCAGCGCTCTGCTCCACGGAAGCGGCCGTGATCTCGCTCATGATGTCGGTGACGCGCTTCACCGACCCCACGATCTCCTGCATGGTCTGCCCAGCCTGGTCCACGAGCCGGCTACCCGATTCCACCTTGTTGACCGAGTCGGAAATCAGTGTCTTTATCTCCTTGGCGGCGGCCGCCGAACGCTGCGCCAGATTGCGCGCCTCCGTGGCCACCACAGCGAAGCCCCGTCCCTGCTCACCAGCGCGCGCCGCCACCACCGCCGCGTTCAGCGCCAGGATATTGGTCTGGAAGGCGATGCCATCGATCACGGAAATGATGTCGACGATCTTGCGGGCGCTCTCGTTGATGCCCTGCATCGTGTTCACCACCTCGGCCACCACCGCCCCGCCCCTCACGGCCACGTCCGAGGCGCCGATGGCGAGCTGGTTGGCCTGCTTCGCGTTCTCGGCGTTCTGCTTGACGGTGGACGTGAGCTCTTCCATGGAGCTTGCGGTTTCCTCTAGGCTGGACGCCTGCTCCTCGGTCCGCTGCGACAGATCGGAATTGCCCGACGCGATCTCCTTGGAGGCCGTGGTGATGGCGTCGGCCGAGTGGCGAATCTGTCCGAGCAGCTCGTGCAGACGGGCCGTGGAGGCATTCGAATCGCTTTGCAGCGCCGCGAAGGCGCCCCGGAAGTCGCCCTCCACCCGCTGGGTCAGGTCGCCCTGCGCCAGGGCCGCCATCACCCGGTTGACTTCGGCAAGCCCCTGTTCGGTGGCGTCGGCAACGCGGTTCATCCCCTCCGCCACCTGCCGGAAGAAGCCCTGCTTGCCCGCCAGCTCGATGCGAGTGGCGAAGTCGCCGTTAGCTACGGCCGCAACGATAGTGGCAATCTCGTTTTCTGCCTCCACTTCGCGCGTGCGGTCGTTCCATTCCACCACCGAGCCGATGCGCGCTCCCGCTTCATCCAGCACCGGGCTGGCCACCAGGTCGAAGTGGCAACCACCCACGCGCATGCTGGTGCGCTGCGATCCCTTCAGGTTGGCGAGAGGATTACCGTGCTGGGCAACGGTGCAGCACTCCTCGAACGGACGTCCCACAAGACCCTCCACACGGAATGCGGAGATTTCGCGGCGAATCTCCGCCTCGTTGGCCGTCATCATGGCGATCAGCGCTCCGTTCACGTACCGGATCACGCCTTCCGCATCGACGATCATGACGCTGGTCGAGGCGTTTTCCAGTGCGATGGCGATGCGCGCGTTCTCGGTTGCCTTGACGCGCTCGGCTTCGATACGAGAGCGAAGATCCGTCTGCATCCGCTCAAGCGCGCGGAGCAGCTGTGCCAGCTCATCGCTGCCGCGCGCCTGCACCTGGTTATCCAGCTTGCCGTCGGCGATGGCTGCGGCGAAGGTCATGCTCTGGCGCAGCGGGCGCAGAACCCCCCGCACCAGCATGAACACGGTGAGGGCCACTGCCAGCAGCGCGGCGGCGCCGACGATGGAGAGGATGGTCCATTTGCGCGCGCTCAGCCGCTCCACGCGCGCCTCGAGCAAGCGGTCGGCCGCGGGCAGGGCCGCGTCAAACAGCTTCCAGCTTGCCTCGACCACGACCCTGCCGCTTTCAAAAACCCGCGCGGGTGTGACCGAAACGCGCCCCACGGACACGATCTCATCCTCCACGAGGCGGGCAAAAGCGTCCATGCTGGCGCGAAGGCGGTTGGCGGATCCATCCAGGGGTTCGTGCAGTGCGTTGTTTGCCAGCGCCGCCTGTGTGAGCGAGCTCTCGGCGGCTTCGCGCAGGCCGCGTGCGGCGCCTGCTGCCTGTCCTAGGTCGTAGCGCTCCTGAGTATCCAGGCGCCCTTTCAGGGCGGCGGATACGGCGGCCGCGCGCATCTGCGCCGTCTTCTCCGCCAGACGGGGCAAGCTGACCGTGTACAGGTTGATGGTGTGATAGCTGTCGGCATCGGGGTCCAACGCCAGCAGCGAGGTATTGCTCACGTGATCCATAAGCGCTAGCGCCTGGGCCACCACCTCGGTGTGCAGGCGGTAGGCTTCCTCCGGAGACCCGGCGGAGGGCAGCGCCTTGATCTCGGATACGCGCGCCGCGAGGCGGCTAACGCGGTCGCCCGTGTCGAGGCGTGCGCCGAGTTCGGTGTCCTCGGCGGTTAGCGCAGCCATGGCCTGATCGAGAGACCCGCGCGCCGAATCGCGCGCACCCTCGAAACCCTGCTCGCCGCGGCGGATGGCCACGCTGGCCCCGCGATGCATCTGTAGCGGCTCGACCACCGCCCGCACCTTCGCCTGATAGCGCGAGCCGAGCAATTCCTGGCGGGCGAAGTCGATGCCCTCCTCGAGGCTGGAAGCCAGCATGTAGGTGGCCGCCACCAGGGGCGCCAGAACAAACACCCCGATCAGGGCGAACTTGTGCATCAGCCGGAAACCCCGGCCAGAACCGTCACTTTGGCGAATCATCTCTGCTTCTCCCTTTCGTTTACGGGGTATGACGAGGGCCTGCTTCAGGCGGCCCTTGCAAGCGCGGGTGCGCTGGAGCCCATTCGCACCAGTTCACCCGCATCCAGGATCATGGCCACCTTGCCGTCGCCCATGATGGTGGCGGCCGAAATGCCGCGAACCTTGCGGTAGTTGCTTTCCAGACTCTTGATCACCACCTGGTGCTGGCCCACCAGCGCATCCACGAACAGGGCGATGCGCCCGCCATGGGCCTCCGTGATCACCATGATTCCCAG
This sequence comes from Burkholderiales bacterium, assembly GCA_036771335.1. Lineage (GTDB taxonomy): Bacteria > Pseudomonadota > Gammaproteobacteria > Burkholderiales. Next base: position 6,733 of record DAIPHN010000022.1, read on the forward strand.
GTGGTACTCGTGCTCGCGTGGCTTGAGCCCCATGACCTCGTGCAACCTCACCACGGGCAGAAACTCGCCGCGCACCTGCATCACCTCGCCCTGTCCCGCCACGGAACGGATGTCGGCGGCAGCGGGCTGCAGCGACTCGACGATGGCCGTGAGCGGAACAATGAACAGCTCCTCGCCCACGGAGACGGAAATGCCGTCCAGAATCGCGAGTGTCAGGGGCAGCCGGATGGTGATCGACGAGCCTTGTCCCGGCCGGCTCGCGATCTCCACCCTGCCGCCCATGGACTGAATGTTGCGCTTGACCACGTCCATGCCCACGCCGCGCCCGGAGACATCGGTCACTTCGGCGGCCGTGGAGAAGCCTGGCTCGAACACCAGCGCGAACACCTCGGCATCGGACATGGATTCGTCCACGCGCATGCCGCGCTCGCGCGCCTTGGCGAGGATGCGGGCCCGATCCAGGCCCCGCCCGTCGTCCATCACCTCGATCACGATGCTGCCGCCCTGATGGCCGGCCCGCAGGGTCACCGTTCCCGAGGGCAGCTTGCCCGCGGCGATTCGCTGCTCCGGGATCTCGAGACCGTGATCGAGGCTGTTTCGAACCAGATGGGTCAGGGGGTCGGCGAGTTTCTCTATTACGCCCTTGTCGAGCTCGGTCTGCTCGCCGACGGTCACCAGATCCACCTGCTTGCCAAGCTTGGCGGCAAGATCTCTCACCACCCGCGGGAAGCGGTTGAAGACGAATGCGATGGGCAGCATGCGGATGGACATCACCGCTTCCTGGAGATCGCGACTGTTGCGGGCCAGCTGGTCAATACCGGCGCGCAGCGTTTCCTGGCGCGCCAGCTCTGCACTGCCGGCCGCCTGCGCGAGGATCGACTGGGTGATCACCAGTTCCCCCACGAGATTGATGAGCTGGTCCACCTTCTCCACGCTCACGCGGATGGAGGAAGCATCTGCGCCGGCCGAGGCCGCCATAACCCGGTCCTGCTCGCGGCGTCCGCCTGCGCCCGCCCCGAAATCGGTCTTGTCCGTGGCGCGTCGCCCGGGTCCGCCAGGAGACTTGACGGTCTCACCGCTCTCCAGGGGCGGCGCCGGAACAGACCCGGGGGCGCCGGGCGCGTCGCCGAAGAAGCCGAAGCCGGCTTCCTCATCGCCAGCGGGCGTGCGCAAGCCCTGCTCTGGCGAGGCCTCTCGCGCGAGTGCCGGCAGAGAGTCGAATAAACCCCAGCCCGCGCCGCCGTGTTCGACTTCAACGGAGGCCGCCGCCCCGGGGCTGGCTTCGATGCGGTGCAGCGAAATAGTCGCTGGCGACATCACGAACTCCACCAGGGCGCGGATCTCCGAATCCCCTGCAGTGGTGTTGCGCAGCACCAGATGCCAGTCGGATACGCCATCACGCCGGCGTCGCCTGCCCCGGGGGTCACGGGACACCACTTCAATCTGCCCGAGCTCACCAAGGGTCGCCAAAAGGTCGGTTGCCTCAGCGTCGCGGGTCGGCGCATTAAACCGAATATCCACGTCGTAACGGGTCTTGTTCCCTGCAGTTGGTACCGCCGCGGGCGCCGACGCCCCGCCGGAGAGCGCTTCGAGCCGCGCTGTCACCGGCGCGGCTGTCCCCCGGGACAGGGGGACGCCCGTCTGATGGGCTTCCAGCTGGGCCTGGATCAGATCCTTCGCCGCGAGCAACGCATCCACCATCTCGCGGGTGGGTGCGAGCTCGCCGTGACGCAGCTTGTCGAGCAACGTCTCGGCCACGTGTGTGATCTCGGTCATGTCGCTGAAGCCAAAGGTACCCGCCCCGCCCTTGATGGAGTGGGCGGAGCGGAAGATGGCGTTCAGGTCCTCCAGGTCGGGAGCGCTCAAGTCGAGCGCGAGCAACCTCGACTCCATGGCGGCCAGGTGCTCGGCGGCCTCGTCGAAGAACACGCGGTGGAACTGGCTCAGGTCGATGCTCATGGCAGGGTTTCCCTTGATGTCACAGCCGGCCTCAGCCGATGACCTTGCGAACCACCTCGAGCAGACGGGGCGGATCGAAGGGCTTCACCAGCCAGCCCGTGGCGCCCGCCGCACGACCCTTGGCCTTCATGTCGTCGGACGATTCCGTGGTCAGCATCAGGATGGGCGCAGCCGAGTAGTCGGGCATGGCGCGCAGGCTTTTCACCAGGCTCAGCCCGTCCATGCGCGGCATGTTCTGGTCGGTGAGCACGAGGCTCACCTTGTTGGTTCTGGCCTTCTCGAGGCCTTCCTGGCCGTCCGCAGCCTCGATCACGTCGTAGCCGGCACTCTTGAGGGTGAAGGCGACCATGTTGCGGATGGATGCGGAATCGTCCACGGCGAGGACGGTCTTGGGCATTTCATTGACTCCGAAAAAGAGTTGGATGGGGGGTTGGCTCAAACTGTCGCGGCACACCCGTGGTCAGAACAGCTCCACCGCGCCAGCGCTCATGCTCGACTGCGCCACCGGATTGCGGGCGGAGACCAGGCGCGCCCGCTCCACCAGGTCGTCTACTTCCGCCGGCGAGGGTGCGGTGGCCGCTGCCACGGCCATGTCGCCGAGCACCGCCGTCCGCTTCTCGACCTGCCCGAGCAACTGCGACAGCAGATCCTGGAATTGCAGCGAGGACACCGCGCGGTCCACGACTTCGCCCACATGGGTGGAGATGCGCGACATCTCCTCCACGGACCGGTCGATGCGCTCGTTCATGGCGGTGAGTTCGACCATGGTGGTATCGACGCGGTGCTTGTTGTTCAGGGCCGCCACCATGTCGTGGGAAGCCATGCTGTAGATCACCGCTTCCACGGTGCCTACGGAATCGGCCATGATCACCATGCGCTCGCGTATCTGGCGGCTGAAACTGCCCGTGCGATCGGAGAGGTTGCGCACCTCCTGGGCCACCACGGCGAAACCGCGCCCCGCCTCTCCGGCGCGCGCGGCCTCGATGGCGGCGTTCAGCGCCAGCAGATTGGTCTGCTTGGAAATGGCCTCGATCTCCTCGAGGATGCCGTTGACGGCCCCCAAGTGGTCGTTGAGCTGCTCCATCTCCTCCACCAGCAGCATGGCCGACTTTGAGGCGTTGACCACGGCATCCACGAAGTGCTGCAGGGTTGCCGAGGCGCTGCCGACGAAGGCCTGGAAGCCCGCCGCCAAGCCCGAATGCCCGGCGCTCTCGTGGGCCATGATCTGCAGTGCCACCTCCTGCTGGCGGCGCGTCTGGCCAGCCATTTCCCTGAAGCTCTCCACCAGGCCCTCGATGGCCTCGGCAAGCAGTCCGGCGGCACGGCACAGATCCTCACGCACCGTATCGGACTGCTTGCGAGCGGCCGCGCCCAGCACACCGGCATTCATACGCCCAGGGCTGCTGGGCGCCTCGGCAGGGCGAGCATTCAGCGAAGCTCCAGTCTCGGCTCCGGCTGTGGCGTGCCGCCTGCCTTGCCAGGCCCAGGCGAACCCCATGCCTGCGGAGGCAAGCACGACGCCCGCCCAGCCATGCCATTCGGATAGCGGCAGGGAGACAACGACGGAGGCTGCGGCCAGGGCCACAGGCGCCCAGCGGAAAGATGCGATCGAATGGTCTCTGGTGGGCATGGAAGCGTGTCCGTTGTCGGGCTCTCGGACCCCCGGCAGCGATTGGGCGGCTGGTACCGCCCCTCCCTGCTGAGAGACACTCCCCGTAACGACCCCGCCGCAATGTTCTTTAGGCCATTTGTTGCGACATCTGGCGCCGGAGGGAACTTCTTCCTTCGCATCAGCGCCTTGCGCGATGCCGGAAGCGCGCCAGGAGAGGTTTCCGGGACCTCAGCGGCGCGTCACCGCAGATACCGCCGGCAGCGCCGCCAGGACCGCCCGTACCCGCTCCAGTTGTTCGCCGCCGCTTACCTCCACCGTCAGCGCCACACGGGCGCCGCCTGCGCGCTCACGGCCCGTGGCAGAGGTAACGGGCACGCGCTCCCGCCCCAGCGTCTCGGTGACGGTCCGCAGCAACGCAGTGCCAGCCAATCCGGTGACCTCGAGGTCCACAAGGTAGCGGCCGTTGACCGGCAACGCCCCCCACTGGGCCGGCAAGCGCCGCTCCTCGGGCTGCCGCAGCACATTGGGGCAGCACCGGCGGTGCACGCTCACGCCTCGGCCGCGGGTAACGAAGCCCACGATGGCGTCCGGCGGCGCCGGCTTGCAGCAGCGCGCCAGCTGGGTCAGCAGGCCCTCCATGCCCACCACCAGCACGCCATCGCCGGGAGTCGCGCCCGACACCGCCGCGCGCGGCGCGACGAGCGCCGGCGTGCCGCGGTCTCCGGGGCGCAGCACAGATTGCAGCTCGCGCCCCCCGATCTCGCCGCGGGCAATGGCAGCGAGCATGTCCTCCACGCCTGTGCGCCCGAGCCCATGGGCCAGCGCATCGAGCGAGGGTGGTGCCACGCCGAGGCGGTGCACCTCGCGCTCAAGCAGCGCGCGCCCCTGAGCGATCGCCTGTCGCTGGTGCTCGGCGTGAAACCACTGGCGCACCTTGAGACGAGCCCGGTGGCTCGCCAGCAATCCCGGGAAGGCATTCAGCCAGTCGCGGCTCGGCCCGCCGTCGCGTGCCGCGATGATTTCCACCCGCTGGCCGCTCTCCAGGCGGTGACTCAGAGGGACGATGGCCCCATCCACTCTGGCGCCCCTGCAACGGTGCCCCAGGTCGGTGTGCACGTGGTAGGCGAAGTCCACCGGCGTGGCGCCGCGCGGCAGCGCCACCACCCGCCCCTGGGGCGTGAGCACATAGACCGTGTCCTGGAACAGCGCCGCGTGCACGCCGTCGGCAGCCCCATGAGCGTTCATGTCCTGGCGCCACTGCAGGATCTGGCGCAGCCACGCGATGCGCTCGTCAAGGCGCGGGTCGCCGCCGCCACCGCCCTCCTTGTAGCGCCAGTGGGCCGCCACGCCCAGCTCGCTGGCCTGGTGCATCTCGCGGGTGCGGATCTGCACTTCGAGGGTCTTGCCCTCCGGCCCCACCACGGCGGTGTGCAGCGAGCGGTAGCCGTTGGGCTTTGGCCTCGCGATATAGTCGTCAAACTCGCCGGGGATGGGCGTCCAGCGGTCGTGCACCACGCCAAGGGCGGTGTAGCAGTCCTGCACTTGTTCCACCAGCACGCGCACAGCGCGCACGTCGAACAACGCATCGAAGGCCAGCGCCTTGCCCTGCATCTTCTTCCAGATGCTGTAGATGTGCTTGGGCCTGCCCGCCACCTCCGCGCTCACGCCCGCGCCCGCCAGCGCGTCGCGAAGCTCGCCCGCCACCCGTGCGATGAAGGCCTCGCGGTCGGCGCGCTTGCCGTCCAGCGCGCGGGCAATGGCCCGATAGCTCTCCGGGTCGCGGCAGCGCAGAGCGAGATCCTCCAGTTCCCACTTGAGCTGCCACACGCCCAGACGGTTGGCGAGAGGCGCGGTGAGCTCAAAGGTCTCACGGGCCGCCTCCAGACGCTCGCCGGCGGATCCGCCGCGCGCCACCTCGCGCAGCCGGACCACCTCGGCGGCGAGCTTGATCAGCACCACGCGCACGTCCTGCACCATGGCGAGCAGCATCTTGCGCAGCGCTTCCAGCTGCGGCGCGCGGTCGCCGCCACGCCCCGGGTCGAGCCCCGCGCGCAGCGCCTGGATGCGCCGCATGCGCGCCACGCCCTCCACCAGCGCCGCCACCACGGGACCAAAACGCTCAGCGATCTCGCGTGCCGGAGGCGCGGCGCCCGCCCCCACGGCCACCAGAGCCGCCAGCAGCGCGTCGGTATCCAGCCGCAGCGCCGCCAGCTGGCCGGCCGCATCCAGGGCGCGCGCGCGGTCGGCGCCGCCGCCCGTGGTCAGCAGGCCGAGCGCCGCCCCCACGCGCTCGGCGTCCTGCGCCGTGACACGAGCCCCGGCGGCACTCCAGCGGTCCAGCAGCGCGGCTGCTTCGACCTGCATCGATTCGGTCATGATGGGTTCAGCGTCCCTGCCAGTAACGGCGGTACTCCTCGCGCCAGCGGCTCACCCGCGGCCCCCCCGGACCCAGGTGCACGGTGATGGCGCCCGACTCGTCGGTGCGCAGCACGCGCGCGCCGGCGGCATGGTAGCGCGCCACCACTTCCGCCTTAGGGTGTCCGAAGCGGTTGCGCCAGCCGGCTGACACGATGGCCAGGCGCGGCGCCACCGCGGCGACAAACTCTTCTGTGGAGGAGGTGCCGCTGCCGTGGTGGGGAACCACCAGAACCTCGGCCGCCAGCGGCGTGCCCGAGCGGACCATGCGCGCCTCCGCACCTTTTTCCACGTCCGCAGCCAGCAGCGCGCGCCCGTGCACGGTCACCACCCGCAACACGCAACTGCGGTCGTTGTCGCGCACGGCGCGGCGCTCGATGAATTCGGAGTCCGGATGCAGGACTTCGAAGCGCACTTCATCCACGGTCCAGGACGTACCCGCCGCACACTGCCGGGCGCCCGCCATGGCCGCCGGCGCGGGCAGCACGCCGGGGAGCGAGGCGAATACCGCGCTCACGGGCACCGTCGCCAGCAGACCCGGCGCCCCTCCCACGTGGTCCGCATCATCGTGGCTCAGGAACAAGGCGTCCACGCGCCGCACACCCTCGCCGCGCAGGAACGGCGCGACGATACGATCGCCGCTGCCCGCGTCCGCATTCCACGCGGGCCCGGCGTCAAAAACCAGCGCGTAGGAGGCCGTGCGCACCACCACCGACAGCCCCTGGCCCACATCCAGCACAGTGAGTTGCGCCTCTCCGGAAGCGGGTGGCCGGGGAACGAGCAGCAGCATGGGCAGGAACAGCACCGGCGCAAGAGCGCGGCCGGGAAAACCGCGCGGCGCCAGCAGCCACGCGGCCCCGGCCAGTGCAAGCAACGCGGTCCAGGCCGGCGGCGCATGCTGCCACCATACGGCCGCGGGCAGGCCCGCCAGGGCCTCCAGGGCGCGCGCCACCCCACTCATGGGAAGGTTTGCGAGCCACGCCACAGTCGGTACGGGCACCGCCGCGAGCAACAGCGCAAGCGGCACCACCACGAAGCTCACCACTGGCACTGCCAGCGCGTTGGCCACCGGCGCCACCAGCGAGACCTGTTGGAACAGCACCAGCAAAGGCGGCGCCAGAGCCACGAACAGCACCCATTGCACCCGGCTCCAGACCACCAGCCACGCCCAGCGGCCGTTGCGGGCTTCCACCGCCAGCATCATGGCGCCCACGGCGCCGAAGGAGAGCCAGAATCCCGGCGCCATCACCGCCATGGGGTCCATGGCCACCACCGCCGCGAGCGCACCGCCCAGCACCGTGGATGCCCCGGCGTTGAGCCTCGTCCAGTGGGCCAGAGACACCACCGCCAACATCAGCACGGTGCGCTGGGCGGGCACCTCGAAGCCCGCGAGCAGCGCGTAGCCAAATGCCGTGACCAGACCCGCCGCCAGCGCCACGTCGCCGCGCGCCAGGCCTCCGGCGCGCCGTGGCACGCGCCGCCACAACCAGGCCGCGCAGGCGGCCGCGAAACCCGCGAGCATGGTGACGTGCAGCCCGGAGATGCTCATGAGATGGTTCACCCCGGTACGCGTGAACAACTGCCACTGGCTGGCGGAAATCGCGGCCTGATCGCCCAGGGCGAGCGCAATCAGCACACCCCCCTGGTCCAGCCCCGCAACGGCCCGGGACATGCGCCCCCTCAGATCGTGGCGCATTCTCTCCACGAGCGGCCCGGCCTGCCAAACGCGCGGCGCGAGCCGCTCCCGGGCACCGGGCCTCACGTAGCCCGCGGCGCGAATGCCCTGGGCCAGGGTGCGCTGCTCGACATCGAAGCCGTGGGGATTGGCACTGCCGTGGGGGCGATGCAGCCGCACCGTCAGGCGCCAGCGCTCCGCCGGGCGCACGGGCGCTTCGGCGGTGAGCACCTCGCCATCGCCCGGGTCATACCAATTGAGTATCAGGTGGCGCGGCACCCCGCCCGCGCCGTCGGCCGCGGCCTGCGCCTCGAAGCGAAAACGCCAGCCCCGGGCGGTGCGCTGCGGCAGGCCGCTCACCACCCCGGTCACCACCAGGTCGCGGCCCTCCAGCCGGGGATCCAGAGCGTCAGCAAGACGGGTGTGGGCATACAGGGACGCCCAGCCGAAGCCTGCCGCGCCCCAGGCCGCCAGGGCGAGCACCCAGGCCGCCTGCCGCCAGGGCGGCGCCGCACCGGCGCGCCAGGCAAACGCCAGAATCGCCAGCGCCGCCGCCACCGCCAGGGGTCCGGCACCCGGCAGGACCGGCTGCCGTTGCAGCCACCACGCCCCGCCTGCGAATGCAGCCGCCTGCCAGGCGCCCATCAAGTGTCCAAGCTCGCGCTGACGACAGGAACGATTCCCGCCTCCACTGGTCTGCAACTCAAGTTCCGCTCCGAGGGCCGGCCGTCCATGCCGCGCAAGCTGTTTCGCAAGTTTCTTCCCAGTCACCAGTCGGTGCGCGAAAACCGCTTCGTGGCCGTGTTCGGTTCAGCGCTGCACCATCACAATCTCTGGCACCTGCACCGCCGCTCCGTGGCGGGCGGGCTTGCAGCGGGGTTGTTCGCTGGGCTGATTCCCGGCCCGGTGCAGATGCTGTGCGCGGCGTTGCTGGCGGTGCTGTTGAGGGTGAACCTGCCCGTGGCGGTGGCTGCCACGTGGTACACGAACCCGGTCACCATCGTGCCGCTGTACCTGGCGGCCTACAAGCTCGGCGCCCTCGTGATGGGCGATCCCGCTCACACCATGCCGGAGGTCGTACTCACGTCGAGCGGCGGCCTGTCGCAGTGGATTCCAGCGCTGCTTGCCTGGATGGGCGCCATGGGAAGGCCCTTCATGGTGGGCCTGGTGTTGCTCGCCGTGACTCTGGCTGGGCTGGGTTACGTGGCGGCGCTGTGGGCGTGGCGGCTGTACGTGGTTATCGCCTGGCGCCGCCGCCGGCGCAAGCGCACCACTCGCCCCTCCTGAGCCGCCGCCGGGGCGCTACCGGCGGAGGAGGAGGAGAACACCGGCGAGGCAGGGCTACTTGGCCACTTCCAGCAGTTCCACCTCGAACACCAGCGTAGCCTTGGGCGGAATAACGCTACCTGCGCCCCGATCTCCGTAGGCAATCTCGGGCGGGCACACCAGCTTCGCCTTGCCGCCTGCCTTCATGCGCTGCAGGCCCTCGGTCCAGCAGGGGATGACGCCGTTGAGCGGAAACTCTGCGGGCTCATTGCGGGCGTAGCTGGAGTCGAACTCGCGGCCATCGGGGAGCGTGCCGCGGTAGTGCACCTTCACCTTGTCGGTGGGCTTGGGCGCGGCGCCGCCGCCATCCTTCAAGGACAGGAACACCAGGCCGCTTTCGGTCTTCACGGCGCCCTTCTCCTTGGCGGCCTTGTCGGCAAAGGCGCGTCCGGCGCCCGCCGCCTTGTCGGCCTGGGCCATCCGGCGCGAATTCGCGAACGCCTGGATCTTCTGCTGGTAGGCCTCCGGCTCCACCACCGGCTTGCGGCCGGCGATCACGTCATTCAGGCCGCGCTTCACCAACTCGACCTGTTCAGCTGAGAGATCGAGGGTCTGCAGCTGGCGCGCCATGACCGCGCCCAGCGCGTAGAGGGTCTTGTCCTCGTCGGACTTGAGCTCCTGGGCCGTGACGTCTGCGCCGCAGGCGAGGGCCAGCACGGCGGCCGCGAGCGGCCGGAGCTTCTTTGGGAGCATGAAAAATTCCTTCAGCAGGGCCGGCGAAAAACGGCCGGCGGACGTTGGCGGGCGAAACGCCCGGTATGGCGCATCGCCGGAACGGCGATCCTCCGATTCTGCCCGCGACCGCCCCGCGCGTCGATAATCACGCCGCCACCAGCAAGCCGTCCTCGAGACGCAGCGTGCGCTGCATGCGGGCGGCGATGGCCGGGTCGTGGGTCACGATCACCAGCGCCGTGCCCATGTCGCGGTTAAGCTCAAGCATCAGATCCATGACGCCCGCCGCGGTGCGCCGGTCGAGGTTGCCCGTGGGCTCGTCGGCCAGCACGCAGGCCGGGCGAGTCACCAGGGCGCGCGCCAGCGCCGCGCGCTGCCGCTCGCCGCCCGACAACTCGCCGGGCACGTGGCCGAGGCGGGCGCCCAGCCCCACCCGCTCGAGCATGCGCTGCGCCGCCTCGCGGGCCTCGTGTGGCGGCGCGCGGCGGATGTCCAGGGGCATGGCCACGTTCTCGAGCGCCGTGAACTCCGGCAGCAGATGGTGGAACTGATACACGAAGCCCAGGGCGCGATTGCGCAACTCGCCCAGCTCTCTGGGCGACAGGCCCGCGGCGTCGCGGCCCATCAGTTCGATCCCGCCGCCGCTGGCCTTGTCCAGCCCGCCCAGCAGATGCAGCAGCGTGCTCTTGCCCGAACCCGATGCGCCCACGATGGCCAGGGTCTCGCCGGCGCACACCTCCAGGTCCACGCCGCGCAGCACCTCCACCGGCGAAGGACCCTCGTCGTAGACCTTGCGCAGCCCCCGGGCGCGCAGCACCGCGGCGCCGGGAGCGTCACTCATAGCGCAGCGCCGCCGCGGGATTGGTGCGCGAGGCCTTCCAGCTCGGGTACAGCGTGGCCACCAGGCCCAGCAGCAGCGACATGGCCCCCACCAGCGCCACGTCGAGGGCGTGGACCTCGGAAGGCAGCTCGGCGATCTGGTACACATCCTTGGCCATGAACTCCACGCCCAGCAGCCGCTCGATGAAGGGCACGATCACGTCGATGTTCACCGCCGTCAGCACCCCCGCGCTGACGCCCAGGACCGTGCCCGCCACCCCGATCAGCCAGCCCTGCACCACGAAGATCTTCATGATGCTGCCCGGCGAGGCGCCCAGAGTGCGCAGGATGGCGATGTCGGCCTGCTTCTCGCCCACCGCCATCACCAGCGTGGAAACGATGTTGAAGGCCGCCACCAGCACGATCAGCGTGAGGATGATGAACATCATGCGCTTTTCGATCTGCACCGCGCGGAACAGGTTGCCGTGGCTGCGCGTCCAGTCGCTGACGAACACGTCGCCGCGCAGGCTGTTCACCAGTTCGCGCGTCACCCGCGGCGCATCGAAGGGGTCGGCGAGCTTCAGGCGCAGGCCGCTCACCCCCTCCCCAAGGCGATAGAGCTTCTGCGCGTCGGCCATGTGCACCAGCGCGAGCGAAGCGTCGTACTCGTACATGCCGATCTCGAAGATGCCCGCCACACGGAACTGGCGGATGCGCGGCAGTAACCCGGCGGCGGTGACCTGCCCCTGGGGAATGATGACCGTGACACGATCGTCCTGCCGCACGCCGAGGCTGCGGGCCAGCTCGATGCCCAGCACCACACTGAACTCCCCGGGGCGCAGGTCCCGCAGCGAGCCGCGCACCATGTGCCTGCCCACCTCGGAGACCCTGTCCTCGAACTCCGGCAAGATGCCGCGCAGCAGCCCCCCCTGAACCCGATCGCCGCTTGACAACAGGCCCTGGCCATCCACGAAGGGCGCGACGCCTCGCACCTGCGGATGACGCGCCACGCTCGCAGCCAGGCCGCTCCAGTCCGCCAGCGGCCCGTCGAAGCCCATCACCTGCAAGTGCGAGGCGGCGCTCAGGATGCGGGTGCGGATCTCCGTCTGGAAGCCGTTCATCACCGACAGAACCACGATCAGCGCCCAGATTCCCACCGCCATGCCGACGATGGAGATGATGGAGATCACCGAAATGAAGCGGTTGCGGCGCTTGGCGCGGGTGTAGCGCAGCCCGATGGAATACTCGAAGGGAAGCACGCGGAGAAGTTGAGGCAGGCAGGGTTGACCGAAGAGGCACTGGCGCAGGCACCGGGCCAGGCGCGGGGAAGCTGCCGCGGCCTTCGCCCATGCAGGCTCGCACGCGACCGCCGCCGGCGGGATTGTGCCAGAGCCCGTTCCGCCATGCCTGAACGCGGCGCACTGGGCTATCGTCATGGCGTTGTGCGTAAGTGCCCATGACCCGGATCACGCTTCTCGTCCCCGACCTTTTCTGGCCCGACCCCGCCGATCCACGGCCAGCGGAGGGGCTGCGGCTGCCGGCGCTCGAGCGTCTGCTGGGCCGCGGCACGCACACGCCGCTCACTGGAGGTGAACGGCAATGGCTGCTGAACGCCTTCGCAATCGCCCCCCCCCATGAGCCCGGACTGGCCGCGGCGAGCGTGCGCGGCCTGGGTGGCGACCCGGGAGCGCACGCCTGGCTGCGCGCCGACCCGGTCCACCTGCAGGCGCGCGGCGCGGACCTGTTCCTCTCGCGGCCCGCTCCCGGTGAGGTGACCGCGCCGGAAGCCGAGGCGCTGCTCGCGACCCTGAACGCCTTCTTCGCCTCCGACGGCCTGACCCTCCAAGCCCCGCGCCCCGAGGCCTGGGCGCTTCGCCTGCCGGCCCCGGCCGCGCTCATTACCGTGCCGACGGCGGCAGCTCACGGCCGCTCCGTGGCTCCGCTCATGCCCCAGGGCCCGGATGCCCGCGCCTGGCGCAGCCGTCTGAACGAGGCCCAGATGCTGTTGCACGAGCATCCCGTGAACGAGGCCAGGGAGCGCGAGGGGCGCTTACCCGTCAATAGTCTGTGGCTCTGGGGCGGCGCGGCCGAGCCGGGAACCGGGGCGAAACCCGCGGCGCGATTGCTGGGCGGCGAAGAAGTGCTGCGCGGCCTGGCGCTGGCGGCCGGCATGACCGTGGACCCATTGCCCGCACACTGGGAACGGGGCGCGCAGGACACGCTGGTGCGATGGGCAGAGGCTCAGGAAGCGGTCCACGGGGGTGACGTGCAGGGCTGGCGCGACGCCCTGCTGCGCCTCGACCAGCGCTGGCTCGCACCGGCCCTGGCAGACCTCGGCGGGCGCAAGGTGGGGTCACTGGTGCTGGCCGGCGTCGGTGAGCGCGCCGGCAGCCAGGTGCAACTGCATCCGGGGGCGGCGTGGCGCGTCTGGCGCCGCCCGTTAACGCTCTCGGCCGCCGCGGCGGCCGTGCACCGCTAAGACGACTCAGGCGGTAAAGGCGCGTTCCGTGAGGCTTGTCAGATCGCCCGCCACGGTTTCGAGGGCCTGAACCGAGCGTTGGCCGTTCGAGGCTGCGGAGCCGTTGGCGTCGGCCATGGAGGCGATCTGTTCCACGTTGCGGGCGATCTCGGCGCTGGCGGCATTCTGCTCTTCCAGGGCGGCGACGATTTCGCCGGTCTTCACCAGCGTCTCGCCGGCCGCCTCGAGAATGCCCGAGAGTGACTCCGCAGCCTCGCGGGCGAGCCGCACCCCCTCCTCAACCTGCGCGCTGCTCGCCTCCATGCCGCCCACCGCCTGGCGCGTATCGGCCTGGATCGCATCGATCATGCCGCCGATCTCCACGGTGGCGGTGGAGGTACGTTCTGCAAGCTTGCGCACTTCGTCGGCCACCACCGCGAAGCCGCGGCCCTGCTCCCCGGCGCGAGCCGCCTCGATGGCGGCGTTCAGAGCCAGCAGGTTGGTCTGATCGGCAATGTCCTTGATCACCTTCACTACGCGGGTGATCTCCTCGGAGCGGCGATTCAGCCCGCCGATGGAGCCCGCCGCTTCCCGCACCGCGCCCGCCACGCGGCCGATCTCGTCGGCCGTGCGGCGAACCACCGACTCGCCGTGCGTGGACAGCTCGGAGGTGCGTCGCGACAGGCGCTGGGAATCCCTGGCGTTTTCGCTGGCCGCCACCAGACTCTCGGTCACCCCGCGCAGAGAGGTGCCCACCTGCGCCGCGGCATCGCTCTGGCGTTGCGAACCCTCCCGCACGGCGGTCCAGTCCTCGCGAACCTGGGACACGGCCGCGCGCACGTTGCCCCCGAACTGCCGCAGGCTCGTAGCCATGCTGGCCAGCCGCTCAGCCTGGCCCGCCAGGGCGCGGGCCAGTTGACCCACCTCATCCTCCCGGGAAGCCAAGCCATGGGCATCCGCACCGCCTTGTGTCAGTCTCTCGGCCAGCTCCGCCAGGTGGGACAAGGGGGCGAGTTGCCGGGACACCAGCAGCCACGCGACGCCTCCCGCCGTGGCACCCAGCGCAATACCCAGCGTCAGTAGCAGCAGCATTTGCTCGCCGGCGCGTGCTTCCGGCGCGGGTACGGCCACGAACTGCGCCAGTAGCGCCACCGCGACAGCAGACAGGCACGGCACGGCGAAAGCCGTCGCGCCGGTTCGGGTAGAAAGTCGATAACGTGCTGGAATCATGTGAGTTTTCCTTGGACTGCGGGCGTCTGCAACGGGCGACTTCAACCGCCCTCCCGCGGTAATATCGGTTGTGCCCGAGCCGACTTGAGTGCTGGAGCGCTGCCCGATCCGGCCCATGTCCACCCTTTCCGCCCCTCCCCGTCTGCGCTGTCGCGCCATTGCCGAGCCTGCCCGGCAGGCTCTCGAGGCCGCCGGGGTCCATCCGGTGCTGGCCAGATTGTTTGCCGCGCGCGGCGTGGCCGACGCGCAGGAACTGGACACCGGCCTCGACGGCCTGCTGCCGGTTTCCGCCCTGCGAAATGCCGAGGCCATGGCCGTGCTGCTGGCCGAGGCCATCGCCGCCCGCCAGAGGCTGCTCATCGTGGGCGACTACGATGCCGACGGCGCCACCGCTGCAGCCCTGGGCTTGCTGGCGCTGCGCGCCCTCGGCGCCGAGGTGGATCACCTGGTGCCCAACCGCTTCGACATGGGCTACGGCCTGACGCCGCCGCTGGTGGCCCTGGCGGCGCAGCGCCGGCCCCACATCATCATCACCGTGGACAACGGCATCGCCAGCCTCGACGGCGTGGCCGAGGCCAACCGCCGCGGTATCCGCGTGCTGGTGACCGACCACCACCTGCCGGGCGCCGAATTGCCCGAGGCGCAGTGCATCGTCAACCCCAATCAACCCGGGTGCAGTTTCCCTAGCAAGTGCCTGGCGGGCGTGGGGGTGATGTTCTACGTGCTGCTGGCGCTGCGCGCCGAACTGCGCCGCCGCGGGGCCTTCGCCGCGGCGCCCGAGCCCAACCTGGCCGCGTTGCTGGACCTGGTGGCCGTGGGCACCGTGGCCGATGTGGTGCCGCTGGACCGCAACAACCGCATCCTCGTGGCCCAGGGGCTGCGCCGCCTGCGCGCCGGCCGCGCCCGCCCCGGGCTGCTGGCGCTGCTGGAGGCGGCCGGCCGCGCCCCCGGCACCCTGGCTGCCTGGGACCTGGGGTTCGTGCTCGGGCCGCGCATCAACGCTGCCGGTCGCCTGGACGACATGTCCCGGGGTATCGCCTGCCTCACGGCGCCGGACCTGGCCACCGCCCGCCCCCTGGCGCAGCAACTGGACGGCCTCAACCGCGAGCGGCGCGTCATCGAAGTGCGCATGCAGGCCGAGGCCTTCGCCCGGCTGGACGAGATGCCCCTGGGCGAGCACGCCGCCCTGGTGCTGCACGACCCGCAGTGGCACCCGGGCGTGGTGGGCTTGCTGGCCTCGCGGGTAAAGGACCGCTGCCACCGGCCGGCGCTGTGCTTTGCCGACGGCCCCGACGGGCTGCTGAAGGGCTCGGGCCGCTCCATTCGCGGCCTTCACCTGCGCGATGCCCTGGACCTCACCGACCGCCGCAACCCCGGCCTGCTGGCGGCCTTCGGCGGCCACGCCGCCGCCGCCGGCGCCAGCCTGAAGCCCGCCCACCTGCCCGCCTTCGCCGCCGCCTTCAAGGCGACGGTACGCGAGCTCATGGACCCTGCCGATCTGGAGCGCGTGCTCGAAACCGACGGCACGCTCGATCCCGCCCAGCTCGACTTTCCTCTGGCCGAGGCGCTGCGCGACCAAGTGTGGGGCCAGGCCTTCGCGCCCCCCCTGTTCGACGACGAATTCGAGGTGGCCGCGCAGCGCGTGGTGGGCGGTGGCCACCTGCGCCTGCGGCTGCGCCGCGATGGCGGGCCCACCGTGGGCGCCATGCTGTTTGGCCAGTCCGGCCCGCTGCCCTCGCGCATCCGCGCCGCCTACCGGCTGGAGGTGAACGAGTGGAGCGGCCAGCGCAGCGTGCAGCTCAACCTGGACCACTGGCAGGCGGCGGCCGGCTGAGCGTTGGGGTGCCGCCGTCGTGGGATGACGACGTCGCCCATCGGACGTTGCTCGGGGACTGGATGCGCTGGAGGGCCTCCTCTGGCGCGATCGGCTGCATGCCAACGAAGCTGACGAGCGAAAGCGGAACATTGTCGCCGCTCGCAGTCTGGCCGGGCTGCGGCGCCACGGCGAACGCCAGCACCCAATCGTCATGGGAATCGCGGCACACGGGCTTGGTTCGCGGCGGGGGTTCGATCACCTCGGCGAGCAAGCGCATCTCGAATCGCATCGCGGTCACAGAGCACTCCGGCGATGCCACCGCCCGCCACCTCGCGCATGACAGCTACAGGCCGTGCCGCGTTGCCCGCCACGGCTGCAACGCCGCCGCCGCGCTTCGCCGCTACACTTGCACCATGGACTGGCTGCGAACCGCCGTGGTGGACGAGGCCCTGCGCATGGCCACGGCGCTGGCCATCGGCCTGCTCATGGGCATGGAACGCGAGCGCAATCCCAGCGCCAAGGCGGGCCTGCGCACCTTCGCGCTCATCGCCCTGTTCGGCGTCACTCTGGCGCTGCTGGGCGAGAAAAGCGGCGCCCAGTGGCTGCCCGCCGTGGGCCTGGTGCTGGTGGGCGCGCTGCTGATCGGCGCCCAGTTCCGCGACGACTACGGCCAGTCCGACCCGGGCGCCACCACCATCGTGGCGGGGCTGGTGTGCTTCACCCTGGCCACGCTGGTGTGGTACGGGCTCGCCACCCTGGCGGTGATGGCCGCCATCGCCGCCACGGTGCTGCTGGCCTTCAAGACCGAGCTGCGCACCCTCACCCTAGGGCTGGAGCGCCAGGAACTCATTTCCATCCTGCAATTCGCCGTGCTCACCTTCGTGGTGCTGCCGGTGCTGCCCGACCGGCCCTTCGGCCCCTACGGCGCGCTCAACCTGCGCCAGGCCTGGCTCATGGTGGTGCTGGTGTCAGGGGTTTCGCTGGCGGGCTACGTGGCCTTTCGCCTTGCCGGGCAGCACCTGGGTGTGCGGCTCGCCGGGCTGTTCGGCGGCCTGGTGTCGAGCACCGCCACCACCCTGGTGTACGCCCGCCACGGCAAGCGCGATGGGGCCCTCGAGCCGCTCGCCGCCACCGTCATCGTCATCGCCAATCTGGTGGTGCTGGCGCGGCTCGCGGTGGTCACCGCGGTGGTGGCACCCAGCCTTGCGCCCACAGTGCTGCCGGTGCTGGGCTGCGGCGCCCTGGCGGGCATCGCTGGCGCCCTGCCGTCCTGGCGGGCCACAGCGCGCGGCACCGCGGCGCCGGCCCTGCCCCTGGGCAACCCCACCGAACTGCGCGCCTCGCTCACCTTCGGCGCCCTGTACGCCGTGGTGCTGCTGCTGGCCGCGTGGCTCAACCACTTGGCGGGACAGGCGGGCCTGTACGCCGTGGCCCTGGCCTCCGGCGCCACCGACGTGGACGCCATCACCCTGTCGGCCATGCGCCTGCACCACCTGGGCCAGCTCGAACCCGGCGCCGTGGCCACGGTGGTGGCGCTGGCGCTGCTGGCCAACCTGGCCTTCAAGCTGGGCGTGGTGTTCACCGCGGGCGGGCCCTCCCTGGGCCGGCGCTGTGCCCTGCCGCTGGCGGCGGTGGCGGCGGGCACGGCCGCGGGCGCGTGGCTGCTGGCCTGAGCAAGGGCCGCGCGCATACCCCTTCCGGTACAATTCGCCGCCTCCGCAAACGCCACCCGAGCACCCATCATGGAAGCCGAACGCCTAAACGCCATCGCCGCGCATCTCGAAGACCTGGGCCGCCGGGCCGCTGAACTTCGGAGGTATCTTTGACTTCGATGCCAAGAAGGGCCGGCTGAGCGAAGTCTCGCGCCTTGTAGAAGACCCCAAGGTCTGGGACGACCCCAAGCGCGCCCAGGACCTGGGCAAGGAAAAAAAAGCGCTGGAAGCGGTGGTGGTCACGCTCGAGCACATCGACGCGGGGCTCAGGGACGGCGCCGAGCTGTTCGAACTGGGCAAGGGCGATGGCGACGACGCCACCCTCGAAGCGGTGGAAACCGACGCCGGCGGCATCGAGAAGCTGGTGGCGGACCTGGAATTCCGCCGCATGTTCTCCAACCCCATGGACCCCAACGCCTGCTTCATCGACATCCAGGCGGGCTCGGGCGGCACCGAAGCGCAGGACTGGGCCTCCATGCTGGAGCGCATGTACCTCAAGTTCTGCGAGCGCCGCGGCTTCGGCGTGGAGCTGCTGGAAGAGTCCCCCGGCGAAGTGGCCGGCATCAAGAGCGCCAGCATCAAGGTGACCGGCGATTACGCCTTCGGCACGCTGCGCACCGAGACCGGCGTGCACCGGCTGGTGCGCAAGTCGCCCTTCGATTCCAACGCCCGCCGCCACACCTCGTTTGCCAGCGTGTTCGTCTACCCCGAGGTGGACGACTCCATCGAAGTGGACATCAACCCCGCCGACCTGCGCGTGGACACCTTCCGCGCCAGCGGCGCGGGCGGCCAGCACGTGAACAAAACCGACTCGGCCATCCGCATCACCCACCTGCCCACCGGCATCGTGGTGCAGTGCCAGAACGACCGCTCCCAGCACCGCAACCGCGCCGAGGCCATGGCCATGCTCAAGGCCCGGCTCTACGAGCTGGAGCTGCGCAAGCGCAACGAAGAAAAGCAGGCCCTGGAAGACTCCAAGACCGACATCGGCTGGGGCCACCAGATCCGCTCCTACGTTCTGGACCAGTCGCGCATCAAGGACCTGCGCACCAACGTGGAAGTGGGCAACACCCAGGCGGTGCTGGACGGCGACCTGGACGACTTCATCACCGCCAGCCTCAAGCAGGGCGTCTGAGCCCTCCCCGCCATGACCGAACCCCAGCAGCCCGCCCCCGCGCCCGAGGGCGACACCAACCAGATCGTGGAAGAGCGCCGCGCCAAGCTGCGCGCCCTGCGCGAGGCCGGCAACCCCTTCCCCAACGACTTCCGCCGCGACGCCCTGGCGGCCGACCTGCACGCCACCCACGGCGCCGAGGACAACGCCACCCTCGAACCCCGCGCCGTGCGCGTAAAGGTGGCCGGCCGCATGATGCTCAAGCGCATCATGGGCAAGGCGAGCTTCGCCACCCTGCAGGACATGAGCGGGCGCATCCAGGTGTACGTGCAGACCGACCAGGTGGGCGCCGAAGCCCACGAGGCCTTCAAGCACTGGGACCTGGGCGACATCCTGGGCGTGGAGGGCACGCTGTTTCGCACCCGCACCGGCGAGCTCACCGTCAAGGCCCGCAGCATCCGCCTGCTGGCCAAGGCGCTGCGCCCGCTGCCGGAAAAATTCCACGGCCTCACCGACCAGGAGCAGAAATACCGCAACCGCCACCTGGACCTGATCACCAACCCCGACTCGCGGCGCGTGTTCGAGCACCGCTCGCGCATCGTGCAGGCCATCCGCGAATTCTTCGTGGCGCGCGGCTACCTGGAAGTGGAAACGCCCATGATGCAGGCCATCCCGGGCGGCGCCTCGGCGCGGCCCTTCGTCACCCACCACAACGCGCTGGACATGGAGCTGTACCTGCGCATCGCGCCGGAGCGGTATCTCACGCGCCTGGTGGTGGGCGGCGTCGGGAAGG
>DAIPHN010000023.1:0-23393 GCA_036771335.1 Burkholderiales bacterium
TCATCAACCAGATCCGCATGAAGATCGGCGTGATGTTCGGCAACCCCGAAACCACCACCGGCGGCAACGCGCGCAAGTTCTACGCCTCGGTGCGCATGGACATCCGGCGCACCGGCTCCATCAAGAAGGGCGAGGAAGTGGTCGGCAGCGAGACCCGCGTCAAGGTGGTCAAGAACAAGATGGCCCCGCCCTTCCGCGTGGCCGACTTCGACATCCTCTACGGCGAGGGCATATCCCGCGAGGGCGAGATCATCGAGTTGGGGGTGACACACCGGCTGGTGGAGAAGTCCGGCGCCTGGTACGCCTACAAGGGCGAGAAGATCGGG
Organism: Burkholderiales bacterium; assembly: GCA_036771335.1. GTDB lineage: Bacteria > Pseudomonadota > Gammaproteobacteria > Burkholderiales. Next base: position 327 of record DAIPHN010000023.1, read on the forward strand.
CAGGGCAAGGACAACGCCCGCGAATTCCTCAGGGAAAATCCGGTGGCGGCGCGGGAGATCGAAAACCGCATTCGCGAGGCAGTCGGTGTGGCGGCTGCACCGGCGGTGGCGCCCCCCGGGGAGCAGGGAGGCTGCCGCCGCCCGACACGCTGCGCGCACGTGCGCTTCGCCTGCTTGCACGGCGCGAGTACGCCCGGGCGGAGTTGCGCGGGCGGCTTGAGGCCTGGGCCGAGGCTGGTGACGATCTCGACGGGCTGCTCGACAGCCTGCAAGCGGCGGGCTGGCTGTCGGATGCGCGGGCCGCGCAATCGGCGGCCCGCCGCCGCGCCGGCCGGGGGGGTGCACTCGCGCTGGCTCACGACCTGCGCCGCCGCGGCATCGGCGGCGAGGCGGCCGAGGCGGTGTTGCGCACGGCGCGCGATGCCGAGCCGTCGCATGCCAGGGCGCTGCTGCGGCGCCGCTTCCCCGATCCGCCCGCCGACGCCGCCGGGCGGGCACGCCAGTGGCGTTTCCTTCAGGCAAGGGGCTTCGCCCCGGAGTCCATTCGCGTGGCTCTCAAGGGGGGCGTGCCGGACGCCGAAGACTGAAGCGCCGGTCTGCCGCCGCGCCGGGCGCAGAGCGCCGCGGGATTTCCGCTATTCTTCGCGGTTTCCAACGCTCTTTCGCGCGCGATCCACGGCGCGCTAGCCCGCCCCATGCAAGTCAGCGAAATCCGCCGCCGTTTCCTCGATTATTTCCACCGCCAGGGCCACATGGTGGTGGCCTCCTCGCCTCTGGTGCCGGGCAACGATCCGACGCTGTTGTTCACCAACGCCGGGATGGTGCAGTTCAAGGACGTTTTCCTGGGTCAGGACCGGCGCTCCTACAGCCGCGCCACCACCTCGCAGCGCTGCGTGCGCGCTGGCGGCAAGCACAACGATCTCGAGAACGTGGGCTACACGGCCCGCCACCACACCTTCTTCGAGATGCTGGGCAACTTCAGCTTCGGCGACTACTTTAAGCGCGAAGCCATCGAGTTCGCCTGGGAGTTCCTCACCCGCGAGCTCGGCCTGCCGGAGCACCGCCTGTGGGTGACGGTGCATACCGAGGATGACGGTGCGGCGAAGATCTGGCTCACGGACATCGGCATCCCGCCCGAGCGCCTGGTGCGCATTCCCACGCACGACAATTTCTGGCAGATGGGCGACACCGGCCCGTGCGGTTACTGCACCGAGATCTTCTACGATCACGGCCCGGGCGTTGCCGGCGGACCGCCGGGCTCGCCGGACGCCGACGGCGATCGCTTCATCGAGATCTGGAACCTGGTGTTCATGCAGTTCAACCGGGACGACAAGGGGGAGTTGCATCCCCTGCCGAGGCCCTCGGTGGACACCGGCATGGGCCTGGAGCGCATCGCCGCCGTCATGCAGGGCGTGCACTCCAACTACGACATAGACCTGTTCCAGGACCTGATCGGCGCCGCCGCTCGCGCCACGGGCGTGCAGCAGCTCGACAGCAACTCGCTCAAGGTGATCGCCGACCACATCAGGGCCTGCGCGTTTCTCATCGCCGACGGCGTGATCCCGGGTAACGAAGGCCGCGGCTACGTGCTGCGCCGGATCATCCGGCGGGCCATCCGCCATGGCTACAAGCTGGGCCGGAAGCAGCCCTTCTTCCACATCCTGGTGGGGGATCTGGCCCGCCTGATGGGCGAGGCCTACCCGGAATTGTCCGCCGCCCGCACCCGGGTGGAGGAGGTGCTCAGGCAGGAGGAGGATCGCTTCGCCGAGACGCGCGAGCACGGTATGGAGGAGCTCGAAGCCGCCGTGCGCAAGGAAGACCGCATGCTGGAAGGCGAGACGGTGTTCCGCCTCTACGACACCTACGGGTTCCCGCTCGATCTCACCGCTGACATCGCCCGCGAGCGGGGCTTCACCGTGGACATCGCCGGTTTCCAGGCCGCCATGGAGCAGCAGCGCGAGCGCGCCCGCGCAGCCTCGCGCTTCACCATGCAGACGGGTGTGGAGTATCGCGGCCAGGCCACCGAGTTCGAGGGTTATGAGCGGCTGCGAACCGATGACGCGGAGATCCTGGCCATCTACCGAGAAGGCGTCTCGGTGCCCTCTCTTGATGCGGGCGAACAGGGCGTGGTGGTGCTCGACCGTACGCCTTTCTACGCCGAGTCTGGCGGACAGGTGGGCGACGCGGGTGAGCTGGTCTCGGGCAACGGCAGCTACTTGGTGGAAGACACCCAGAAGCTCCAGGCCGACGTCTTCGGCCACCGCGGGCACCTCGCGGCGGGCCGGCTGGCCGTGGGCGAGCGGGTAGTCGCCCAGGTGGACGCCGCCCTGCGCCAGCGCACCGCCTACAACCACTCCGCCACCCACCTGATGCACGCGGCGCTGCGCATGGTGCTCGGCGGCCACGTGCAGCAGAAGGGTTCGCTGGTGACAGCGGAACGCACGCGCTTCGATTTCAGCCATGGCGAGCCCCTGAATGCCGCGCAGATTGCCGTCGTGGAAGATCTGGTCAACCGCGAGATCCGCCGCAACGTGCAGGTGGAGGCGCGGCGCATGAAATACGACGAAGCCCTCAAGACCGGCGCCATGGCGCTGTTCGGCGAGAAGTATGGCGACGAAGTGCGCGTCATCGGCATGGGGGAGTTTTCCACTGAACTGTGCGGCGGCACCCACGTGAAGCGCAGCGGCGACATCGGCTTCTTCAAGATCGTCGCCGAAAGCGGCGTGGCTGCCGGCATTCGCCGGCTGGAGGCGGTCACGGGCGAGGGGGCGGTTGCCTGGGCGCGGGATCAGGAGACGCGCCTCGGCGAGGTAGCCAGTGTTCTCAAGGCGCCGCCGCAGGAAATCGGTGCGCGCCTCGCCCAGATCGTGGACAACGTGCGTGCTCTGGAGAAGGAGCTCTCGCGGCTGAAGTCGAAGCTTGCAAGCGCGCAGGGCGAAGATCTGGCCAGCCGGGCAAGTGACGTGAAGGGCGTCAAGGTGCTGGCAGCGCGCCGCGAAGGCGCCGATGGCAAGGCGCTGCGCGAAACCATCGACAAGTTGCGTGACAAGCTGGGCTCTGCGGTGCTGCTGCTGGCGGCCGTGGAGGGCGAGAAAGTGTCGCTGGTTGCTGGCGTGACGCCGGACCTGACCGCCAAAGTCAAGGCGGGGGAGCTGGTTGGCTTCGCTGCCGCGCAGGTGGGCGGCAAGGGCGGCGGTCGCCCGGATATGGCCCAGGGTGGCGGCACGCAGCCGGACAAGCTCGACCCGATGCTCGCCGCCGCGGTGGAGTGGGTCGCCGGGCGGCTATGAAGTCTTGCATGACCGGAGCGCCGCCATGGTGGCGGCGCACGGCATCTGGCGGGCGCACCACGTGCGGCCGCGCATCTGGGGGCACACTGGGAATGAACAAGCTGTGCTTCGCTGCCGTTGTGGCAGGTATCTTTGCGGCGGGATCGGCCGCGGCTCAGGAAGCGTCGTTGCTGTCCGCGCGCCATTCGATCCGCATCGCTGCGCCGCCCGAGGTGGTCTGGTCCTACGTGGGCGACTTTGGCGGCATCGCGCGCTGGTTCAAGGTGATCGACTCCAGCAGACTGGTCTACAAGCAGCGCAATGAGCAGGGAGCGATCCGGGAGCTGGTGCGGCGCAACGGCACTCGGGTGCGCGAGCAGCTGGTGGACATCGACCCGTGGCGCCGCTCCCTGTCCTACACCTACGCCGATGGCGCCGTGATGGCGGCCGACTACCTCTCCACCATCACGGTGAACGAGGCGGCTGAAGGAGGCAGCGAGGTCCTGTGGGAGGGGCGTTTCCGCCGCCTGGATTACGGCGTCGACCCGGCGCCGTCCGGGCAGGAGGATGCGGCGCTCACCGCCTTCTTCGACGCTGCCTACAAGCGCGGCCTCGATTCCCTGAAGGTGGTCGTGGAGCAGCGATGAAACGGCGCGCGTGACGCTGTCACGCGATTGCAGGCTCGCCGACCCTGTTTGCCCAGGTAATGGCGGCGAGGTGGGCCTCGCTGATGGTATCGGCGTCGAGAAATGTGAGGTCGCTTTGCCTCAGGGCGGGGTCGTCGGCTCGGGTTTGCTCCAGTGCTTCCACAAGGGCCAGCAGCTCCCCCAGCAGGCCGCTCCTCTCCAGCAGCGCGATGCGCACCTCGTCGGGCACGGGCAGGCCCTTTAGGATTTCGGGCAGCGGCATGGCGAGCAGGGCGCTCAGGAGCGACATGATGCCGGTGAGGAACGCCTGGTCGCACAATGCGCCCGAAGCGCCCGGCGACCGCCCGGCAAGCAATTCCATGAGTTTCCCTCGTGTGGACGCGAGCACCAGCAGCGGGCTGGGGAAGCTCGCATCCGGCGAGCTGGAAATGCCAAACAGCAGCAGCTGCAGCCAGCGTTGCAGCTGGCTGCGCCCCAGCATGAACAGCGCATTGGACAAGGAGCTGATGGGGGTGCGTCCGGCCAGCGCCACCGAGTTCACCAACCGCAGCAGATTGATGGACAGGTCGGGGTTTTGCTTGAACACCTGCTCCAGTTGTCCACCCTCGGCCTCTGTCATGACCATGCCGAGCAACCGCATGATGGTGGCCTCGGCGTGCGACAGGCGTTTGCCCTTCAGCACGGACGGACGGGCGAAGTAGTAGCCCTGGAACAGGTCGTAGCCCAGTTCCCTGCAGAGATCCGCCTGCTCGCGGCTGTGCACTTTCTCCGCCAGCAGCTTCAACGGGAACCTGCGCAGCCGGCGCGTCACCTCAGCGAGGCGCGCGGGCCCCATTTCCTTCACGTCCACCTTCACGATGTCCATGACCGGCAATACCTCGGCGTACTGCTGTTCGTGGCCCAGGTAGTCGTCGAGCGCCAGCTGGAACCCCAGGGACTTGAGGTGCCTGAGTCGCGCCACGAGCGCGGCGTCGATGCGTACCGTCTCCAGCAACTCCAGCACCACCCGATCTCGCGGCAGAAGCTCGATCACGTCGTTCATGAGCAGCGGCGCGGAGACGTTGATGAAGCCCTTGTAGCGGCCCAGCACCGCCTCCACGCCCAGCTCCGAGAAGGCGTGATTGATCACCGTGGCGGAGGCGAGCAGGTCGTCCTCGATCTGCGCGCCGTTTACCTGGCTGGAGCGAAAGAGCAGCTCGAAGGCGGCGAGGTTCTGGTCCCGGTCGAGGATGGGCTGCCGGCCGAGAAACAGCTCCTGGAAGTCCATGGGGCGCCGCGCCGCCAGCTTCAGAAGGGAAGCTTCACCCCGGGCGCCACGCTGGCGATTGCTCGTCCAAACTCGGCCTGGATGCGCGCCAGAGCGGCCCCATTGTCGGCCTCGAAGCGCAGCACGATTACAGGCGTGGTATTAGAAGCCCGGGCAAGGCCGAAGCCGTCGTCGTACTCGACTCTCACGCCGTCAAGGGCGATCACCTCCCGGGCACCGTCGAAGCTCGCCTCGTGCTGCAGTCTTGCGATCAGCGCATGGTTTTCTCCCTCGGCCACGGGAATCTGCAGCTCGGGGGTGTTGAGCGAGTCGGGCAGCGACTCCAGCATTGCGCCCGGATCGGCGCCGCGGGAGAGAATCTCCAGCATGCGAGCCCCTGCGTACAGGCCGTCGTCGAAGCCGTACCAGCGCTCCTTGAAGAAGACGTGGCCGCTCATCTCGCCAGCGAGCGGCGCGCTAGTTTCCTTCAGCCGAGCCTTGATAAGGGAGTGCCCTGTGCGCCACATCATGGGTTCGCCGCCATGGCGCCGGATCCACGGCGCGAGATTGCGGGTGCACTTCACGTCGAAGATGATGTTCGCGCCCGGGTTGCGTGCCAGGACGTCAGCGGCGAACAGCATGAGCTGCCGGTCCGGGTAGATGATCTGGCCCGACCGGGTCACCACCCCCAGCCGATCGCCGTCGCCGTCGAAGGCGAAGCCCAGTTCGCCTCCCGAGCGCAGCGCCGCAACCAGGTCACGCAGGTTCGCGGGCTGGGAGGGATCGGGATGGTGGTTGGGGAATCTGCCGTCCACCTCGCAGAATAATTCGGTGACGCGGCAGCCCAGACGGCGGAACAGCTCGGGTGCGAAGGCTCCCGCCACGCCGTTACCGCAATCCACCACCAGATCCATGGGCCGGGCGAGCTTCACGTCGCCGGTGACGCGCCGCATGTAGGCCTCGCCTACCTCGGCCTCGGACAGGGAGCCGCTGCCGGACGCGAAGGCGCCCTGCTCGATGCGGGCGCGCAGCCCCTGGATCGCTTCGCCGGCGATGGCATCGCCGGCCATCACCATCTTCAGGCCGTTGTACTCGGGCGGGTTGTGGCTGCCCGTGACCATGATGCCGGAGCCCGTGGCGAGATGATGGGTGGCGAAGTACAGGATGGGCGTGGTGACGCGACCCACGTCCACCACATGGGCGCCAGCCGCCCGCAGACCGCGTGCGAGGGCGTCGCAGAGCTGCGGTCCCGAGAGGCGACCATCCCGGCCGATGGCCACTCGGGGCGTGCCCCGCGCCAGCGCCTCGGTTCCGAAGGCGCGTCCCACCAGTTCAACGGTGGCCGGTGTCAGGGTTCGGCCCACGACGCCGCGAATGTCGTAGGCCTTGAAGATCTCGGCTGGAACGGCAGGCATGGAGGGGACTCGACTCAAAGGGAGCCCGATTATCCCACGGGGCTTCCTTGTGAATCGCGAGCCTCGCCTCCCTGCGCCGCGGCGAAGAAGGCAAGCAGCCGCTCGGGCAGCCAGCGCAGGTGACCGGGAAACGGGCCGGAGACGAAGCCCACATGGCCACCATCGGCGGGTTGCTCGAGCACGATAGCATCCGACACCTGCATCGGCCTGGGCAGGTGCCGCGCGGGCAGGAACGGGTCGTTGCGGGCATTGATCACCAGCGTCGGCACCGCCACGCGGATCAGGTCGGGCTTGCTGCTTGCGCGGCGCCAGTAGTCCAGGACGTCTGCGTAGCCGTGCACGGGTGCCGTGAACAGGTTGTCGAACTCGTCGAAAGTGCGCGCCCGCGCCATGGCCGCCCGGTCAAACAGTCCGGGATGGCGTTTGAGCTTCGCCAGGGTCTTGGGCTTGAGGGTGCGGAGGAATTCACGAGTGTTGACGCGGTGGTGGCCGTGGCGCTGCGCCGCGCCGGCGGCCACCTGGTCGTGGGGCGCGCACACGGCCGCCGCTGCGCGCACCAGAGGCGCTGCAGCGCCCGCCTCGCGCCCCAGCCACTTGAGCAGCGCGTTGCCCCCGAGCGAGACACCGACGGGGTACAGCGGGCCGCCCGCTTCATTTGCCAGCCGCCCGAGCATCATGCCAATCTCGTCGGCGTCGCCGGAGTGATAGGCGCGGGCCAGGCGATTGGGCGAGCCGCCGCAGCCTCGGAAGTGCGGGATGACGCCCCGCCACCCGCGCTCCAGCACGGCCGTCATGAGCGCGGCGGCATAGGGGCTGCCGGAATCGCCTTCCAGTCCGTGAAACAGCACCACCAGCGGCGCCTTGGTTGGCCCATCCACCCAGTCCACATCCACGAAGTCGCCGTCGTGCAATTCCCAGCGCGTGCGGCGGTAGCGCGGCGGACGCGGACGTAGCGCGAGCGCGGGGTACACGGTCTGCAGGTGCGCCCCGGGTAGCCACCACGGCGCGCGATAGGGGGCCATGAGCAGGGATCAGTGAAGCGTGGGTTGGGGCTCGTCTCCCGGATCGCCGGGAGTGTTGGAATGCCCGGAATCCTCCCCCGTGCCGCCCGGAAGCGACGCCGGATGCGGGGAGGCATGATGCATCCACAGCCGCCAGCCTTCCGGCGCGCGCCGGAACACGTTGGTGGCAACCACCGGGACCGTGCCGCGCACGCCGCGCACTCCGATGTACTCGCTCACGCAGCGCACCGACATGGCCGGTGTGCTGGCGCTCACGCTTTGGGCTATGTGCATGCGCAGTTGCCCGCTGCCGGCGAAGATGCGCCGCCACGACTCGCGCACCTCCTCCAGCCCTACGTGGCGCTCCCCGCCGGGGTGGATGCATACAACGGTCTGGTCGTCGCACCACAACCGCATCATCGCTTCCAGATCGGCTGCCTCGAAAGCGGCGTAGAAGGCTGCTTCCGCGGCCTCGGGCGATGGCGGGGGGGCCTGGTTCATGGCGCGGACAAAGCCTGTTCAGCGAGCGCCAGCACGACGGCCGGTTCGAGCCCCTCGAGGCAGCGCAAATGGCCCAGAGGGCAGGTTCGGCTGAAGCAGGGACTGCAGGGTACGGCATGGCGCGCAACCCGAGCCCGGTGCGACAGGGGCGGTGTGAACCCGGGAGAACTGGAGCCGAACAGCGCCACCGTCGGCCGGTGCAGCGCAGCGGCCACGTGCATCAGCCCCGAGTCATTAGTGATCACGAGCTGGGCAAGGGCCATCAGGTCCACGGCCTCCGCCAGCGTCGTGCGGCCGGCGAGGTCGGCCACGCCGGGCAGACCTTCGCAGCCGGCCAAGATGTCCCGGGTCACCGAGGCATCTTTCCCCGAGCCCATGAGCCAGACTTGCAGGCCGCGGACCACGAGGGCGCGGGTGGTGGCGATGAAGTGCCGCACGGGCCAGCGTTTGGCCGGGCCGAACTCGGCGCCGGGACACAGCACCGCGCATGGCCGATCCGCGGCCAGCCCAAGCCGGTCCGCCACCTCCCGGCCGGCTTCGGGCTGCGCCTGGAGGCGCGGTTCGGGCAGGGGGCGGGGCAGGGGTTCGCCGGGTTCCAGGGCCAGGGCAGCGAATCGTTCCACCATCAGGGGAAGGGCGCCTGGATCGAGGCGACGGGCGTCGTTGAGCAGCCCGTAGCGGAACTCACCGATCCAGCCCGTGCGGCGGGGAATCGCCGCGAATGCCGGCACGAGCGCTGACTTCCAGCTGTTGGGCAGCACCACGGCGCGCGCGTAGCCGACGGCGCGCAAAGATTGGCCCAGGCGGCGCCGTTGACCCAGCGCCAGGGTGCCGTGGCCAAAGGGCGAGGCGATGCCGCGCCGCACACCGGGGATGCGGGTTGCGAGCGGCAGTACCCACCCGGGGGCGAGCACATCCACGGGGGGCGAGCCCCGTGCGCCGGCGATCAGCTCGACCATGGGGGCGGTCAGCACCATGTCCCCTACCCAGCTGGGCGCCACCACCAGCACAGGGCCTTGCGCGCGGCTCACCGGCAAAACGCGCGGATCAATGGGAGGGCCGCGCTAGCCCCTTCAGCCTGAAGCGGGTGCCGCAGTAGGGGCAGAGCGCCTCGCCGCTGCGCTCGATGGGCAGATAGACCCGGGGGTGGGCGTTCCACAACGACATGCCGGGCGTGGGGCAGTGCAACGGCAGCTCGTCGGCCGTCACCTCCACAGGGCTTTCGGGATCACGACCACCGTCGGCTTGCACGGTCTGGCTCAAACGAAGGACAGCCAGTCAAGGTGAGCGTCCGAACGGGCGTTCACCAGGTCGAAGAATCGCGCCTGCAACTGGCTCGTGATGGGGCCGCGGCCGCCCGCGCCGATCACGCGGCTGTCCAGCTCGCGGATCGGGGTCACCTCCGCCGCGGTGCCGGTGAAGAACGCCTCATCGGCGATGTAGATGTCGTCGCGGGTGAGGCGCCTCGCGCGCACTTCATAGCCGGCGTCGGCGGCGAGGCGGATGACGGTGTCGCGGGTGATGCCCACCAGCGCGGACGTGAGCTCTGGCTCGTAGATCCGGCCGTCTTTGATGACGAAGAGATTCTCGCCCGCGCCCTCGGCGACAAAGCCGTCCACGTCGAGCAACAAGGCTTCGTCGTAGCCGTCCCCGGTGGCTTCAAGGTTGGCGAGAATGGAATTGGCGTAGGTTGACGCGACTTTGGCTCGCGCCATGGTGACGTTGATGTGATGCCGGGCGTAGGAAGAGGTCTTGACCCGGATGCCTTTCTCCAGGCCCTCGGCTCCCAGGTAGGCCCCCCAGGGCCATGCGGCGATGGCCACGTGCACACTCGCCCCGCGTGGAGAAACCCCCATTTTCTCCGAACCGTAAAACGCAATCGGGCGGATGTAACAGGAGGCGAGCGCATTAGCGCGAACTGTTTCAAGGCAGGCTGCCATGATGGTTTCCCTGTCAAAGGGAATCTTCATCATGTAGATGTGGGCAGAATTGAACATTCGCTCGACGTGTTCACGCAGCCGGAACACTGCGGTGCCCTTTGCGGTATCGTAGGCGCGCATGCCCTCGAAAACGGCAAGGCCATAATGCAACGAATGGGTGAGCACGTGGGTCGTGGCTTCGCGCCATGGGACGAGCTTGCCGTCGTACCAGATGACCCCTTCCCGATCGCCCATTGACATGGCGCGTGACTCCCTCAAGAAAAGACTGCATTCTAGCCGAAGGGTGAAGACCTTCGGCGCGCAGCGTTCGGCGCGCGAATGGCCTTGGGTGAGGCGCGTGGAACCCCGCCTTGCTTGCGCAAGACAGCGCGAGCGCCGCCGCTCGTGATGGTTCGTATGGCCCACTCCTTTCCCCGCGCCGTTTCGTTCGACTGACCGCATCAGACGATGGTGGATCCAGGCTCGTTACCGCCGCCGGCACCGCTGCCGCGAGAATCATGGCTCCAGCGCCTCAGCAACAGGGCCATCGATGCGTCCGATTCCGAAGAGATTCGGCTGCGCAAGTCGCTGCTGCTGTTCGCCACCGGGCTCATGAACTTCACCGCCGCCCTGTGGGGGGGCATCTACTGGCTCACCGGCCAGACCATCCCCAACTCCCTCCCTCTCGGATTCCAGGTCTGTTCGGCACTCCTGCTCGTCTACTACTTCTCGACCAGGAACTTCGTGGTGTATCGCTTCTTGCAACTGGCGCTGTTTCTGCTTGTGCCGTTTATCATTCAATGGGAGATCGGGAGTTTCGTGAGTTCTTCCGGCATCGTGCTGCTGGCGCTGCTGGCGCCCATCGGCGCCATGGTTGTGTACGGCCACCGCGAATCAATCCGGTGGTTCGTTGCGTACGCGGGGATGATGGCGCTATCCGGGGCCTACGATTACCTAAGGGTCGACGGCAATTCCGATGACATTCCTCTCAAGACTGTCGCCCTGTTTTTCGTGCTCAACTTCACCATCCTGAGCACCATGGTGTTCCTGCTGTTGCGCTACTTCGTGAAACAGAAGGACCAGTTTCAAAGGGAACTGTTTTCGCAGCACTCGTTGTTGCAGGCGGAGCGCGCCAAGTCGGAGGCCCTGATCTCTTCGATGTTGCCTGCCCATATCGCGGAAAGGCTCAAGAACCATCAGTCCTCAATTGCGGACGGTTATGCCGACATCACCGTAATGTTCGCCGACCTCGCCAATTTCACCGAGTTGGCCGAAGCGCTCTCCCCTGGCGAAGTGGTGTCCTTCCTGAACGAGGTGTTCACACGCCTCGATCAGCTGGCCATTCGCCACCGGCTAGACAAGATCAAGACCATCGGTGACGCCTACATGGTCGTCGGCGGGCTCGCTTCCGACCGCGGCGCCCAAGCGGACGCGGTCGCCGAGATGGCCATCGCGATCCAGGAAATGGCGCGCACGGATCCTCTGTTCCTTCGCCATTGCACGATGTTCCATATCGGCATCGCCACTGGCCCGGCGGTGGCGGCAGTTATCGGGACCACTCGCTTGAGCTACGACGTGTGGGGCGATACCGTCAACGTCGCCGCGCGGCTGACAGGGGAGGCCGCCAGTGGCACGATCGAGGTGGACCGGGCTACTTTCCGGCGCCTTGCTCGCCGGTATCGCTTCGGCGAAGCGCGCAAGGTGGTCTTCAAGGGGAAGGGCGAGACCGCCGTCTACGGGCTGCTCGGCCGAAGGCCCGAAGTCGAGCCTTCTGCAGAGCCCGTGGAAACGTTCTCGAATCGGGCCTGAGCTTCTTGTTCTTGCCCCATCACCGCCTTCCACAGCGCCAGGGTGGCGTCGCGCTGGCTTTCGAATTCCGCGGGCTGTACCCTTGCGTGTGCCTCACCTCCGAGCCGCAATACGTGCTGTGCGCGACGCAGCTCCCGGTAGCCGATTGCGGCGCGCGCCGCGGTGGCGGCCGCCACGAGGCGCAGCGAAGCCGCGAGCTCCAGCAAGGCGAGGTTCCCGGCGTTGCGCGTCAGCGCCTGGTGAGCGTGGGCGTGCGCTAGCACCAGATACTGCACGGCGAATTCCACATCCACGATGCCGCCTGGGTCGTGCTTCAGGTCGAACAGCCCGGAGTCATTGGGGTTGGCCTTGCGCATGCGATCTCGCATGGCGAGCACCTGCTCCCGTAGCTCCCGCGGATCGCGCGGCAGGCGAAGGATTTCCTCACGCAGCTTTTCAAACGCCGCGCCAAGGTCCGCATCGCCAGCCACGAAGCGCGCGCGGGTGAGGGCCTGGTGCTCCCACACCCAGGCCTGGGTGCGTTCGTAGTTGGCGAATGCGTCCATCGTGCTCACGAGCAGCCCGCTGGCTCCATCGGGTCGCAGGCGGAGATCTGTCTCGTACAGTGTTCCCGCCGCGGTATGGCTGGTCAGCCAGGTGTTGATCCGCTGGGCGAGCCGTGCGTAGGTCTCCGGCGCGTCAGGGACAAGGTCGTCATGCAGGAAGATGAGGTCCAGGTCACTGGCGTAGCCCAGTTCCTTGCCGCCCAGCTTTCCGTAGCCGACGATGGCGAAACGCGGCAGGTCACGGTGTCGCCCGCGCAGGTGCGACCATGCGCAATGGAGGACCTGGCGAAGCACCGCGTCAGCCAGGTCGCTCAGGTGATCGGACAATCGCTCCAGGGCGAGCCGCCCTGTCAGGTCGAGCGCGAGCAGGCGGAAGGTCTGTGCATGCTGGAACTCGCGCAGCAGGTCCATCTGGCGGTCGGTTGCCTCGCCGGCGGAGGACAGCTCGTCGCCCAGCGCGGCCTCCAGGGCGGGCCAGTCAGGTTCGGCGAGCCCGCGCGGGTCGATCAATTCGTCGAGTAGGACCGGGTGGCGTGTGAGGTACTCGCAGGCCCAGGGCGACAGTGAAACGAGCCTCGCCACGGCCGCCATGGCCGACGGGTACTCGAGGAGCAAGGCCAGGTAGGACTCGCGCCGTCCGATACTCTCCACCAGCCCGAGCAGTCGCTCGAAGGTATGGTCGCGGGGCGGATAGGTGGCGGCTGCGCGGACCAGGCGAGGAAGGAGCCGGTCCACTCGTCCCTGTCCGGAAGCAGCCATGCGTCGGAAGCGCGCACGGCACCGCACTTGCCTACCGCGCGCCACGAGCGGTGCCGGGCGCTCGATGCCCAGCGAGTCAAGGGCGGACTCCACCCGCGCGGCGCCGGCCTGCGCCGAGCACAGCTCATCGAGGGGGTCATCGTCGCCGCCAGCGGCATCGCCCGCGAACAAGCTGTCGAAGTGCCGTTCCACGCCGCGACGATGGGCCGCCAGCGAGTCCAGCAAGGCCGACCAGCAGTCGAAGCCCATGGCCTCGGCAACGCGCGCCTGATCCTCGGCGTCTGCGGGCAGGGAGTGGATCTGCTGGTCTTCCTGGTATTGAAGGCAGTGTTCGAGACGGCGCAGGAAACGGTAGGCGGCGCGCAAGGCCTCGTGGGCTGTGGGGTCGAGCCAGCCTCGGGCCGTCACCGCGCTCAAGGCAGCGAGGGTGGGGCGTACCCTCAGGGAAGCCTCTCGCCCGCCGCGCACCAGCTGAACGAGCTGGGCGCTGAATTCCACCTCGCGAATGCCGCCGCGGCCAAGCTTGATGTTGTCGGCGAGGTCGCGGCGGCTCACCTCGGCGCGTATCTGTGCGTGAAGCTCCCGGAGCGACTGGATGGTGCCGAAGTCCAGATAGCGGCGGAACACGAAGGGCGTCACGACCGCCAACAGGGCAGCTTGTGCATTTCCCGTGAGCGGGCGCGCCTTGAGCCATGCGTAGCGCTCCCAGGCCCGCCCCTGGGTGGCGAAGTAGGACTCGAGCATGTCCAGGCTTGTTGCCAGGGGCCCGCTTTCGCCATAGGGTCGAAGCCGCATGTCCACTCGGAAGACGAATCCGTCCTCGGTGCTCTCGTGTAGTAATGCGATCAGCCGGCGCCCCAGTCGCTCGAAATACTCGTGGCACGAAACGGCGAGCGGTCCGTCCGTCTCGCCCTCCTCGGGGTACACGAAGACCAGATCCACGTCCGAGGAGACGTTGAGCTCGCCGCCGCCGAGCTTGCCCATGCCCACCACCATGAGGTGCTGGCGCTCGCCGGCCGCGGAACGCGGAACTCCCCAGCGGGTCTCCATCCACGATTCCAGCCGCCGCACGCTCTCCGAGATGCACACGTGGGCGAGAGCCGTGAAGGTGGATGTGACTTCTTCGAGATCCGAGGCGCCAGCGAGATCACGGGCCATCGTGTGGAGCAAGACGCGCTGGCGCAGCCGTCGCAACATGCGGGCCAGCGCAGCCTCGTCATCGGGCTCGCAGACAGCCACCTCTTCACGCATGCGCTCATGGGAATAGGGCGTGGCGAGCGAGGCGGGGTCAAGGAGCGCCGGGTCTCGCGCCAGGGCGCGCTTCGCCCATCCGGAAAGACGGGCGCATCGGTGTAGCATTTCCTCGGGGGACATGGGCCAGAGCCAGATGGCGGTCGGGCGGCGTAAACTCTCGCCGATGTATTGCTGCCGAGGAGCAATCCTGCTCCTCGGCACCGCACGCAGCGGCGGGCCGCCGCGAGCCGCGGTGAGCTGCCGCACTTGTTGCCATGCACTGAATCAGCCCGCTGATTGTAGCGCCGTGCGAGCCGCCGTCACAGGCATTTGCCATTGTTCCGCCAACATCTCCGCTTTGCAGTTCGCCTCACCGCCCGTGCCTATCGCCTGCTGACTGCTGTGGTGGCGATAGCCGGGCTCGCTTTCGCGTTGCTCACCCTGGGCGTACGCTTCTATGTGTTGCCCAATGTCGATCGCTGGCGCCCGGACCTCGAGGCGGCGGCGAGCGCGGCGGCTGGGCAGAGGATCACCATCGCCGCCGTGACTGGAAGCTGGAGCGGCGCACGTCCTCGGCTTGGTATGAAGGGTGTCGTGGTCCACGACAGCGCGGGTCGACCGGCATTTGAACTGGCCCATGCGGAGGCCTCCATCGCCCTGCCCTCCCTGCTGGTTGGGTCGGTTCGCCTCCATGAACTGGTGCTGGACGAGCCCCGGCTGACCGTGCGGCGAGATGCTCGCGGCGGTATCTTCGTCGCGGGTTTCCCGGTGCGTGCCTCTTCAGGGGACAGCCAGATCATGGAGTGGATTCTGCGTCAGTCCGGTGTTGAAGTGCGCGATTCCACCGTAACGTGGATTGACGAGCAGCGCGCGGCGCCGCCCCTTACGCTTTCTCGGCTCAACCTGAGGTTGGAGGGGAGCGCTTCTCACACCCGCTTTGGCTTGTCGGTGCGCCCGCCGGCGTCCTTGGGGGGCGCACTCCATGTGCGCGGCGACCTGCGTCGTCCGAGACGTGGCGCGGTGCAGTGGTGGAGCGGGCGTCTCTATCTGCAAGCGCCGTACTTCAATCTCGGGGGCGCGCATCCTTGGGTGGATCTGCCTGCCCGCATTGATTCGGGTGCCGGTGACCTGGAGGCCTGGATCGATCTCGACGAGGCGGGCTTGGAGCAGGCGGTGGCCAACCTGCGTCTTGCCAACCTGAGCCTCGCTCTGTCCGGGGAACTACCCAGTCTAGCCATGAGGGCCATGCAAGGAAGGCTCCACTGGCTGAGGCGCGACGGCGGCGGCTTTGAAGTGCGGGCCCGCCGCCTCTCCTTCCTCCCGGCCGAGGGCGCGTTGTTGCCCGAAGCAAATGTGGTGCTGCGGCGCACGGCGGGTGACGAACCGGGAGCGGCCACGGTCATCGAGGCTGACCAGCTGGACCTGGAGTTGGTCACGCGCCTGCTGCCTGCGCTCCCGGTATCGCAGGAACTGCGCGGGATGTTGGGGGCGCTCGCGCCCGCGGGGCGGGTGGAGGCCTTGCTGGTGCGGATCCCGGAGCGGACGCAGCCTGGTGGCCCCGGGGTGGAGATAAACGGGCGCTTGCTGGGCGTGTCACTGGCCGCCGGGGAGCGCTGGCCGGGAGTGACAGGATTGTCTGGACGCGTGCGTACCGACGCCACCGGCGGACGACTGGAACTGGACTGCGCGCCGCTGGTTCTCTCCTGGCCGCGGCTGTTTCCCGATCCGCTGCGCTTTGACCGCCTGCAGGTGGCTGGGGAGTGGACCCGGCACGAGGGCGCCACGACTCTCACCCTGAGCCGCTTCGTAGCCATCAACGGCGACTTCACCGCCACGGCCTCGGGCACCTGGACCTCATCGCCCGAAGGGCCCGGGATCATCGATCTGTCTGCCGCAGTGCCTTCGGTGGCGGCCACGGCCGTACCCCGCTACCTTCCTGCGCAGATGGGCTCGAACGCCCGTGCCTGGCTGGCGAGCGCGTTGAGGGAAGGCGTCGCACGCGATGTCCGCCTCGTTCTCAAGGGCAATTTGAGAAATTTCCCATTTGCCGCGCCGGGTAGCGGAAAGTTCGAGGTTACTGCTCGCGTGGAGAAAGGCAAGCTGGCCTTTGCGTCGGGCTGGCCGGCTTTGGAGGACATCCAGGGTACGCTGGCTTTTCGTGGCCAGAGCATGGCTGTGGAAGCCGCTGGCCAGACCCTCGGCCTGCGCATCGGGCGTGCTGCGGTCACGATCGCCGATCTGGCCCACCGCGATGCCATGCTCCAGGTTCGCGCCGAGGCAAGAGGGGCAGTTCCAGAGGCGTTGCGTTACCTGGAGTCTTCACCAGTGGGGGGGTGGATAGGCAACGTGTTGAAGGGAGCAAAGGGCGAGGGTGCCGGCTGGTTGACACTGGAACTGGACCTGCCCCTTGAGCGCTTGGGCGAGGCCCGTGTCCGTGGGAGCTTTGCCATGGCCAACGCCTCCCTTTCGGGCGCGCGCCTCATCCCCGCCTTGAGCGAAGTCAACGGCCGCGGTCAGTTCACCGAGACGGGCGCTTCCATCAAGGACGGGCTGGCCAACCTGTACGGCATGCCGACGCGCCTGAGCCTGACCGCCGGTTCCGGCGCGGTCACCGTAAGCGGCACGGGCCGGTTGCGGACTGAGGCGATTCGCAAGCGATTGGCCGCACCCTGGCTGCGATATCTCGAGGGCGAAACCGATTGGCTCGGCACCCTGTCGGTGCGGCGCGGGCGAACGGAGTTCCAGTTCGACAGCGATCTGGAAGGTATGGCATTGCGGCTGCCAGCGCCCTTCGACAAGGCGGCGGCGTTACGCCTGCCGCTACGCGTGCAGCAGCGCAGCCGGGGTTCCGGGGATGTGCTGTCGCTTTCCATTCGCAATCGACTTGAGGCAAACCTCTTGCTCGATGGCAATCGCAGCGGCTTCGTTGTGCGAAGCGGCGCGCTGCTTCTGGGCTCGGGAAATCCTCCGCGTCTGCCGGCTCGCAACGGCCTGTTTGTCACGGCCGCCCTTGACCGTGTCGATCTGGATTCCTGGCGCGACGTTCTCGAAAGCTTGAGTGGGCAGGGGGAGGAAGGCGCCATGGCCTCCAGCGTGGCCATGTTCGGCCTGCCACTGGCGGGCATCGACGCGCGCGCCACTCAGGTATCGCTGCTCGGCCGGTCCATGGACTCGGTAACTCTTTCGTTGCAGCGCCGTGATTCCCTTTGGGAAGGAAAGATCGACTCGCGCCAGGTGCGTGGTGAACTTTCCTGGGATACAGCGGGCCGCGGGCGTTTCGCAGCCCGGCTGTCACAGCTGCATCTTCCAGACGCGGCGCCAGGCGCGAGCGCGAGCGCCACGCAATTCGTGGAAGGCCGTGCATTGCCGGCTGTTGACGTATCAGCCGAGAGTTTTCGCATGGGCGCTCGCGACTTCGGCCGTCTGGCGCTTCAGGCCGTGCCGAACGGCCCCGGCTGGCAGATGCAGCGTCTGGACCTGCTCGCTCCCGAGGGGAGCATCCGTGCCAGCGGTGGCTGGCAAAGCGTGCGCGGTACGCCGTTGAGCCAATTCTCGATCAAGGTGGAGACTTCTGACATCGGTGCCTACTTCCGCCGCCTCGCGCTGCCGGAGGGCGTGGCCGGCGGCCAGGCGACACTGGAAGGGCCTCTGGGGTGGCGCGGCAGCCCCTTTGCGCTGCACGTTCCCAGTCTGAACGGCCAGTTGCGGCTGGATGCCCAGAAGGGGCAGTTCACGCGCATTGACCCGGGCATTGCAAAGCTGCTGGGCGTGCTCAGCCTTCAGTCTTTGCCGCGGCGGGTCAGCCTGGATTTTCGCGACATCTTCAGCCAGGGTTTCGCTTTTTACCGCATCTCCGGCCAGCTCGTCTTCTCCAAGGGCGTCGTGCGGACCGAGGACCTGAAGATGGTGGGCTCGGCTGCCAAGGTGGCCATGTCCGGCGAGGTGGATCTGGGGCAGGAAACACAGTCGCTCAACGTTCGTGTGGTGCCCTCCATCAGCGACAGCCTCGCGCTCGGAACGGCCATCGTCAATCCTGCGGTGGGCCTGGCCACCCTGATTGTCGGGCGCGTGCTCAATAACCCCATAGACGAGGCGGCAGCCTTCGAGTACCGGGTGACGGGGAGCCTTGCTGATCCAAAGGTGGAGCGGGTGCAGCGCGCGCAGCCGGATGGCGGACAAGGGGCCGGTCCAGCCCCCAAGATGCAGCGATGATCGAGAAGAGTCCCGACGCCGGTATCTTTCCTGCCCCGCCCCTGGGTGGAGCCTGGCGAGTGGCCGCCCTGCAGATGGTGTCCGGTCCGCAGGTCGGGCCGAATCTGGTACAGGCCGGCGAACTGCTTGCCGAAGCCGCGAAAGGCGGGGCTCGCCTGGCGGTGCTGCCTGAGTACTTCGCGATCATCGGCCGCGCGGATTACGACAAGGTGGCGGTGCGGGAGCCCCCTGGAGCGGGCCCCATTCAGGAGTTTCTTGCCCAGGCCGCGCGCCGCCATGGGCTTTGGCTGGTGGGTGGCAGCATCCCCCTTGAGACTCCTGACCCCTCCCGGGTGTTCAATGCCTGCCTGCTTTTCGACCCCGATGGTCGTTGCGCGGCGCGCTACGACAAGATGCATCTCTTCGGTCTGGATCTGCCGGGGGCGCGCTTTGACGAAGCCCGCACGGTGCTGCCGGGCGAAGGGCCTTGCGCCGTCGACACCCCGTTGGGCCGTCTCGGGCTTTCCGTGTGCTACGACGTGCGCTTTCCGGAACTGTATCGCGGGCTGGGGGAGCCGGATGTGATCTGCGTACCCTCGGCGTTCACGGTGCCCACCGGGCGCGCCCACTGGGAAGTGCTGCTGCGTGCCCGGGCCATCGAAAACCAGGCGTGGGTGGTGGCAGCAGCCCAGGGTGGGGTGCACGCCGCAGGCCGGGAGACCTGGGGGCACACCATGGTGATCGATCCCTGGGGTGATGTGGTGGCCTGTCGGCCCCAGGGGCCCGGGGTGGTGTTCGCCACCATCGATGCGCAGCGGTCGCGCGACGTGCGCGCCAGCCTGCCCGCCTTGAGCCATCGCCGCATGGGTGCAACCTGAACCCCCATGGGGTTGACTGGTCAATCCGTAAACCTTTTCCAATGGTCTGACCCTCATGTCCGCTAACGCCGAATTGCTGAGCATTCCTGAACGCAGCCTCGATATCGCCGAGGCGACCTTGCTGCGCCCCTGCGGTCTCGACAATGGCGCCTTGCAGGGGGTGCTCGGGTCCATCATGTCCCACGAGGTGGACTTCGCGGATCTTTACTTCCAGTACACCCGCAGCGAGGGCTGGAGCCTGGAAGAAGGGCAAGTGAAGTCGGGCAGTTTTTCCATCGAGCAGGGTGTCGGGGTTCGCGCGGTCAGCGGAGAGAAAACCGCCTTCGCCTATTCCGATGAAATCGGCGCCAGCGCGCTGGCGTCAGCCGCGAAAGCCACGCGCGCCATCGCCCGCCAGGGCGGCGCGGCCCGCGCCGCCTTGACCCGGCGCGGGCCGGCCCGTGCCCTGTACCCCGCGCTGGACCCCCTGGGCAGCCTCGCTGACACCCAGAAGGTCGCGTTGCTGGAGCGGCTGGAGCGCTTTGCCCGGGGTCTCGATCCGCGCGTCACCCAGGTAGTCGCGGGCCTGGCGGGCGAGTACGAGGTGGTGCTGGTGGTGCGCCACGACGGCTTGATGGCCGCCGACGTGCGGCCTCTGGTACGGGTGTCGCTACAGGTGATTGCCGAGCAGGACGGGCGGCGCGAGCAGGGCACCGCGGGGGGCGGCGGCCGGTTCGACTACGGTCGGTTCGACGACGCGCTGCTGCGCCACTACGCCGAGCAGGCCGTTCACCAGGCCCTCACCAACCTGGATGCGCGCCCCGCGCCCGCCGGAACCATGACCGTGGTCCTTGGGCCAGGCTGGCCGGGCATCCTGCTGCATGAAGCCATCGGCCACGGTCTGGAGGGCGACTTCAATCGCAAGGGAAGTTCGGTGTTCAGCGGGCGTATCGGCGAAATGGTGGCCGCGGCGGGCGTGACGGTGGTTGACGACGGCACCATCGCGGCACGGCGCGGCTCTCTCAATGTGGACGACGAAGGCAACCCCACCAGGCGGACGGTGCTGATCGAGAACGGCGTTCTGGCAGGTTACATCCAGGACACCCTCAACGCGCGCCTGATGGGCTCGGCTCTCACCGGCAACGGACGTCGCGAGTCGTACGCCCACGTTCCCATGCCGCGTATGACCAACACCATCATGCTCAACGGCGACCGTGATCCGGCGGAGATCCTCGCCTCCGTGGAGCACGGCCTTTACGCCGCCAATTTCGGCGGCGGCCAGGTGGATATCGTGAGTGGCAAGTTCGTGTTCAGCGCCGCCGAGGCGTGGATGATCGAGGGCGGGCGACTGGCCTACCCCGTCAAGGGCGCGACACTGATCGGCAGCGGGCCCGACGTGCTCAAACGCGTGTCCATGATCGGCAACGACTTGCGTCTCGACCCCGGGGTGGGTACGTGCGGAAAGGAAGGGCAGAGCGTGCCCGTGGGCGTAGGTCAACCCACCTTGCGCATCGACGGCCTTACCGTGGGCGGAACTGCCTGACGGTTTGGCCGGCATGCGCGGGCCAGCGGTGGCGGGACGCGCAGGGGAGAGTGTGCTGAGGTGCTCCCGCCACGGCCTGGATCGCCCGCCGGGCGCCTGCGGTGTGGAAATGCACCCGCGCGCAGGATGCGGTGAACTGGTACGGCCAACGAGGCCGGGTGTCGATCAGTCGGCCGCTGGCACGAGTTCCCGGCAGCGGGCGGGTAGGAAATCGAAGGCGAAGCGGGTGGCGGTGCGCATGTGCGAGAGGTAGGCGTTCTGCATGCGGTAGGCCTCTTCCTCGCGGGCATACCAGCGTTCGCAGCTTCCCATTGCCGCGAAGCGGTCATTTTCCCTCTGGAGATGGTGCACGAGTTCGTGTAGCAGGATGGAGCGCGACTTAAGGTCGTTGACTACATCGAGATCGTCTCGAATGAACACGCCGCGGTCGTCGAGGTAATAGGCGAACACCCCGCATGGCCCCTGGCACAGTTCTTCCTGCAGGCGTAAAGGGGAGAGCAGGTGGATGTCGGGCATGGCGCGAGGCGCAGGGTAGCCTGTCAGCTGCGACACGATCAGGAACAGGCTCGCGACGACTTCATGGATTGCAGGGCTTGCCACTATGCTTGGCTCCCGGGTGAGGATCGAAGTCCTGAAGATCGGTTATCCCTGCATCCATCGGTGTGCACGTCGTTCAATGATGCCTGGCGTCGCGAACCCTGACACGAGGCCTACTCGCCCGCGGGACTATGGCTGGTGCGACGAGCGCATGTCAACGGTGTGCCGTGCCGGCTCAACCACCGGTTGGCGCCTCGGCAGCGCAACAGGCTTACGTCGCATGCCGCAGTCGATTATCATCAATCTATATCTACCGATCGATGGTGCCATCGGTGAACGACGAAGAGGAGACGCCGGCTGCTGTTCCCGATCCGACCGCCCCAGGCCCCCTGGCGGGTGCACGGCAATCCGAGGTTCGACCGGCTCTGGAAAGCCTCGAATCCCTCGGTGATGGCCGTGCGGTCGTGGACGAGATGCATGAGCTGATTCGCTGCTCCCGCTTCTTTTCCGAATTTACGGTTGGTGATGTCGATTTTCTCGCGCAGTCCCTGGAAGCTTACCGGGCGCAGCAGGGTCAGATCATCATTCGAGAGGGAGCGGTGGACGACTATATGTTGTTGGTCATCTCCGGCCACGTGGAGATCGCCAAGCGAAGCGGCGAATCGTCGCTAAAGTCCATGATGCTCGTGGGTCCTGGCGCCACTGTCGGCGAGATGTCGATGATCGACGGCGAGCCCCGCGCCGCCTTCTGTATTGCGGCAGAACCGGTCACCGTAGCGGTGTTGCGGCGCGACGCCATGGTGCGAGTCATGTTGGAGCAGCCAAGCGTCGGGGCCAAAGTCCTCATCAAGCTCGTGGCCATGCTCTCCGAGCGCCTGCGGCAGGCCGGGGCCAGCCTGTCTCTTTATTGTTAGCCGTGCTCCTGCCGGGCGGCACGTTCGACTGGTAGCACCTTCAGAGTGCTGCCGCGCGCTGGAATTCAGATCTACGCCACGCGTCGGCCGGCCCGGTTAGCCTGCTGCGCCGCTGCCGCGGCGCGCTTTGTCCCAGAGCACGTCGGGAACTCCAGCGTCCCGGTTGATTACCCGGCAGAGCACAAACAGCAGGTCCGAGAGACGGTTCAGGTAGCGCTGCGGCAGGGGCGACAAAGGCTCGGAATTGGCCAGCGCGACCGTGCGACGTTCGGCACGGCGGCATACGGTGCGAGCCACATGGCACAAGGCGGCGCCGCGGCTGCCGCCGGGCAGGATGAACTCCTTGAGCGGCGGCAGGGCCTGGTTCCACCGATCCAGCGCCTCTTCCAGTGTGGCTACGTGATCTTCCGCAATGGCCGTGTACCCGGGAATGGAGATCTCGCCGCCCAGGTCGAACAGGTCATGCTGCACGCCGATCAGAAAACTGCGCACCGCATCCGTGAGCGGTTCCGCGAGCAATACGCCGATGGCGCTGTTCAACTCGTCCACGGCGCCGAGCGCCGCGACGCGAACGCTGTCCTTCGCCACCCGGCTGCCATCACCCAGGCCGGTGGTGCCAGCATCGCCGGTGCGGGTGTAGATCTAGGTCCTCCCCTTAACAATAAAAAAACACCGCGCACT
>DAIPHN010000023.1:23403-26328 GCA_036771335.1 Burkholderiales bacterium
GGGTGTAGATCTTGGGCAGGCGATTGCCCATGAGATGGCTCCGCGCACTGCGGTTCGAGGAAACTGGAACACCTCTTGATTATATGGGTTCAGCGCTGGAGATCCTCCAGCTCCAGCGTGAGGTAGAGTTGCTGGACGTTCTTGCGGTGCACGGATGCATAGCCGGCCCAGTGAGAGAAGGCGGGCAGTTCAGCACGATCGAGGGTCTCCAGCAGCGACGCGCCACTGTCGTAGAGGCGGCGAACTTCGCGGTCCAGCTGCGCGAGGTAGTCGCGGGTGGCGTTCACGGCGTCGGGCGCGGGTACAGGCCCGTGCCCCGGAATAACGCGTGACGCAGCCAGGGCCGTCACCGCTTCAAGCGCCTTCAGCCAACTGGCGAGCCGGCCGTCGCGCAGCAACGGAATCTGGCCCTGACTTGTCACGCTGCCCGTGAACAGCGTGCCGGTGGCCTCGTCGAGCACCAGCAGATCGCCCGGAGTGGCGGCCCACCCGGGGTGTATCAGGCGTAGGCGCCGCCCACCGGCTTCCAGGGACGTGGTGTCGGAGACCGTGCGATCCGGCAGAACGAGCCTCGTGCCTTCCATCGCTGCCTCGCCCAGCGCTTCCCGGAGGTTGTCGAGGCAGTGGGCGCAGCGGCTGCGCATCAGCTCCACAGTGGCCGTGTGGGCAAGCAATGGTGCTGTCTCGAAGGTGGCGTTCCCGAACAGGAACTCCTGGACTGCATGGGTGTTGATCACAAGCACCACCGGCAGGGCGGTGACGCGCCGGATCTCGGCGAGCAGCGCCTCGCCGTGGGCGCGCGAGACACCTGTGTCCACGACGATCACCCCGCTCGCGCCCACGATGAAGCCGCAATTGCTCGTTCGCCCCAGGTTGGAGGGCTGCAGCTCCCCGGGAGTGCCAGGCAGTACATGGACGCCCGGCGCCACTTCCACGGTGCCTGCCAGCGCGGACGGCGGTACACACAAGGCAAGCAAGAGCGGTACAAGACGAAGCATTTGCCCCTCAAGGTAAGCGCGCATGCCCCGGGTTCGCAAGTCTGCGCGCCTTGGGTTGCGGCCGCTTCCACTATGATTGTGCCGGAAGGGAGTGGGAGCGACATGGGAGTCAAACGGCAAAGCGCTGGAATTGCAGCACTGCTGATGGTGCTGCTGGCAGGAATGGCGCAGGGGCAGGGCTTCGACGTGCGCGAAGTGGCGCCCGGAAACTACGTTCACATCGGCAGCCTCGACGAGCGCTCCCTCACCAATCGGGGCGACCAGGCCAATGTGGGTTTCATCGTGGGGAGCCGCTGCGTGGCTGTGATCGACGTGGGCGGATCCCTGTCCGTGGGACAGTCCCTGCGATCTGCGTTGCGCCAGATCACCGACAAGCCGGTGTGCTTTGTCATCCTCACCCACATGCATCCGGACCACGTATTCGGGGCCGAGGCCTTCCGCGCGGAGGGCGCGGAGGTAATGGCTCACGCGAATCTGCAGAGCGCGCTCGCGCAGCGCCTGCGCACCTACCTCGGGGCCCTGCGCCGTGATCTGGGTGATCTCGCCGAGGGGGCCAGCGCCCCGGCCGTGAACGTTGCCGTGGACGTGGACCAGGAGCTCGTTCTGGACCTGGGCGACCGCCGCCTGCGGCTCAAGGCCTGGCCCGTTGCCCACACGGATAACGACCTGACCGTACTCGACGAGGCCACGGGCACGCTTTGGCTGGGCGATCTGCTGTTCGTGGATCACACGCCGGTCGTGGACGGATCCATTACCGGGTTCCTGAAGGTGATGGATGCGCTCGCGGGGATGCCCGTGCGCGCCTTCGTGCCCGGGCATGGCTGGACGAAGACGAGCTGGCCTGACGCCTTGCAGCCGCAGCGCGATTACCTGTCCCTGATCGTGCGGGACACCCGCGCGGCGCTGCGCGCGCGGCGCACGATGGAGGAGGCGGTGGACACGGTTGGCGTGTCCGAGGCCCTGAAGTGGACCAACTTCGATGTCTTTCACCGCCGAAACGTCACAGCCGCCTATGCGGAGCTCGAGTGGGAGTAGGCCGCGCGGCTATACTCCAAGGGTTAGGACGCTGGAGGAAGATCACATGAAAAAGCTACCACGTATGCAGTGGATCCTGGCCGCCGTGCTCGCGCTGTTCGCCCTGCCGGGCCTTTGCAACGAGAAGGCCGAGCCGGATGCGGCCCGCAGCCAGTACTGGCCACCCATCCGGCAGATGATGTTCGGCGACCGCCCGATCGAGGATGGCCGGGATGTGCTGCGCGTCTACCTCAACACCCGCGCCGATGACGCTTCCACCGTGCCGGTGGCCGTGAAGGCGCAGATTGACCAGACTGGCGGGCGCTACATCAAGACCGTCTTTCTGATCGTCGAGCGCAATCCCTCGCCAGCAGCCGGGGTATTCCACTTCAGCCCGGACAGCGGACGCGTGCAGGTGGAGACCCGGTTGCGCTTCGAAGACTTCAGCTTCGTGCGCGCCGTGGCGGAGATGAACGACGGCAAGCTCTACGAGGCAACCCGCTGGGTCAAGGCTGCGGGTGGCTGCTCGGCCCCGGGAGGGAAGTTCCGCATCCCCGAAAGCATGATCGGGCAGATGAAGTTCAAGTTCTGGGACGACACCGTCGAGGCGGCCAAGCCGGCTCTGGTTCAGCTCATGATCCGGCACCCGAACGAGTCGGCGCTGGCGGCGGACTTCGACCCCACACGCACACCGCGTTTCGTGCGCTCGGTTAAGGTGTCCTATGCCGGCAAAACCGTGCTCACCGCGGACGTGGATTTCTCGCTGTCGGACAACCCCAGCTTCCGTTTCTTCTTCGTGCCCGGGCAGCAGGGTGAGCTGGTGGCCGTGGTTGAGTACACCCACGACATGGTCTACGTGCTCCTTTTGACTATCGTGTAGGGTGTTCCCCTGCCGGGCGGCTGACCGGTTGTC
>DAIPHN010000024.1:0-26239 GCA_036771335.1 Burkholderiales bacterium
TGTGCAGGTAGCCGTTGGGCTCGGGCGGGAAGCGGGTGCGCACGCGCGCGGGGTCAGGTGCGGCGCCGGCCTGGGCGGCCGCATCGCCGGGCGCTCCGCGCCAGCGCCGCCCGGCATAGGCGCCCCGGGCCAGGTCGTGTTCGATGATGCCGCGAATGAAATTGGAAGCGGCCGGGGGGGTGTGGCCGGAGTGGGGCTTGTCCAAGCGGGCGGGTCCTTCAGGCGCCGGGCGAAACCGGAACGAAGGGCGCGATTCTAGCCGCTTGCACGCCCGGCGATTCAGACATAACAGGGCCCGTCCACCAGCGGATGGGCGGCCACGAAGGCCTCATCCACGCGCACGCCCAGGCCGGGCGTCTCCGGCGGGCGCACGCAGCCCTCGGCATCCACGGTGCAGCACCCCTCGCCCAGCTGGTCGCGAAACGGGTTGACCCGCGACACGTCGGCCTCGTACCAGCCGGGGTTGTCGATGGCGCACAGCAGGTGCACCGAGGCCGCCATGTTGAGCGCCGTCATGGAGGTGTGGGGGTGAATGCGCAGGCCAGCCGCCCCGGCCAGATGGGCAATGCGCATCACCTCGGTGGGGCCGCCGCTCTTGGACAGGTCGGGTTGCAGCACCGTCACGGCGCCGTCTTCCAGCAGGCGGCGGAAATCGTGGCGGGTGTAGTGGTTTTCGCCGCAGGCCAGCGGCGTGCGCCCCAGGGCGGCGGCGCGCCGGTAGCTGGCGGCGTCGGGTGCCGCGAAGGGTTCTTCCAGCCACCCCACCTCCATCGCATCGAAGCTCGGCATGACGCGGCGCACGGCCTCCAGGTCGTAGCCGGTGTTGGCGTCCACCAGGATCTCCAGCGATCGGCCGAAGGCCTCGCGCACCGCCGTTACCCGCGCCACATCGCGGTCGGGCCGGTCGCCCACGCGCAGCTTCACGGCGCGAAAGCCGCCCTCCACGTGGGCACGGGCCTCCTCCACCAGCGCCGCGGGCGGCTGATAGCCCAACGACACGCCGCCCGCGTAGGCGGGTACCGCCCGGCTGGACCCGCCCAGCAGCCGGTACAGCGGCAGGTTCAGGGCCTGGCCGCGGATATCCCACAGGGCCATGTCCAGCCCCGACAGGGCGATGCAGGCGGCGGCCCCCAGGCCGTGGGAGGCCAGTTGCCGGTCGTAGACGCGCTTCCACACGCCGTTCACGTCGTGGGCATCCATGCCCAGCACCAGCTGGCTCAGGGTGGTTTCCACCAACCGGGCCACGGCGCCGGGCGCGCGTCCGTGGTGGGCTTCGCCCCAGCCCCGCAGGCCCGATTCGGTCTCCACCCGCACCAGCACCGCGTCGCGCTTCACCTGGCGGCCCACGCCCAGGGTGACCGCCTGGTCCGGGGCCACGGCATGGGAGATGGCAAAGGCGCGCACCTCGCGGATGCGCAGGCTCGACGCGCTCACCGCCGGTTGCCGTACGCCATTGGCCCGCGGCCCGGCGGGCGGGTGGAGCGGGGGCCGCTCACGCCAAACCCGCGGGCAGAAGCGCCACGTCCACCAGCCGGTAGGCCGGCGCATAGGCGCGGCGAAAGGCCTCGGAGTGATGCAGCGCGGGCCAGCTGTCGTTCGCGCACCGCGCCACGAAGGCTTCCACCTCGGCGCGCGGCGCAGGCACACCACCCGCAGCGGCCAGGTCGCCGAGGCAGCCGCAGAAACGCGCCAGCTTGGCCGGATCGGGCGTCCAGCCCGTGGCCGTGGCGGTGAAGGCCTCGGCAAGCGTGGCGGCGGCGAGGCCGCGGGCCACCCAGGGGCGCAGGTGCACCCGCGCCAGGCGCCCGTCGGGCGAGATGGGGTCCACCAGCGGCTCGTCCGGGCCCGCGCCCAGGGCGGCCAGCTCGGCGTCCAGGCGCGCCAGCGCGGTGGCGGCATCGGCGGCGTGGGCCGGCCCGAGAGCTGCCTGATGCAGCAGCTTGTACACGTCCACCAGCGCCATGGCCGGATAACGGGCGCGGTGGGCGCCAATCAGCTCGGAGATGAATTTCATGGTTGCCCTGCCGCCGTCATTCGGCGCGGATGCCTTTTTCGCGAATCACCCGGCCCCATTTGTCGGTCTCCGCGGCGATCAGCGCCGCGAATTGCGCTCCCGAGCCGCCGGCGGGCTCCAGGTCGATTTCGGCCAGCCGCTTCTGCACCGCCGGATCGCGCAGCGCCTCGTTGAAGGCGGCATTGAGTTTTGCCAGCACCGGCCCGGGCACCCGCGCCGGCGCGAGCACCCCGTACCACGGCGCGATGCTTGCCTCCGGATACCCGGCCTCGGCCATGGTGGGCAGGGCCGGGAACAGCCGCGAGCGCTTCGCCCCCGTCACCGCCAGAGGCCGCACCTTGCCCGCCAGGGCCATGGGCAGGATGGAGGGCATGTTGTCGAAGATCAGGTTCACCTGCCCGGCCACCAGATCCATCAGGGCCGGTTGCGAGCCCTTGTAGGGCACGTGCACCAGGTCAACAGTGGCGGCGCCGCGGAACAGTTCGCCCGCCACGTGCAGCGACGAGCCGAAGCCCGAGCTGGCGTAGGTGAGGTTGCCGGGCCGGGCCTTTGCCAGGGCCACCAGTTCCTTCACCGAGTTGGCCGGTACCGAGGGATGCACCGCCAGCAGGTTGGCGATGGACCCCACCAGCATCACCGGCGCGAAGGCGCGCTGCACCGAAAAGGGCAGGTTGGCGTACAGCGACGGGTTGAGCGCGCAGGTGCCGATGGTACCCATGACAACGGTGTAGCCGTCGGGCGCGCTGCGCGCCACGATCTCCATGGCCACGTTGCCGCCAGCGCCGGGGCGGTTGTCCACCACCACGGGCTGGCCCAGCCTGTGCGCCGCCCGCTGGCCGAGCAGGCGGGAAAGAATGTCGGGTGTGCCGCCTGGCGGGAAAGGCACCACCAGGCGGATCGGTCTTTCGGGCCACGCCTGGGCATGTGCAGTGCCGGGCGGCAATGCCGCCAGCAGGAGCGCGGCGGCTGCGAGTAGTAGGGAACGCATCGCGGCCTCGGTTGACAGCGCCGTTGGACTATAGCACCCGCCCCGGGCGCCGGCGCCCGTCAGCGGTACACGAGCACCGGAATCTTCGAGTGCGTCAGCACCTGCGTGGTCTCGCTTCCCAGCAGCAGCCCTGCCAGGCCGCGCCGTCCGTGGGAGGCCATGTAGATCAGGTCGCAGCGCTTTTTCTTGGCCACCTCGATGATGGCCTCCCAGGGCACACGGCTGCTTTGAACGTGAGTGGCACAGGGTACGCCCATGGCCTCGGCTTCCTTCGTCACGGCGGCGAGGATCTTCTCGGCCTGGCGCCGGGCGCGAGCCTCATACTCCGCCTGGGGCAGGAGGTCGGGCGGGAAGTACTCGCCATAGATCATCAGCTCGTAGGCCGGCGGCGAATTGAAGGCCGTCACCTTGGCGCCCATGGCCTTGGCGAACTTCAGGCCAGCCTTGACAGCCTTTCTGGACAACGGCGATCCGTCGGTGGGAATCAGGATGTGCTTGTACATGTAACTGTCTCCTCCCCGTTTGATGAATGGTTGCAGTGTCCGCAGGGATGCGGCAACGGGCGTTGACCTGGATCAGCAAACGCGCCGTGAAGCGCCGCGCAGCTATTATGCGCAGCCATGAATCCGCTCACTCTCGCCACCCTGCGGTTGCTCGGCGACGGCGCCATGCGCTCGGGAGAGCAGATCGCCGCGGCGCTCGGCGTCACCCGCGCCACGGTCTGGAACGCCATTCGCGAGGCCGAGTCCCTTGGTCTGCCGGTGCGGCGCCTGCGCGGCCAGGGCTACCGCCTGGAGGCTGCTCCCGCGTGGCTCGATGCCGGTCGCATCCAGGCGGCGCTTGGCGAGGAGGCCCTGCGCTTTCGCATTCAGGTGGCCGAATCTGTGGATTCCACCAATACCCGCATGCTGGCGGCCGCGGCCGATGGCACCCCCTCGGGAAGTGTGCTGGCGGCGGAATTGCAAACCGGCGGCCGAGGCCGCCGCGGGCGCGCCTGGGCCAGCGGCCTGGGAAGCTCGCTCACCTTTTCCCTGCTGTGGCGCTTCGAGCATGGCGCGGCAGGGCTGTCGGGCCTGAGTCTCGCGGTGGGCGTGGCTGTGGCCCAGGCCCTGGCGGCGGCGGGAGCTGACGGCATCGGCCTGAAGTGGCCCAATGACGTCCTGTTCCAGCGTCGAAAGCTTGGCGGCATTCTGGTGGAATTGCAGGGCGATGCTCTGGGACCCGCCGCCGCCGTGGTGGGCATCGGCATCAACGTGCGGTTGACCGGGCGCGTGCGCGCCCAGGTGGATCAGCCCGCTGCCGACTTGGCCGAGGCCGGTTGCAGCGCCGACCGCAATGTCCTGCTGGCCGGTCTGCTGGTGCGGCTGGCAGCAGTGATGGAGCGCTTCACCGGCGAGGGTTTCGCCGCCTTCGAGGCGCCCTTTCGCGCCCTGCACGTGCTGCACGGCGAAGCCGCCCAGGTGCTTCTGCCGGATGGCCGCGCGCTGCACGGCGTGGTGGAGGGCACCGCTGGCGACGGTGCGCTGCTGCTGCGCACTGCCGGGGGGCTGATGCGCCTGCACGGCGGCGAGGCAAGCCTGCGGGCTGCGGCATCGGTGCCGCCATGACCGGCGCTGTTCTGGTGATGGATGCGGGCAACACCCGCGTCAAATGGGGCCTGCACGATGGCGCGCAGTGGCGGGCCTCGGGCGCCGTGGCGACCCGTGAGACGTCTTCGCTGTCCCGTTCCCTGGCGGGGCTGCCCTTGACGCCTGCACGCGTGCTGGCTGCCAACGTGGCTGGCGCCGCTGTCCGCGCGGCCATCGAGGCCGCCGCCCGGGAGCTTGGCGTGGAAGCCGGATTCCTCCAGGCGGCCGAACAGTGCTGCGGGGTCCGCAACGGCTACCGCGAGCCGGCGCGGTTGGGTGCCGACCGCTGGGCGGCTCTGGTGGGGGCGCGGGCGCGTACCTCCGCGGCGTGCGTAGTGGCGAATGCCGGCACGGCCATCACCGTGGATGCTATCGACCGCGGGGGTCTGTTCCCGGGCGGCATGATCCTGCCCGGTGTCGACCTGATGCTGCGATCGCTGGCCGAGGGCACGGCGAACCTTCAAATGGAGCGCGGCGCGTTCGTCGAATTTCCAGACACCACGGCCGACGCCATGACGAGCGGCGCGCTGTGCGCCGCTGCGGGTGCCGTACGCGCCATGATCGAGCACCTTCGGCACCGGGGCGGCGAGGCGCCGGTCCTGCTGCTCACTGGCGGCGGTGCGCCGGCGCTACAGGCCCTCTTGCCGGGCGACGCGCTTCACGTTCCGCGGCTGGTGCTGGAGGGCCTGGTGCGCATCGCCGCCGAGGAGCCCGGTCGGTGAAGGCGCTGGCGGCCGCGCTGCTGATCTTCAACCTGGCCTTGTTCACCTGGGGGTGGCTGCGCGAGCACGCCCCGAGGGTCGAGGATGCTCTGGCCGGTCAGGAACTGCACCGCGACCGGTTGCGCATCCTGCCGGGCGGCGTGGAAACCGACAACGCTCCGGCGGAGACAGTGGAGGGTTGCCTTGAGTGGTCGCCCTTCACCGCCGAGGAGGCTGAGCGCGCCCGTGCTGCCCTGGAGGGCCTTGCCCTCGGGCCCCGGCTGCTGGAAGCAACGGTCGCTGTGCCGACAGGCTGGTGGGTATATGTCCCACCGCTCAAGACCCGGCAACTCGCGGAGCGCAAGGTGGTGGAACTGGCCAGGCTGGGGGTGAAGGACACCTACATCGTCCAGGAGCGCGGTGAATGGGAGAACGCCATCTCGCTGGGCGTTTTCCGCGGCGAGGAGGGTGCGCGGCGCTTCGTCGAAGCCCTCAAGGCCCGCGGCGTGCGCTCGGTGGTAGCCGGGGCGCGCCAGCAGCAGGCGCGCCTCGCGGCGCTCTATATCCGCGAGCCGCGCGATTCGGACAACCAGCGCGTGGAGGAGCTGCGGCAGGTGTTCCCCGGCACCAGCGTGCGCGGCGGGCTCTGCCCCTGAATTGCCTCACGCTGCGGCGGGTGGGTTCGAGGTCGCGCAGAGGCTGCGGGTAAGCGGGTCGATTTCAAGCACGCGCTGGTGGTGGTGCTCCAGCTCTGGCCGGTGGGCGATACTAAGGATGGTGGTGCCGGGCAGTCGCTGCACGAGCAGTCCGTAGAGCGCCTGCTCCGAGGCAGGGTCGAGGCTGGAAGTGGCTTCGTCCAGGAACAGCCAGTCGGGCTGGTGCAGCAGGGCGCGGGCGATGGCCACGCGCTGCTGCTCACCGCCCGAGAGCCGCTGGCTCCAGGGGGCGACTTCGTCCAGCCGCCCGGTGAGCGTCCCGAGGCCCACGTCCTCCAGAGCCGCGTGCAGCGCTGCATCTGTGAAGGCATCGGCCGCCGAGGGATAGGCCAGCGCGTCGCGCAGGCTACCCAGGGGAAAGTAGGGGCGCTGGGGCAGGAACAAGGTGCGCGCCCCCTGAGGCACCCTCACCGTGCCCGAGCCGAAGGGCCAGATGCCCGCCAGGGCGCGGAACAGGGTGCTCTTGCCCGAACCCGACGGCCCCCGCAGCAGCACCCGTTCGCCCGCGCCGACGCTGGCCCGGGCCGAACCCAGCAGCGTGGCGCCGTCCGGCAGGCGCAAGCCCACGTCCTCCAGCGCCAGGTGCGCGCCGCCCTGGGCCAGGGCCACGCCCGGGGCGGCGCTGGCGCCCGCCTCGGCCTCGGCGATGGCTTGCCGAAAGCCCGTGAGACGGTCCACGGTGGCTTTCCAGGTGGCAAACTCCGCGTAGGCGTTGATGAACCATGACAGAGCGTTCTGCACGTAGCCGAAGGCACCCGCCGTCTGGGTGAGATCGCCCAGCTCCAGCTTGCCGGCGAAGTAGCGCGGCGCGGCCACCAGATACGGAAAGATGATGGCCGCCTGGGAGTAGCCCGAGGTGAAGGCGTTGAGCAGCTTCTGGCGCTTCATGATGTCCCACCAGTTGCCGGCCACGGCTGCGAAGCGGGTGAGGAATCCCGCTCGCTCGCCCGCTTCGCCGCGGTACAGGGCCACGCCCTCCACGTTCTCGCGGAAGCGCGCCAGGGAGAAACGCAGGTCCGCCTCCAGCCGCTGGCGGTGGAAGTTGAGGCCGATGAGGTGCCGGCCGATGCGGTGGGCAATCCAGCTGCCGGCCGCCGCGTAGGCCAGCGCTACCCACACCATGTAGCCGTACAGCTCCCAGGTCTGGCCGCCGAGGCTGAACTCCAGGGTGCCCGACAGGCCCCACAGGATGCCCACGAAGAACACCAGCGTCGCCACCGAGTCGAGCAGGCCCAGACTCAGCGACAGCGACTTGTCCACGAACAGGTCCAGGTCCTCGGCGATGCGCTGGTCGGGGTTGTCGGCGGGCGTGCCGGTGAGCTGCATGCGGTAGTAGTTGCGTCCGCCCAGCCACTGCTCCAGGTAGAAGGCGGTGAGCCAACGCCGCCAGCGGATCTGCAGGCCCTGACGCAGGTACACCTGGTACACCGCCATGGCGATGTAGATGCCGGCGAGCAGCGTGAACTGGGTCATGAGCGGCCCGAAGGAGGGGCCATCGCGCTTCTGCAGCGCGGTGAAGAAGGTGTTGTTCCACTGGTTGAGCTGCACATTCATGTACACCATGCCCAGGGTGAGGGCGACGATGGTGGCGAGCAGCAGCCGTGCCGAAACGCGCTCCTCGGAGAACCAGTAGGGACGAGCAAGAAGCCAGAGCTCGCCCAGGAAACGCCGGGCGCGGGTGGAGCGGAAAGGCATGGGAACTCCTTTCGAGGCCGGCGGCGCCGGCGCGCACGGCGCTCAGGCGCCGCGGATTCGGGAAAGCAGAGCGGTGGTGGAGCGCTCGTGACGAAAGGCGATGGAGTGCACTCTGCCGCCCCAGGCCTGCACTTCGCGGCCGCCCACGATGCGATCCACGCTCCAGTCGCCACCCTTCACCAGAATCTCCGGGCGGGAGGCGAGAATGGCCGTCAGCGGCGTATCTTCCTCGAACCAGCTCACCAGATCGGTGCACTCCAGCGCGGCCACCACGGCCATGCGGTCTTCGAGGATGTTGACGGGGCGATCCTCGCCCTTGCCCAGGCGGCGCACGGAGGCATCGCTGTTCAGCGCCACGAGCAGCGTTGCGCCCAGGGCGCGCGCCTCTGCCAGGTAGGTGACGTGGCCGCGGTGCAGGATGTCGAACACGCCATTGGTGAACACCAGCGGGCGTTTGAGGCCGGCGGCGCGGACGGCCAGCTCGCCGGGTGCGCAGAGCTTGCGCTCGAAGGCTGGCGCAGCCGCCACCCGGGTCAGGCCGCGGCGCCAGCGGCGGCGTCGCCGCCAAGCGCCTTGCGGTAGCGCGACAGCTCCTGAACCGTGGCGATGGGGCGCTCGAACAGGATCGAGAGGTTCTTCAGGATCATGGCCACCACCTTCTGCTCCCACTGGCGGCCGAAGTGGATCTGGCCGTCGAGCCAGCGCTCCAGCCACTGCGGATCGGGCAGGCGCGATTGCACCGTGTCATTGGGAAACAGCGCCTTGCTCACGTGCAGGTTGGTGGGGTGCAGTGCCTTGGCGGTGCGTGCCGAACTGGCCATGAGCGTGCCGATGCGGGCGAAGGCGCCGCGGGCCTCGTCGCCTAGCCGGTCGATGGCGCGGCGCATGTACTTCAGGTAGGCGCCGGCGTGGCGCGCCTCGTCGCGGGAGATGATTTCGTAGATGGACTTGATCACCGGCTCGGTGTGCCAGGCGGCGGCGCAGCGGTACCAGTGATTGAGCCGAATCTCGCCGCAGAAGTGCAGCATCAGCGTTTCGAGCGGCGGTGCCGGGTCGAACTCGAAGCGCACCGCGTGCAACTCCTGCTCGGTGGGCGCCAGCTCGGGCCGGAAACGGCGCAGGTATTCGATCAGCACCAGGGAGTGCTTCTGCTCCTCGAAAAACCACACCGACATGAAGGCCGAGAAGTCGCTGTCTTCGCGGTTGTCGCGCAGGAACATCTCCGTGGCCGGCAGCGCCGACCATTCGGTGATGGCGTTCATCTTGACGGTCATGGCCTGCTCGTCGGACAGCAGGCCCGCATCGAAGCGGTCCCAGGGCACGTCCTCGGCCATATCCCAGCGCACGGACTCGAGCTGACGGTAGATCTCCGGGTAGAGCATGGGCTTGGAGGGGCGCGTTGAGAGGCGCCGCAGTGTATCAGGGATCGGCGCGCGCCTAGAGGCGCTCCATGGCCTCGAACATGCGCGCCGCCTCGGCGCGGATGGCGCCGCGGGCCGGGGCATCCAGGCGCGCCACGTTGCGGGCCATAAGGGCGGTGCGCGGGTTGCGCGCGAACTGCGCCTCGTGCCGGTCGAGGAAATTCCAGTACAGCGTGGTGAACGGGCAGGCATGGGCGCCGACGCGCTCGCCGGGCTTGTAGCGGCACCCCTTGCAGTGGTTGCTCATGCGGTCGATGTAGGCGCCAGAGGCCACGTAGGGTTTGCTGGTGAAGCGCCCGCCGTTGGCGTAGAGGGCCATGCCGGCGGTGTTGGGCAGCTCCACCCATTCCACCGCGTCCACGTACACCGCGAGGTACCAGTCGGCCACGGCCTGGGGCGAGAGCCCCGCCAGCAGTGCGAAGTTGCCCGTCACCATGAGCCGCTGGATGTGGTGGGCGTAGCCGTGGCGCATCGTCTGGCCGATGGCTGCCCGCATGCAGGCCATGTCCGTCTGGCCGGTCCAGAACCAGGCCGGCAGGGGCCGGGTGTGGCCAAAGTGGTTGTCGGCGGCTAGCTGGGGCATGAAGTGCCAGTACACGCCGCGAATGAACTCGCGCCAGCCCAGGATCTGGCGCACGAAGCCCTCCACGCCGGCCAGGTCGAGGCCGCGCTCGCGCCAGGCGCGCAGCGACGCCTCGATCACCTCGCGCGGGTCCAGCAGCTTGAGGTTGAGGCTCGAGGACAGCAGCGAGTGCCACAGGAACGGCTCGCCCTCCCACATGGCGTCCTGGTGGCGCCCGAAGGAAGGCAGCCGGTGTTCCACGAAGTCCGCCAGCACCCTGAGCGCCGCGGCCCGGGTGACGGGCCAGGCAAAATCCTCCAGTGCTCCGGGGTGCGCGGCGAAGCGCGTCTGCACCAGGGCCAGCACCTCGCGGGTGATGGCGTCGGGTGCCTCGCGCAGCGGCGGCGGCACCGTACCCGGCCCGCCGCGCGGAAAGCCCTGGCGGTTTTCGGCGTCGAAGTTCCAGCGGCCGCCGGCGGGCTCGCCACCCTCCATGAGCACGCCGGTGCGGGCGCGCATCCAGCGGTAGAAGTGCTCCATGCGAAACTCCCGCCGGCCCTCGGCCCAGCGCGCGAATTCGGCACGGCTCAGCAGGAAGTGGCTGTCCGATACCCAGGTTCCCGCTACGCCTGCCCGCTCGCACGCCGCCTGCACCTCCTGCTGAACGCGCCATTCGCCGGCTTCGCAGACCACCAGATGCCTGGCGCCGAGATCGCGCAAAGCCGTCTCAAGGCGTTCGCCCAGGCCCGCCGGTCCGGGCCTATCCAGGGCAACGTAGTGCACCCGCCAGCCCTGCTCGCGCAACTGGGCGGCGAAGTGGCGCATGGCTGACAGGAACAGCGCGATGCGCGCCTTGTGGCTCCAGACATGACCTGCCTCGCCGGGGGCTTCGATGAACAACACCACCGTGCGGGACGTGTCCGCGCGCGCAAGGGCGGGATTGGTGGCGCTCAGCTGGTCGCCCAGCACGAGCACTACGTCATCGGCCACGGCGGGCCTCAATGCGACAACGGTCAGAGCAATACAAGACCTCGTTCCAGGTGTTGCGCCAGCGTTTGCGCCAGGCCATGGGACGGCCGCAGTGGACGCAGGTCTTGTGGGGTAGCGGCTTGGGCATGGCGAGCCTGCGGCCGGTAAGCAGCGCCTGTCAGCCGGGGCCGTGAACCTCGCGCCAGTCGGCGAGCATGGCGCCGAGCTGGTCCAGCGAACGCACCAGCGCAACGCCGTCGATGGCCTTGCGCAGCCGGCGCGCGCAGCTTCCGCCGGCCCAGATCTCCACGTGGCGCGGCAGCGCGAGGCGAAGATCGCGAAGCCCGGAGGCCGCCAGCCGCTCTGGGAAGGCGGCGCTGAAAGACAGCGCCACGATGTCGGCCCTGTGGGCGCTGGCGGCGCGCACAATCTCGGGCGCCGGAGTTTCCGTGCCCAGCGGGATGCAGGTGGCGCCTTCCACCACCAGCGCAGCCTCCACCATGAGGAGCCCGAGGTTGTGAGGCTCGGTAGGAAAGGACGTGAGCAGCACGCGCGGGGCGGTGCTGTGGGCCTGTGCGGAGGTGATGGCATTACGCAGCAGGCCCTGAATCTGTTCGGTGTAGAGGTGCTCCTCGAAGACTGCGAATTCGCCCCGCACCCACGCCTCGCCCACGGCAGTGGTGAGCGGCGCGACCGTCTCGACGACGAAGCGGAGCAGACCCTGCTTCATGAGCATCTGGTTGAGTCGCTGGCGCAACTCGGGCAGCTGGTGGGTGCGAATAAGGGCCAGAACCTCCTGAATCTCGGCACTGTGTTCCAGGGCCCCCGCGGGAGCCGACCCGAGGGCGTTCAGGTCTTCGAGGTGCAGCCCGATGATCTTTCCCGGGCGGTAGCCCCGATCCATGAGGCGCTTCACCGCACGCAGCTTTGCGATCTGGTCGTGGGGGTAAATACGCTCGCCGTGCTTGTCCCGCAGCGGGCTTGGAAACCGGTACCGCCGCTCCCACATTCTCAAAACGTCCTTGGACAAACCGGTATCCCGTTCCACCGCGCTAATGGACAGCATGGACTCCGCAGGAGACACCGCCGGAAAGGGAGCAGTGGCTGGCCGGAGGGAGCCATCGTGGAGCATTGAATCGGTTTTTTCCATGGATTCAGTACCTTCAGTTAGTAAGGCGGCTGTCTTGGACAAACGTTTGACAACAGCGAACTGAACGCATATGGTATCGACAGGTTTTGAGTTTGACTAGGACAATTTGCCTTTAGGAGGTCAGCATGGTTCGCAGCACCAGCTTCGTTTCAGCCACCCTGTTGGCGCTCGTCCTGCTGCCCGCCCTCGGCCGAGCCACCCCTGGTCAGAGCGGTGCCGAAGCGCAACTGGTGGTGGCCACGAAGGCCTCCGCTGTCCGAGACGGGCGCAATCCCCCGACCGCGCAGGAGGACGCGCCCTCCCGGCCGGCCGTCTCCGAGCAGGCCCGTCTGT
This sequence comes from Burkholderiales bacterium, assembly GCA_036771335.1. Taxonomy (GTDB): domain Bacteria; phylum Pseudomonadota; class Gammaproteobacteria; order Burkholderiales. Next base: position 12,178 of record DAIPHN010000024.1, read on the forward strand.
CCGAGTACATTGAAATGCACGGGCGCGCCACCGATCACACCGGTCGCGCGTCCCTCATGCCCTGGTCGGCTCTCAAGCAGATGTCCAATTAGCGGCAGCACCGCCTTCAGGTCGCAGGCACGTCTCCCCTCAACCGCGTGCCACCCCCGCGCGGATCGCTTGCGACCTGAACCCTTTCCATGTGGTCCCATGTTTCCGACTCAAGAGGCCCCGCATGAATGCGCCTGAAAAGTTTGTCCTGCCTGATATCCAGTCCATCACCGACACGCGCGCCCTGTCCATCAACCGGGTGGGAGTGAAGGGCGTGGTTCATCCCATGCGCATTCGCTCGGAATCGGGCGAGGTCGTGGCCACGGTGGTGCCCGCGGACATGTACGTGGGGTTGCCCGCCGAGGCTAAGGGCACCCACATGTCGCGCTTCCTGGAGATTCTCCAGGGCCAGCACGAACCGCTCGACGCCCTCGGATTCCGGCATCTGTTCGATCGCATGCTTTCCAGGCTGGATGCGAGCAGCGGCTACCTCGAGCTCTGTTTCCCCTATTTCATCTCCAAAGCAGCCCCCGTTTCGGGGGTTGAAAGTCTGCTGGATTATCGAGTCAGGCTTCGCGCCGAGGTGACAGCCGCCCGCGGGTACACTTACACCGTGACGGTCACGGCACCAGTCACCAGCCTGTGCCCATGCTCCAAGGAAATCTCTGACTACGGCGCCCACAACCAGCGTTCCCATATCACCATCAGCGCTGAAACTCAGACCGCCCTGTCCATCGAGGAACTGGTGGTCATGGCTGAGGAGGAGGCTTCCTGCCAGGTCTACGGCCTGCTGAAGCGCCCCGACGAGAAGTGGGTCACGGAGCGTGCTTACGACAACCCGAAGTTCGTGGAGGACCTGGTGCGCGACATCGCCCTGCGTCTGAACCGCGACGACCGCGTGCTTGCCTATGTGGTGGAATCGGAAAACTTTGAGTCGATCCACAATCACTCGGCCTACGCTCAGATCGAGCGCGACAAGCGCGTGCGCGCCTGAGGGCGCTCGGGGTCAGGCGCGCGGCGTACGGGCCTGAGGATATGGGCACCACGAACGGGGGTTTTTCGTGAAGCGCATTGCCGTGGTCGGTTCTGGAATCGCAGGGCTCTCCTGCGCCTGGCTCCTGTCCCGCGCCCATCGGGTGACGTTGTTCGAGGCGGATGCGCGTCCCGGCGGCCACTCGCATACGGTGGACGTGGAGGTGGAGGGCAAGACCTTCGCGGTGGACACCGGATTTCTCGTGTTCAACGACCGCACTTATCCCAACCTCTGTGCCCTGTTCGATTGCCTGGGTGTGGCGTCCGTGGAAAGCGATATGAGCTTCAGCGTGCGTATTGATGACACGCGCCTGGAGTGGGCTGGCAGCAGCCTCGCCACCGTGTTCGCCCAGAAGCGCAACCTGGTGAAGCCCGAATTCTGGGGCATGTTGAAGGACATCCTGCGGTTCAACCGCGCGGCCAGCGCCGCCGTGCTGTCGGCCCGCCCGCTGCCCGGAACCATGGGCGCCTTTCTTGACGCCGGCGGCTACGGGCGGGCCTTCAGGGAATGGTACCTGCTGCCCATGAGTGCGGCGATCTGGTCCTGTCCGACGGAGCGCATGCTCGATTATCCCGCCAGCACCTTCCTGCGCTTCTGCCACAACCACGGTCTGCTGCAGGTGAGCGACCGCCCGTTGTGGCGTACCGTCGCCGGCGGGGCGCGCCAGTACGTGCGGCGGCTGCTGGCGGACCTCCGGGACGTGCGCCTGGCCACGCCAGTGCTGTCCGTAACCCGGTCAGCCGCGGGAGGCGTGACGGTTTCCACCGCCCAGGGTCAGGAGCGCTTCGACAACGTGATCCTGGCAAGCCACAGCGACCAGTCGCTGGCCATACTCGCCGACGCCGATGAACAGGAGCGCGCCATCCTGTCGGCCGTGCGCTATCAGCCCAACGAGGCATGGCTGCACACCGACGCTGCGCTCCTGCCCCGTGAGCGCAGCGCCTGGGCGGCCTGGAACTACCTGTCCGGCTCACCACGGGCCGACGGCCGTCCGGTGGCCGTGAGTTACCTGCTCAACAAGTTGCAGCCGTTGCCTTGCCGCGCGCCCGTTGTGGTGACGCTGAACCCCGTTCGCGAGCCTCGTGCCGACACCGTGCTGCGGCGTATTTCCTACGCGCATCCCGTCTTCGACCAGGCAGCCGTCGCCGCCCAGGAGGCGCTGCCGCGCGTGCAAGGCCAGCGGGGCATATGGTTTTGCGGGGCCTGGACTGGTTATGGCTTTCACGAGGACGGCTTGCGCTCGGCCTTGCGGGTGGCCAATGCTCTGGGAGCGGTGGCGCCATGGCAGCCCCAGGCACGGGCGGCGTAAGGCCGCTGATGTTCTTCGGTCGCGTCATGCACGCGCGGCTGCGTCCCCGGCCCAACGTGTTCAGCTACCGGGTCTGGTTCCTTCGCTTGCCTCTGTCCGCTCTTTCCAGCATGCCTGCCCCATTGTTGGCCCTCGACCGGCGCGGGCTGTTCTCACTGCGTACGCGCGACCACGGGCCGCGCGACGGTTCGCCCTGGCTGCCGTGGATACGCCGCCTGCTCGCTGAGCACGGCATCCATCGCGCCGACGGAGAGGTCTGGCTGCAGTGCTTTCCGCGCGTGCTGGGTTACGTGTTCAATCCCGTCAGCTTCTGGTTGTGTCATGACCGCGACGGCGCGCTGCGCGCCGTGCTCTGCGAAGTGAACAACACCTTCGGCGAGCGTCACAATTACCTGCTGGCCCATGATGACCAGCGCCCCATCGCTGCGGGCGACGAGTTGCGCACCCGCAAGGTTTTTCACGTCTCGCCCTTCTGCGACGTGGCGGGCGAGTATCGATTCCGCTTCGGGGTCGACCCCGATGCCACGCTCCTTCGCATCGACCATGACGACCCCCTGGGGCGGCTGCTGGTGACCACCATGTCGGGGACAGGCCAGCCCGTCAGCGTCGCGGCCCTGCTGCGGGCGTTCTTCGCCTACCCTCTGATGACGGCGGTGGTCATTGGCCGCATCCACTGGCAGGCCTTGCGCCTCTGGTGGAAGGGCGTGCCATTCTTCTCCAAGCCGCTGCCCCCCGTGCAGGAGACCACTCGATGAAGCCCAACGACTTGCCCTCCATGCAACTGCCATCCGCCGCCGAGACCCCGGCCATGCCGCGCGGCGCACGCCTGCTGTTCGCGCTCCTTCAGCGGCTCTCGGCCGGCCGTCTCGACGTGACCACGCCCGACGGGCGGATGCACGTCTTCGCGGGCCGGGCGCCGGGTCCACAGGCTCATCTGCGCATCCACGACTGGGGCGCGTGCGCCGCCGTTCTGCGCGCTGGTGACATCGGCTTTGCCGAGAGCTACAAGGCCGGTCACTGGGACACCGCTGACCTTGCCGCTCTGCTCACCCTTGCGGCCACCAATCACGGGGCCCTCGACAGGGCGATTTACGGCCGATGGTGGGGCTGGGTGCTGTACCGGCTGCGCCACCTGCTGCGCGCCAATTCCCGCGGCCAGGCGAAGCGCAATATTCACGCCCACTATGATCTCGGCAACGACTTCTACGGCTTGTGGCTCGACCCCGGAATGACTTATTCCGCGGCGTTGTTCGACGGCCAGCCCGAACTCACGCTCGAGCAGGCACAGCAGCGCAAGTACGAGCGCATCGTCCGGCGCTTGGGGCTCAAGCCAGGTGCCCGCGTGCTGGAGATCGGTTGCGGCTGGGGCGGCTTCGCCGAGTACGCGGCGGGTACCCACGGCGTGGAGGTGCACGGCATCACCCTGTCGGCGAGGCAGCTCGATTGGGCGCGCGAGCGCATCGCCCGCGCCGGCCTGGCCGACAGGGTCACCTTCGAGCTGCGCGACTATCGCGATGTGAGCGGCCAGTTTGACGCCATCGTCTCCATCGAGATGTTCGAGGCCGTCGGGGAGCGCTACTGGCCCTCCTATTTCCGTACCTTGCGCGAGCGCCTGAATCCGGGCGGCCGCGCGCTGGTCCAGACCATCACCATCGACGACGCGCTGTTCGAGCGCTATCGCCGCGGCACTGATTTCATCCAGCTGTACATTTTTCCCGGCGGCATGTTGCCCAGCCTCCGGGTGTTCCGCGATCACGCCGCGCGCGAGGGTCTGGCGACGGGCGAGGTAAAGGCCTTCGGCCTTGACTACGCCGAGACGCTGCGCCGCTGGCGGACGACCTTCAATGCACGGTCTACGGACTTGCGCACCCTGGGTTTCGACGAGCACTTCGCGAGGTTGTGGAATTTCTATCTCGCCTACTGCGAGGCGGGGTTCCGGGCGGCCACCATCGACGTGGTGCAGGCGGAGGTGGCCCATGTTTGAACGCGCGCACCGGTGGCTGGCAGGCTTTCTTGTGGCGCTGGCAGCCCTGTCGGCCGAGGCGGCGGGGCTCGCGCCCTTGCCTGAAGCCCTCGCCACGGGGGAGACCCAGTACCGGGTGCTGGGCAGCGGCCGGATGCGCTGGTTCGGCCTTCATCTCTACGACGCCGCGTTGTGGGTCAGCGGCCGGGAACACGGCTGGGACCAGCCCTTCGCGCTTGACATCCGGTATGCGCGCGATTTCTACGGTGCGCGTATTGCGGAAGTGAGCGCCGACGAGATGCGCCGGCTCGGCGGAGCGGATGCGCGTCGCATCGAATCCTGGCGCGAGCAGATGGCGCGCATCTTTCCCGATGTGCGCAAGGGAGAGCACATCACCGGGGTGTTCCGTCCCGGGCTGGGCGCCGAGTTCTTCTACCAGGGCCGCCCCCTCGGGACGGTGTACGACGCGGATTTTGCCCGCGCCTTCTTCTCCATCTGGCTCGACCCTCGTACCCGCGAGCCGAAGCTGCGCGCGGCGCTGCTGGGCCAGCGGTGAGCGCTGCGGTGCTGTCCCGCGCGGGGCTGTTCGCCTACGCGGCACTCGCCTTGCCGCTGGCCATGGCAGCCCTTCCCGTGTACGTGCATGTCCCCAAGCTCTACGCCGATGACCTGGGATTGTCCCTGAGCCTGGTGGGAGCGATCCTGCTGGCGGCGCGTCTGCTCGATGCCGTGCAGGATCCGCTGCTGGGCTGGTGGAGCGACCGCTGCGCAGGCACCGGCAGCGGGCGCCAGCGATTCGTGGTTGCGGCGGTACCGCTGCTCGCAGCGGGGGTGCTGGGACTGTTCAATCCTCCCGCGCTGGGTGCCGGGGCTCTGGCAGCCTGGCTCACTGCCTGCCTGGTGGTGGTGTATCTCGGATTCAGCATGGCCTCCATCAGCTATTACGCCATCGGCGCCGAGCTGTCCGCTGACTACCACGAGCGCACCCGAGTGACCGCGGCGCGCGGCGTGCTCGCTGTGGCCGGAGTGCTGGTGGCCGCGGCGCTTCCGGCGCTGCTGGCGGGCGACCGGCCCGAGGCGGCGGGATTGCGCAGTTTCAGCCTGCTGTTCGTGCCCGTGCTGCTGGCGGGGGCGGGGCTGATGCTGTTCGGCACCCCCAGGTCCGGTCAGGTTGCCGCTGCGCCCGCGCGGCTGCGCGACAGTCTGGCCGCTCCCCTGGCCAACGGCGCTTTTCGCTGGCTGGTGGCGGTATTTGTGGTGAGCGGCGTGGCCTCCGCCATTCCCGCCACCCTGATCCTGTTCTACGTCCAGGACGTGCTGGGCCGCGCTGACCTTAATGGCGCGTTCCTCGGCCTTTACTTCCTGTTCGGGGCGGCGGGCATGCCCCTCTGGGTGGCGGCCGCGCGCCGAATGGGCAAGAAGGGCGCCTGGCTGGCCAGCATGGCCATGAGCATCATCGCGTTCGCGGGGGCCTTTGCCCTGGGTCCTGGCGACGCCATAGCTTTCGGCCTGGTGTGCGCCCTGTCGGGCATTGCCTATGGTGCAGAGCTGGCCTTGCCCGCCTCGATCCTGGCCGACGTGGCCGATCGGGACCGTGCCGCCGCCTCGCCCGACGGCGCCTACTTCGGCCTGTGGCAATTTACCGAGAAGCTCAATCTGGCGCTGGCCGCGGGGCTGGCGCTGCCGGTCCGCGGTGCGCTGGGCTATCAGCCCGGCAATCCCCAGGGGGCCATGGGTACGCTGTCCCTCATGTACGCCGCGGCCCCCTGCGTGCTCAAGCTCGTTGCCGTGGCGCTTCTGTGGGCCGCGCCCATCGAACGGCTGCGCTGGCAGCCCCACACTACAGGAGTTCCTTCGCCATGAAGCGCTTGACGCAGTGGATCGCCGCGATGCTGCTCGCGGCGGGTCTGGCCGGCTGTGCCGGCGTGAAGCCCGATGCCTACAGCAGCCAGACACCCGTGCTGGACCTGGCGCGCTACTTCAACGGCACCATCGACGGTTGGGGCATGGTGCAGGACCGCTCAGGCGCGGTACTGCGGCGCTTTCACGTGGTAATCGAGGCCCGCTGGAACGGCGACAACGGCACCCTCGACGAGTCCTTCGACTGGTCCGATGGCCGCAAGGAAAAGCGCGTGTGGACAGTCCGAAAGGGTGCGGGAGGGCGCTATACGGGCACCGCCGGCGACGTGGTGGGCGAGGCCGCTGGCGTGGCCGCGGGCAACGCGCTGCAGTGGGTGTACGTGCTCAGGCTTCCCGAGGATCAGGGCGGCTGGCAGGTTGACGTGGACGACTGGATGTATCTGGTGGACGAGGCCACGCTGCTTAACCGCTCCACCATCAGCAAGTTCGGCATCCGCTTCGCCGACATCACCATCGCCTTCCGCAAGCGGTGACGCCGTGCCCCTGAATCCTCCCATCGACACCTGGCGCGAGCGGCGTGTCTGGGTGGTGGGCGCCTCCACGGGGATCGGGCGCGCTATCGCCGAGGCGCTGCTCGCCCGAGGTGCGCGGGTGGCGCTGTCGGCACGCCGCGCCGAGCCACTGGATGCATTGCGGCAAGCCCATCCTGAGCGCGTGACCGTTCTGCCCCTGGACGTGACCGACGCCGCGCAGGTGCATGCGGCCGCACAGTCCATGGCGGCGCGCTGGGGCGGCTGCGACCTGGTGCTGTGCGTGGCCGGCAACTACCTTCCCATGCGCGCCTGGGAGCTGGACCTGGCGGCGGCGCGCCAATTGGTGGAGGTCAACGTTATGGGCGTGTTCAACGTGGTGGACGCGGTGCTGCCCACGCTGCTCGCCCAGGGTAGCGGCGGCATCGGCATCGTGTCGAGCGTGGCGGGCTTTCGCGGCCTGCCGCGCAGCCTTGTGTACGGGCCCACCAAGGCGGCGCTCATCAACCTGGCCGAGGCGCTCTATCTCGACCTGCGCGGCCGGGGCCTGTCGGTGCACGTCATCAACCCGGGCTTCGTGAAGACCCCGCTCACCGATCGCAACGACTTCCAGATGCCCGCCCTCATCAGCGCCGAAGAAGCCGCCGCCCAAACTCTGCGGGGCATCGAGCGCGGCGCTTTCGATATTCACTACCCGAAGCGCTTCACCCTGCTGCTCAAGCTGCTGCGGTTGCTGCCCTACCGCTGGTACTTCCCCATGATCCATCGCATCACCGGGCTGTGAGAAGCGCCATGGACCTGAGCGAGATCGTGCGCCGCTTCGAGTCGCTCGAAAGGCACCACGTGGCTCGCATGCGCGACTTCTACGCCGAAGACGCCTTCTTCAAGGACCCCTTCAACGAGGTGCGCGGTGTGGCGCACATCGAGGCCGTCTTCCTGCGCATGTTCGACGCACTGCACGAGCCCCGTTTCCACGTGGTGAACCGTATCGTCCAGGGGGAGCAGGCCATGCTGGAGTGGGACTTCACCTTCCGCATCCCCCGCTGGCAACCTCGGCGCCAGTGGTGCATCCGGGGCGCGAGCCACCTGCGCTTCGCGCCCGACGGCCGCATTGCCTACCACCGCGACTTCTGGGACACGGGCGAGGAGCTGTACGCTAAACTGCCGCTGGTGGGTGGCTTGGTGCGCTGGCTGCGCCGGCGCATTGGCTGAGCGTGGCGCCGCGCCACGACCGCGCGCTGGTGTGGTTCCGCCGCGACCTGCGCGCGGAGGATCACGCCGCTCTCCATCACGCGCTGCGCGAGGCCCGCGCGGTGCGCTGCGCGTTCGTCTTCGACACCGAGATCCTCGACGCGCTTCCCTCGCGGGCCGACCGCCGGGTGGAGTTCATCTGGCACGCGGTGGCCGAACTGCGCACGGCGCTCGAGGCCCTGGGCGGTGGTCTGGCGGTGCTGCACGGCCGCGCGCGCGAACTGGTGCCGGCCCACGCCGCCGCCATCGGCGCCGAAGCGGTTTACTGCGCCCACGACTATGAGCCCAAGGCCGTGGAACGCGATGCGGCTGTGGAGCGCGCGCTGCACGACGGCGGGCGGCGGCTTTACAGCTTTCGCGACCAGGCGGTGTTCGAGAAGTCGGAGCTGCTCACCCAGGCAGGCAAGCCCTTCACCGTTTTCACGCCCTACAAGAACGCGTGGCTGAAGGCGGTGAACCGCGAGCGGCTGGTGCCGCTGTCGGTGGCGCCCCACGCCGCCCACTTCGAGCCTGAGCCGCCCGCCCCGCTGCCTTCGCTTGCGTCCATGGGCTTTGCCGAGACAAACCTGCAGTCGCTGGCCATGCCCCTGGGCGCCGCGGGCGCGCGCCGGCTGTTCGAGGATTTCCGCGCACGCATGGACGGCTACCGCGAGCGCCGCGACTACCCCGCCGTGCGCGGGCCGTCCTATCTCTCCGTACACCTGCGCTTCGGCACCATCAGCGTGCGCGAGCTGGCCCGCGAGGCGCACGTGCGCAGCAGCGAGGGCGCGTCGGCCTGGCTGTCGGAGCTGATCTGGCGCGACTTCTATTTCCAGATCCTGTGGCACCACCCGCACGTGGTGGATGGCGCCTTCCGGCGCGAGTTCGACGCGCTGCGTTTTCCGGACCACCCGGAGCGGTTCGCTGCGTGGTGCGAGGGCCGCACCGGCTACCCGCTGGTGGATGCCGCCCTGCGTCAGCTCAACCAGACCGGCTACATGCACAACCGGCTGCGCATGGTAGCGGCGTCCTTCCTCGTGAAGGATCTGCACGTGCACTGGCGCCAGGGCGAGCGCTACTTCGCCGACCACCTCAACGACTTCGACCTGGCGGCCAACAACGGCGGCTGGCAATGGGCCGCCTCCACGGGCTGTGACGCCCAGCCGTGGTTTCGCATCTTCAACCCCGTGACCCAATCTGAGAAGTTCGACGCCGACGGGCGCTTCATCCGGCTCTACGTGCCGGAGCTGGCGAAGGTGCCGGCCCGGCACATTCATGCCCCATGGACGCTGCCGCCCCTGGAGCAGCAGGCCCTGGGCGTGGTGATCGGGCGCGACTATCCCGCGCCGGTGGTGGACCACGCTGCGGCGCGGGCCGAGGCGCTGCGCATTTTCGGGGAGATACGGCAGTAGGGACTTGCTGCCCGGCTCGCGGCCGGCGGCGGCGCGGTGCTGCGCTGAGTCCTGACACTGCTTGGGAACCGCGCCTTCGGCAGCATCCGCGCGGCTCGCGCCCTCAATGGCGGGTGGGCGATGGGAAGGTCTGCACCTCGTGGGCAAACACCTGCTCGGCGTCCACCGCATCCAGGCTGTAGCGCTTGCGGCAGAACTCGCAGGTCACCTCCACACAGCCGCGCTCGGCCACGATGTCGCGCACCTCGTCGCGGCCGAGCATGCGCAGCATGCCCACCACCCGCTGGTGCGAGCACGAGCAGCGGAACGACAGCGGCGTGGGCTCGAACACTCGCACGTCCTCTTCGTGGAACAGGCGCCGGATCACCGCCTGGGCGGGGAGGTCGAGGAGTTCTTCGCGGCGCAGGGTGGTGCCCAGGTGGGTGACGCGGTTCCAGGTGTCCGGGTCCTCGTCCTCGGGGGCGGGCAGACGCTGCAGGAGCATGCCGGCGGAGCGGCGCTCGTCGCAGGCGAGCTGGATGCGGGTCTCGATCTGCTCCGAGGCGGCCATGTAGGCCTCCAGCGCTCGCGCGACGCTATCGGCTTCGAGGGCCACGATGCCCTGGTAGGACTGGCCGCCCTCCCGGGGCACGATGGTAATGGCGAAGCGCCCCTCCCCCAAGAGCGCGCGCAACGGCGCCTCGGGCAGGTCCCCGTTCCAGCTGGCGGTGGCGCGCAGGGTGCATTCGCTGGTGACCTCCACCACCACCAGCTTCACCGGCCCGTCGCCTTGCATCTGCAGGATCAGCGAGCCGTCGAACTTGAGCGTGGCCGAGAGCAGGGCGCCGGCCGCCATCAGCTCGCCCAGCAACTGGCGCAGGGGCGCGGGATAGTGGTGGCGATCGAGCACCGCGCGCCAGGTGGCGTCCAGATGTACAAGGAGGCCGCGTACCGCGGTACGTTCAAAGACGAATCGTTGCAGGCTGTCATGCATGGCGGGTTCCGTATGGCGGTTCAGCGGCTGCCGACGTCGCGCAGCACGCGCCGCTGCACCTTGCCGGTGGTGGTCATGGGCAGCGACGCGGCGAACTCGAACAACCGCGGCACCTGGTAGGGCGCGAGGCGCGCGCGCACGTGCGCCTGCAGCTCGGCTTCGAGCGCCGTGCCGGGGGCATGGCCGGCGGTGAGCACCACCACGGCCTTCACGAGGCTGCCGCGCTCGGGGTCTGGCACGCCGATCACAGCCGCGTTGGCCACGGCCGGATGACGCAGCAGGCAGTTTTCCACCTCTGCGGGCCCGATGCGATAGCCGGCGCTCTTGATCACGTCGTCGGTGCGGCCGTGGTACCAGTAGTAGCCCTGCTCGTCGCGCACCGCCACATCGCCCGTACGCGCCCAGAGGCCGGCGAACTTCTCCGCGGTCGCGCCGGGATTGTTCCAGTAGCCCAGGAACATCACCGGGTCGCCCTCGCGGTGCACGGCGATCTCGCCGGGCTGCCCGTCGGGCACCGGCTCGCCGCGGTCGTCCAGCAGGGCGATGCGGTGGCCCGGATAGGGCCGCCCCATGGCGCCAGGCCGCGGCTCGAACACCCGCGCACAGCCGCCCACCACGTAATTCATCTCCGTCTGCCCGAAGATCTCGTTGATGGTCACGCCCAGCGATTCGCGCGCCCACGCGAGCACCGCCTCGCCCACGGCCTCGCCGCCGCTCATGAGGCTGCGCAGTCCGAGGCCGAAGCGGCGGCGCGGCTGCTGCACTTCCTTCATGATCATCTTGAGCGCGGTGGGAAACAGGAACGCATTGCGCACGCCGTATTTCGCCATCAGCGCGCAGGCGCGTTCGGGGTCGAAGCGGCCGCGATAGGCCACCAGCGGCATGCCGTAGTGCCAGGTGGGCAGCAGCGCATCGAACAGGCCGCCTGTCCAGGCCCAGTCGGCGGGCGACCAGAAAAGGTCGCCAGGCTCGGGGAAAAAATCGTGGGAGCAGGCAAAGCCCGGCAGGTTGCCGATCAGGGTGCGGTGCGCGAGCAGCGCCCCCTTGGGCGCGCCGGTGGTGCCGCTGGTGTAGATGATGAGCGCGGGATCGTCGGCATGGGTGTCGACGCACTGCCAGCGGTCGGCGGAGCGGCCAAGGAGATCCTCCCAGGGCGTCACCGCCGCTTCGCGGGCGCCGGCCACGCCGATAATGTGGCTCAGGGCTGGGAGCCGCTCGCGCACCGACAGCAGCTTCGGCAGCGTGTCGGGGTCGGCGATGGCCACTTTTGCCCCCGCATCCGCGAGGCGATATTCGAGCGCCTCGGCACCGAACAGGTGGGACAGCGGCAAGGCGATGGCGCCCATCTGATAGCAGGCCACGTGGGCGATGGCTGTCTCGGGCCGCTGCGGCAGCACGATGGCCACGCGCTCGCCGCGGTCCACCCCTAGTGCGCGCAGCGCATTGGAGAGCCGGTTCGCGGATGCCTGTACCTGGGCGAAGGTGTGGGTGGAGGTGACGCCGGACTCGTCCTCGAAGTGCAGCGCCACGCGGGCCGGATCGGCGGCGTGGCGGCAGCACACGTCCCGGGCGATGTTGTAGCGCGACGGCACGCGCCAGCGGAAGCGCCCGACGAGTTCCTCATGGCTGCGCGCCGCGCGCGGCAAGTGCATCACACTGTCGACCAGGCCCTGCACGGTAGCGGCTTTTCGGGGAATGAGGGTCAGGCGGACGCGTCCGGGGGGGCGTCCGCAACAGGCTGGTGGAATGGCGCGCCGCGACCGCCGGCCTTGCCGCGGCGGGCATTTGCAACGAGAAGCGGGGCGCCCTGCGAAGTCATGGCGGGCCTGGATAGTGGGCTCTCACTGGCTCAGTGGGTCCTGTACTCGCCCATGTGGGGTCCGCCTTGCCGGTACAGGCGCAGTCGTTCGCGCCCGTCGCCGGGGCGGTTGCCCTCCCATACGAGATGCCAGGGCTCGGGCATGCCTTCTGCGCCGCGCTTGCTCTCCACCACCAGCACAGGACAGTCCTCGGCCCGCGCGCCGGACTCCACGCGCCGCGTGAGCACATTCGCGTGGTAGTGCAGCAGACCGCGCATGGACTCGCTCAGCGTGATACTGGACACGCATGCGCCGCCCGCGGGCAGGTGCGCGCGCAGGGATTCGGCCACCCCCCGGTAGGACTTGACGTTATCCGCCCACGCCACCATCAGCGTCATGGTGGCGATCCAGAATGCCGTCGCGCCGCTCGCCCATGCCACGAACGGGCGCTCGGGCGAACGGCGCACATTGAACATGGCCACCAGCCAGGCCAGGGTTGCGGCCGCGGCGATGGCTACCAGAAGCAGACTTCGCACCGGCTGGTAGCCGGGTTGCATGCGTGCCATGTGCGCCGAGGCACGGGCGGGAATGCCCAGGTCCACGGCCGACCAGTAAAACCACGCCACCGCCAGGAAGAACAGAAAGAACATCAGCGAAAACCAGAACAGGGCATAGGAGGCGCCGCGCGGCACGCTGGGCAGTCCCGGTATGGCCAGCAGTACCAGCGGTACCAGCAGCGGCAGGGCCATCAGCTCGCGCGGTTCGTGGGCGCCCACCAGGACCAGCAACGGCACCACGAAGAGGGTGAGCGCGATGCGCCATTGCGGCTCGAGCAGCCGCTGGCGACCCTGCCAGAGGGACCACAGCGAAAAGGGCAGCACCGGCCACGCAAACCACGACAGCGCCGCGACGAACTTCAGCTTCGAGATCGCGCCGGCCTCCGGGCGGCCCGCGCCCAGATAGCGACCTAGCTCCTCGACCCAGAGCCATTCGCGCAACAGCTCGGGGTCGCGGGCGTGCAGGGCGACCGGCCAGGCCGCCAGGAGCGGAGCGGCCACCAGCACGGCCAGGCCGCAGCCGCGCAGCGCAGCCGCGCGCCGGTCGCGGCCTCCCAGTAACGGTTCGAGCAGGGTGACGGCCAGCAGCGCCGCCGCGGGCACCAGACCCTTGGCCAGGAATGCCAGGCCGATGGCGAGGCCCATGGCCACGCCGGCTGCCACGGGCCGCCTGGGCAGCAGCGCCAGGCCCCAGGCCGACAAGGCAAAGGTTGCCGGCAGGGCGTTGTCCGGCACCACCTGATGACCTGGTTGCACAAGGCCTACACACCCCAGCAGCATGAGAGGCGCCACCCACGCGCGGTCGCCGCCGTGCCACTCGCGCATGGCGGCGGCCACGAGCCCGAAGGCCGCGCCAAGAAACAGCAGGTTCACGAGGCGCGCTGCGTCGTGAAGTGGCATGAGCGGCTCAAACAGCGTGGCGACTCCTGCAGAAGCAGCCAGGTAAAGGGGAGGTGAACGCAGCCACGGCTCGCCCGCCAGTGCCGGCACCACCAGGTCTCCGGAGCGCACCATCTGGAAGACCGCCCCGAATGCTTGCGCCTCGTTGGGCTTCCAGGGGTCCCGTCCCACCATGCCCGGAATCAGCCAGAGCAGACACAAGAGCCCCGCCAGCAGCCCGGGCCGCCGCTCCATGAAGGCCACCAGAGGTGCGAAGCGCAGCGAATGCGCGCCGAGGATCATGGCGAAATCGGTGCCGCGTGGCGGCAGTGGATGGTGGCCGGCATTCTATGGGGCAAGGCGGGGCCGTGCTGCAAACAAAAAAGGCAGCCTAAGCTGCCTTTTGTCCAGCGCATGGAGACCGCCGCGCCACTACTTGGCGGCCTTGCGGCCGTAACGCTGATTGAACTTCTCTATACGGCCGGCC
>DAIPHN010000025.1:0-26116 GCA_036771335.1 Burkholderiales bacterium
CAGCTCCACGCGCACCACGGCTGCGGCGCCTACATCTGCGGCGAGGAGACGGCCCTGCTCGAATCGCTTGAAGGCAAGAAAGGGCAACCCCGCTTCAAGCCGCCCTTCCCGGCGAGTTTCGGCCTGTACGGCAAGCCCACCACCATCAACAACACCGAGACCTTCGCCGCCGTGCCCTGGATCATCAACCACGGGGGCGATGCCTATCTGGCGCTCGGCAAGCCCAACAACGGCGGCACCAAGATCTTCTCCGTGTCTGGCGACGTGGAGCGGCCAGGCAACTACGAGGTGCGCATGGGCACGCCCTTCGCGAAACTTCTCGAGCTGGCGGGTGGCATGCGGGGCGGGCGCCAGCTGAAGGCCGTCATCCCTGGCGGCTCTTCCATGCCGGTATTGCCTGCGCAGATCATGATGGCCACGGACATGGACTACGACTCCATCGCCAAGGCAGGGTCGATGCTGGGGTCCGGCGCGGTGATCGTAATGGACGAAACCCGCTGCATGGTGCGCTGCCTCGAGCGGCTTTCCTATTTCTACTATGAAGAATCCTGCGGTCAGTGCACGCCGTGCCGCGAGGGCACAGGCTGGCTCTACCGGGTGGTCCATCGCATCGAGCACGGCCAGGGACGCCCGGAGGACCTCGATCTCCTAAATTCCGTGGCCGATAACATTCAGGGCCGTACCATCTGCGCGCTCGGTGACGCCGCCGCCATGCCCGTGCGCGCCTTCATCAAGCACTTTCGCGACGAGTTTCAGTTCCACATCGACCATCGCCGCTGCCAGGTGGATGGCGCGCGGCTGGCCGCGGCGGCGTGAGGGTAGCTGCCATGGCTGAGCCGAAGATGATCAATCTCGAAGTGGATGGCCGGCCGGTGGCCGTGCCCGAGGGCTCCATGGTCATGGCAGCCACTCGCACGCTTGGCGTGTACGTGCCGCACTTCTGCTGGCACCGCAAGCTCTCCATTGCGGCCAACTGCCGCATGTGTCTGGTGCAGGTGGAGAAGGCGCCCAAGCCGCTGCCGGCGTGCGCCACGCCCGCCACGGAGGGCATGAAGGTCTGGACCCGATCAGAGCAGGCCGTCAAGGCTCAAAAGGGCGTGATGGAGTTCCTGCTCATAAACCATCCCCTCGATTGTCCCATTTGCGACCAGGGGGGCGAGTGTCAGTTGCAGGATCTCGCTGTGGGTTACGGCGGCTCCGCCTCGCGTTATCAGGAAGTCAAGCGCGTGGTGCCCAGCAAGGACATCGGCCCGCTCGTGGCGGCCGAGGAGATGTCTCGCTGTATTCACTGCACCCGCTGCGTGCGTTTCGGGCAGGAAATTGCCGGTGTCATGGAGCTGGGCATGGCCGGACGCGGGGAGCACTCCGAGATCCTCGCTTTTGTGGGCCGCAGCGTCGATTCCGAGCTGTCTGGAAACATGAACGCCCTGTGCCCTGAGGGAGCTCTCACCTCCAGGACGTTCCGGTACTCGGCGCGCACCAGCGAGCAGGCGCGCCGCCGCAGCGTCAGCCCGCACTGTGGCCTGGGCTCGAACCTGGTGGTGCAGGTCAAGGGCAACCGGGTGATGCGCGTGCTGCCCGAGGACAACGAGGCGGTGAACGAATGCTGGCTGTCGGACAAGGACCGTTTCTCTTACGAAGCACTGAATGGCACCGACCGGCTGACGCGCCCGCTGGTCCGCCGCGACGGCGTCTGGGTTGAAACCGACTGGCAGGGCGCACTGCAAGCGGTGGTGCAGGGCCTTGGCGCCATCCGCGCCGAGGGCTCGGCGGCTGACATCGGCATTCTCGCGAGCCCTCATTCCACGCTGGAAGAACTTCACCTTGCGGCGCGCCTGGGCGCTGGCCTCGGCACGCCGCACGTGGACTTCCGGCTGCGGCGCACCGATGCGGCGCTCGACGCAGGACGCCGCGGCGCGCCCTGGCTCGGCATGCCGGTGACGGCGCTCAACGCTCTCGGGCGCGTGCTGGTGGTGGGCTCCAACCTGCGCAAGGACCACCCATTGCTCGCCCAGCGCCTGCGGCAGGCTGCCAAGGCGGGCGCGCGCGTGAGCCTGCTTACCAGCTTCGCCGATGACCCGCTCATCGCCGGCTCTCTAGTGGAAGCCGTAAGGCCTTCGGCCTTGCCGCGCCGGCTCGCCGCGGTGCTGGCCGCCGTACTGCGCTCCAGGGGAGTCCAGGCCGAGGCGGAGCTCGCCTCGCTGCTGAACGGCATCGTGCCCGGCGAAACCGATGAAGCGCTTGCGCGCCGCCTCTGTGAGGGTCCTGGCGAGGGCGCTGTGTTCCTCGGTAATGCCGCCCAGCATCATCCCAGCGCGGCGCTGCTCGACGTGCTCGGCCAGGCGCTTGCCCGCGCCGCCGGCGCCGGATACGGGTTTCTGGGCGAGGCAGCCAACAGCGTTGGTGGCCATCTGGCGGGTGCCGTCCCCGGTCGGGGCGGCCTCGATGCAGCCGGAATGATGTCCCAGCCGCGCAAGGCCTACGTGCTGCTGCATGCCGAGCCTGAACTGGACATGGCCGACGGTCACGCCGCGGCCGCCGCGCTGCGCGCCGCACGCTTTGTGGTGGCGCTGTCGCCCTTCACCCATCGTGCCGTCGACTATGCTCACGTCATCCTGCCCGTGGCGCCCTTCACCGAAACGGCGGGCACCTTCGTGAATACGCAGGGGCGAGCGCAGTCCTTCAAGGGTGTGGTGGCGCCCCTGGGCGAAGCCCGTCCCGCCTGGAAGGTGCTGCGCGTGCTCGGCAACCTTATGGATCTCGATGGTTTCCGCTTCGATACCGCTGAGCAGGTGTGCGACGCGGTGCTCGGCCCGGGCGCCCCGGATCTGTCCGCAAAGCTCGACAATGCGCTCGCAGCCTTGCCCGGCGGCCCGCTGCCCGAGCCGCTCCCGGGCCTCGAGCGCGTGGGCGACGTGCCCATTCACTTTGCTGATGCGCTGGCGCGTCGCGCACCGGCACTGCAGCACACCGCCGATGCCGCGGTGCCCACGGCCGCCATGCACGGCACCACTCTGGCGGCCTGGGGCCTGGAACCCGGCGCCGCGGTCCGGGTGCGTCAGGGGAAGGCCACCGCCGTGCTGCACGCGGCCCGCGACGACCGGCTCGCGCCGGGTTGCGTGCGCCTGCCCGCCGGGCATCCCCTCACCGCCACCCTCGGCCCCTTGAACGGGGCGCTCGAACTGGAGCGGGCGGTCGAACCAGCCCGCGCCAGCGCCTGAGGCCGCGCCCACATGGAGTTTTTCCAGGAATTGCTCGGTCCCGCCTGGCCGCTGGTATGGACCACGCTCAAGATCTTGGCCATCGTATTGCCCATCATGGGCGCCGTGGCCTACCTAACCCTCGCCGAGCGCAAGGTAATCGGCTTCATACAGGTGCGGGTGGGTCCGAACCGGGTCGGCCCGCGCGGACTGCTGCAGCCCATCGCCGACGCCCTCAAGCTGCTCACCAAGGAAATCATCATCCCCGCGGGCGCGAACCGCTTCCTGTTCCTGCTCGCGCCGGTGATTTCCATCATGGCGGCATTGGCTGCCTGGGCAGTGATCCCCTTCGACGCCCATCTGGTCCTGGCCGATGTGAACGCGGGACTCCTCTACGTGCTGGCAATCACTTCCATGGGCGTGTACGGCGTGATCATTGCCGGCTGGGCCTCCAACTCGAAGTACGCCTTCCTCGGCGGCCTGCGATCGGCCGCGCAGATCGTAGCCTACGAAATTGCCATGGGATTCGCGCTCGTGGGCGTGCTGATGATGTCCAACAGCCTGAACCTGGGCGATATCGTCCGTTCCCAGGAGGGGCAGCTCGGGCTGCTGTCCTGGAACTGGATTCCCCTGTTCCCCATGTTCGTGGTGTACGTCATTTCCGCCGTGGCCGAAACCAACCGCGCGCCCTTCGACGTGGCCGAGGGCGAATCCGAAATCGTGGCGGGCTTCCACGTGGAGTATTCCGGCATGGCCTTCGCCATCTTCTTTCTGGCCGAGTATGCCAACATGATCCTGGTGTCCACGCTGGCCGCGATCATGTTCCTCGGTGGCTGGCTCTCGCCGGTGCCTGGCCTTCCCGGGGGCGTGCACTGGCTGCTGCTCAAGGTGGTTTTCGGGCTGTTCTTCTTCCTGTGGTTCCGTGCCACCTTCCCGCGCTACCGCTACGACCAGATCATGCGCCTGGGCTGGAAGGTGTTCATCCCGGTGACGCTGGTTTGGCTGCTGGTGGTTGGCGCGTGGATGCGCACGCCCCTCTGGCTATGGCACTGACAGACACTACATGAACGCAATCCGCGAATTCTTCCGCACGTTCCTGCTGTTCGAGCTGCTGCGAGGCATGGCGCTCACGGGCCGGCATCTGTTCGCTCGCAAGATCACCGTCCAGTATCCCGACGAGAAGACCCCCCAGAGCCCGCGCTTCCGCGGACTGCACGCCCTGCGCCGCTACCCCAACGGCGAGGAACGTTGCATCGCCTGCAAACTGTGCGAGGCGGTCTGCCCCGCGCTCGCCATCACCATCGAGTCCGAGCAGCGCGCCGACGGCACGCGCCGCACCACCCGGTATGACATCGATCTCACCAAGTGCATCTTCTGCGGGTTCTGCGAGGAGTCTTGCCCGGTGGATAGCATCGTCGAGACCCGCCTGTTCGAGTATCACGGCGAGCGCCGGGGAGATCTCGTCTACACCAAGGAGATGCTGCTCGCCATCGGCGATCGTTACGAGCGGCAGATCGCCGCGGACCGCGCAGCGGACGCCGCCTATCGGTAGCCGTTCCGGCGCGCCTTGCGATGTCCCGCGTGGGGCCTCGCGTGCGGCCCCAAACCAACCAGACCCATGCCCTTCCAGACCGCCGTCTTCTACGCCTTCGCGGCCATCCTGCTGTTTGCAGCGCTGCGCGTCATCACCGCCCGCAATCCGGTGCACTCGGCGCTGTTCCTGGTTCTCGCGTTTGTCACTGCCGCCGGGTTGTGGATGCTGCTCGAAGCGGAGTTCCTCGCCATCGTGCTGGTGCTGGTGTACGTGGGCGCGGTGATGGTGCTGTTCCTGTTCGTGGTCATGATGCTCGATATCAACCTCGACCGGTTGCGGGAGGGTTACTGGGACTATCTCGTTCCAGCCCTGGTGGTGGCAGGGGTCATGGTGCTCGAAATGGCCACCATCCTGCTGGGCCGTTACTTCGCGCTGCAAGCGATGCCGCGTCCCATGCCGCGGCCGGCCGACTACAGCAACACCCGGGAGCTGGGCCGCCTGGTGTACACGGAGTACGTATATCCCTTCGAGGTGGCCGCGGTGGTGCTTCTGGTGGCCATTGTTGCCGCCATCGCCCTGACCCTGCGCGCCCGCAAGGACAGCAAGTTCCAGGACCCCGCCCTCCAGGTGAAAGTGAAGCGCAGCGATCGCGTGCGGCTCGTCTCCATGCCGGCCGAAAAGGCCGCCGGCAGCGGGAAGGAGGCCTGAGCATGGTGCCTTTGTCCCATTATCTTGTCCTGGGTGCGCTGCTGTTCGCCATTGCCGTGGTGGGCATCTTCCTGAATCGCAAGAATGTCATCATCCTGCTCATGGCGATCGAACTCATGCTGTTGGCGGTCAACCTCAACTTCATCGCCTTTTCGCATTTCCTGCACGACTACGCGGGCCAGGTGTTCGTTTTTTTCATCCTGACCGTGGCAGCGGCCGAGTCCGCGATCGGCCTGGCCATCCTGGTGGTGTTGTTCCGGAACCTGCGCACCATCAATGTCGATGACATCCAGGGCCTGAAAGGTTGACCTCGTGAAGAGTCTTTGCCTCCTCGCGGTACTGGCACCCCTCGCCGGCGCTCTCGCCGCCGGGTTGCTGGGCCGCGCCGTGGGGCGCCGCGGCGCCCACCTGTTGACCATCCTCGGCGTGCTGGTCTCGTTCATCGCCGCGGCGCTGGTATTCAAGCAGGTGGCCGCAGGGCAGCGATTCAACGGCGCGGTGTACACGTGGATGCTGTCGGGCACCCTGAGTCTGGAGGTGGGGTTCCTGGTGGATGCTCTCACCTCCACCATGATGCTGGTGGTCACCTCGGTGTCGCTGATGGTGCACATCTACACCATCGGCTACATGCGAGACGACCCGGGGTATCAGCGCTTCTTCAGCTACATCTCGCTGTTCACCTTCGCCATGCTCATGCTGGTCATGAGCAATAACTTCCTGCAGTTGTTCTTCGGCTGGGAGGCGGTCGGCCTGGTGTCCTACCTGCTCATCGGTTTCTGGTACACGAGGCCCACGGCTATCTACGCCAACCTCAAGGCCTTTCTTGTCAATCGCGTGGGTGATTTCGGCTTCCTGCTGGGCATAGGCCTTGTCCTGGCGCACTTCGGATCACTCGACTATGCCACCGTATTCGATGCCGCTCCGGCCAAGTCCGCCGAGACCATCATCCTGTGGGGCGGCGCGCCCTGGTCGCTGATGACCGTCACCTGCATCCTGCTGTTCGTGGGCGCCATGGGCAAGTCGGCCCAGTTCCCCTTGCACGTGTGGCTGCCCGATTCCATGGAAGGCCCGACGCCCATCTCCGCCCTGATTCACGCCGCCACCATGGTGACGGCGGGCATATTCATGGTGGCGCGCATGTCGCCGCTGTTCGAGCTTTCCGACACGGCGCTGTCGGTGGTGCTGGTGACCGGCGCCGTCACGGCGCTGTTCATGGGGCTGCTGGGCATTGTCCAGAATGACATCAAGCGCGTGGTTGCCTACTCGACACTCTCGCAGCTGGGGTACATGACCGTGGCGCTGGGCGTGTCTGCCTACTCCGTGGCCATCTTCCATCTCATGACCCACGCGTTCTTCAAGGCGCTGCTGTTCCTCGCGGCCGGATCGGTGATCATGGGCATGCACCACGACCAGGACATCCGTCGCATGGGCGGCCTGCGCCGCTGGATGCCGGTTACCTGGGTGACGTCCCTGGTCGGCTCGCTGGCCTTGATCGGCACGCCGTTCCTGTCGGGCTTTTACTCGAAGGACAGCATCATCGAAGCCGTGAACGCCTCGAGCGCGGCCGGGGCTGGCTTCGCCGCATTCGCCGTGACCGCCGGCGTGTTCATCACCGCCTTCTACTCCTTCCGCATGTACTTCCTCGTATTTCACGGCAAGGAGCGCTTCGACACTTCCCCCGACGGCGGCGGTCACGACGGGCGCGGCCACGACAAAGGGCATGGCCATGACGACCACGGTCATCACGGCGGTCCGCCGAAGGAGTCGCCGTGGGTCGTAACTCTGCCGCTGGTGTTGCTGGCGATTCCCTCCCTGGTGATCGGCTTCTTCGCCATTGGGCCCATGCTGCATGGCGACTTCCTTGCCGACGCCATCCACGTGGATGCCCGCCACGGCGCAATGGCCGAACTGGGGGAGCATTTCCACGGGGCCGTTGCCATGGGCGTGCACGCCTTCACCACGCTGCCCTTCTGGCTTGCCGTCGCGGGCGTCGCGCTCGCCTGGCTGCTATATCTGGTCAAGCCGCAGATTCCCGAACTCATAGCAGCGCGGGCCGGCGCGCTGTACCGGTTGCTGCTCAACAAGTACTACCTGGACGAGATCTACGCGTTCGTGTTCGCTGGCGGTGCGAGAGCCCTTGGCCGCGGGTTGTGGCGAGTGGGAGATGTGGCGATCATCGACGGCGTGCTGGTGAACGGTTCGGCAAGGCTTGTGGGTTGGCTGGCGGGCGTGGTGCGCCGTGTGCAGTCGGGGCTGATCTACCACTACGCCTTCGTCATGATCATCGGGGTGTTCGCGCTGCTCACCCTGTTCTTCGTGCGGACGGCCTGACCCCATGCCGGTGCTCAGTCTCGTCATCTGGGTTCCCGTGGTCGCCGCGGTTGCGGTGCTCGCATCGGGTTCGGATCGCAACGCTTGCGTAGCACGCTGGCTGGCCCTCGCCGGCGCAGTGGCCGGCCTGCTGGCCTGTGTGCCGCTGCTCGCCGGCTTTGACGCCACGGCGGGCGGCATGCAGTTCGTGGAAAAGGCCTCGTGGATCGAGCGCTACCGGGTCCACTACCACCTTGGTATTGACGGCATCTCCCTGCTGCTGATTCTGCTCAACGCCTTCACCACCGTGCTCGTTGTGATCGCAGGGTGGAAGGTGATCGAGCAGCGGGTTGCGCAGTACATGGCGGCGTTCCTGGTCATGTCCGGCCTGATGAATGGCGTGTTCGCGGCCCGGGACGCGTTGCTGTTTTTCGTTTTCTTCGAAGCGACGCTCATCCCGCTGTTCCTTGTCATCGGGGTGTGGGGTGGCCCGAACCGGGTCTACGCGGCGGTGAAGTTCTTCCTCTACACACTGATCGGTTCTCTGCTGATGCTGGTGGCGCTGCTCTACCTCTACGGCGCCGCGGGCGGCAGTTTCGACCTGGATGATCTGTACCGCGCCCCGTTGTCGATGGCTGCGCAGACGGCGGTGTTCCTGGCCTTCCTCGCCGCCTTCGCGGTAAAGGTACCCATGTGGCCGGTGCACACGTGGCTTCCCGACGCCCATGTGGAGGCCCCCACGGGGGGAGCGGTGGTGCTGGCCGCCATTGCCCTCAAGCTGGGCGGCTACGGCTTGTTGCGTTTCTCGCTGCCCATTGTGCCCGATGCCAGCCATGCGCTTTCCTGGATCGTGATCGCCCTGTCCCTCGTGGCGGTGGTGTACATCGGCCTGGTGGCTCTCGTGCAGGCGGACATGAAGAAGCTGATCGCCTACTCCTCCATCGCGCACATGGGTTTCGTGACGCTGGGGATCTTTCTGTTCGACCGCCTCGGCATGCAGGGCGCGATCCTGCAGATGATTTCCCACGGTTTCGTCTCCGGCGCGCTGTTCCTTTGCGTCGGTGTCCTCTACGACCGGCTCCACTCGCGCCAGATCGCGGACTACGGCGGCGTGGCGAATCGCATGCCGGTGTTCGCCGCCTTCTTCATGCTGTTCGCCATGGCCAACGCGGGCTTGCCGGGCACCAGCGGTTTCGTTGGAGAGTTCATGGTGGTGCTGGCGGCCGTGAAGATGGACTTCTGGGTCGGGGCCCTGGCGGCCACCACGCTGATTTTCGGGGCCGCCTACACCCTCTGGATGTACAAGCGGGTAGTTTTCGGCGCTGTGGCCAGCCCGGCGGTGGCGGGGCTCCAGGACATCGCGCCGCGCGAGTGGCTGCTGCTGGGCCTGCTGGCCGCTCTCACCCTGTTCATGGGGCTTTATCCGGCCCCTTTCAACGCCGTGCTCGAAGCACCGGTGAGCGAGTTGCTCGCTCACGCGGCGCGCAGCAAGCTGCCCTGATTCGCGGAGAACGCGCGTGACCCTGTCCGCCGCCGACTACCTGGCTGTCTGGCCTGAGATCCTCGTGCTTGTTATGGTGTGTGCGATCCTGGTGGCGGACCTTTTCCTGCGCGAGTCGCAAAGGGGGATCGGCTACGTCCTCACGCTCGCCACGCTGGCGACTGCCGCCGGCATGATCGCGCTCTCCTCGAGGCCAGGCCGCATCGTCGCCCTGAACGGCATGTTCGTAGACGATCCCATGGCTGACGCGCTCAAGGTCGCCGTTTGCCTCGTGGCGGCGGTCACGGTCATCTACTCCCGGGGTTACGCGGCAGCGCGCGGCCTGTTCCGCGGGGAACTGTTCACCCTGCTGCTGTTCGCCACGCTCGGCATGATGGTGATGATTTCGGCCAACCACCTGCTGATGCTCTACCTCGGGCTCGAACTGCTGTCGCTATCGCTGTATGCGCTGGTAGCCCTGCAGCGCGACTCCCGCGACGCCACCGAGGCTGCAATGAAGTACTTCGTGCTGGGTGCGCTTGCGTCCGGGTTGCTGCTGTACGGCATGTCCATGATCTATGGCGCCACCGGGCATCTCGAGATCCCGAAGGTGGCTGCTGCCATCGCCGAGGGCCGCGCCAACGGCACCATCCTCATGTTTGGCCTGGTCTTCCTGGTGGCGGGGCTGGGCTTCAAGCTCGGCGCCGTGCCTTTTCACATGTGGGTCCCGGACGTTTATCAGGGTGCCCCCACGGCGGTCACCATGTTCATCGGCACTGCGCCGAAGCTTGCAGCCTTCGCCTTTGTCATGCGCCTGCTGGTGGAGACCCTCGGCGCCCCGGCGTTGGTTGAGCAGTGGCGCCAGATGCTCACCCTACTGGCGGTGGCCTCGCTCGCAGTGGGCAACATCACCGCCATCGCCCAAACCAACCTCAAGCGCATGCTGGCCTACTCCACCATCTCCCACATGGGATTCCTCCTGCTGGGGATGATCGCCGCCCGGCCGGATGGTTACAGCGCGGCCATGTTCTACGTGATGGTGTACGCGGTCACGGGGCTCGGCGCTTTCGGCATGATCCTGCTGCTGGCCCGCGAGGGGTTCGAAGCGGATCGGCTGGAAGACTTCAAAGGGCTGAACCGGCGCAGCCCGTGGTACGCGTTTCTTATGCTGTTGCTCATGTTCTCCATGGCCGGGGTGCCGCCCACCGTAGGCTTCTATGCGAAGCTGGCCGTGATCGAGGCCGTGGTGGCGGCGGGGCAGGTGTGGCTTGCCGTGGTGGCGGTGCTCATGTCCCTTGTCGGGGCTTTCTACTACCTGCGCGTGGTGCGGCTCATGTACTTCGACGAGCCAGCGGCAACGTCACCCATCGCTGCGGACCGGGGCGTACGAGTGCTGCTGTCGGTCAACGGGCTCGCCGCGCTGGCGGTGGGGCTGCTGCCCGGCTGGCTCATGACCCTGTGTCAGAAAGCCATCCAGGGCTCCTGGTGAGTGGCAAGTCCTTCGCGGGGCACGATTTCACCGAGCACGAGCTCGAAGCAACCACCGCCTATAGCGGGCGCTTGCTGCAGGTGCGCGAAGATGTGGTGCTCCTGCCGGATGGACAGCGCGCCACGCGCGAATACGTCGTGCACCCTGGCGCCGCAGTCATCCTGGCGCTGTTCGATGACTGCTCGGTGCTGCTGGAACGCCAGTTCCGCTACCCCCTGAGACGCCACTTCTATGAGTTGCCCGCCGGCAAGCTCGACCCGGGTGAGGCTCCGCTGACCACCGCGCGGCGCGAGTTGCGGGAAGAAACCGGTTACGAGGCGCGGGACTGGTCGCACCTGTGCACGCTGCACCCCTGCGTGGGATATTCAGACGAGGCCGTGTATCTGTTTCTCGCGCGCGGGCTGAGCTTCCACGATCACGCGCTGGACGACGGGGAGTTCCTGGAAACGCTGGCAGTGCCACTGGACGAGGCGCTGGACTGGGTTCTCCAGGGAAAGATCACCGAGGCAAAGACCATTCTCGGCGTGCTCTGGGCGGACCGAGTGCACCGCGGCGATCGGGCCCGTTCCCCCTAGCGGCGGCATCGCGGGCGCGGAAGGTCGGCGCCTATCCCGCTTCTTGAGGTGTGCTTGATTCTCCGTTGTGTCGCGACGGACGCCTCTTCAATTGAGTGGCGGAGCCAGGAAAATCGCCCTGATCATGCTCGCCCCGATGTCTACATCGGACAGCAAAGTTTCGATGCCTTTCGTAGGCACCCTTCGGGACGGGCTGCAGCCCAGGCCCTTCGCCTGAGGAATTGCGACGTGGGGTATCGATCGCAATCAAGTGCCGTTACTGCGATGGAACAGTTACGCGGAGATCCCAGCCGAGCCTGAGAGCCATCGAACTTGGCGCCCGTCATCGAGTTACAGGGCAAAGCGGCGGCTCCGCGACATCGACTGCCGTGAAACGCGTGGCCCCAGGCGCCTGGTCTGCACCGCAAGCGTGTCCCCGCCCATCCGGAAAGCCTCGCCACCCCGCACCAGCCAGGCGCTGAGATTGGCCCACCGCTCAGCGCCATCTGTGCCGCCAGCGCGGGGAGCAAGTGGTCCGGGCGCTGCGCGCCCATGGCAGCTTCAGGATCGAACCGGCTGCGCCCGCTTGTTTCCGTGGGTCTTGCGTCAAGCAGCCCGTTGGCGAACCCGTCGAAAAACCTCGGGCCTCTCCGCGCACAGGCGGTCCAGACGAGGCAAAGGCCTCGCTTCACGAGATCGCCACAACAGGCCGTGTTCCCCCCTCGAAGCTCGACAGCGCGCGGGACTGCGGCGGTGCGCACTCGCGAGCCGCGGTGTTTGCCCCCCGGGTCGGAGTGGGCCTCCCTGGCTAGGATGGCGCCTGCGGCCAGGCACTTGAAGAGCGGCGGCGCAGCCCCATATCCTGCAAGTTTGCGTCTTGAGACGAACGAGGGATGTCATGAGCACCGAAACCCTGTCCTTTCAGGCTGAGGTCCGCCAGCTTCTGGACCTGATGATTCACTCGCTGTACAGCAACAAGGAGATCTTCCTGCGCGAGCTGGTCTCAAACGCTTCCGACGCCGCGGACAAGCTGCGGTTCGAGGCCCTGGCCGACCACAGCCTGTGGGAGAACGAGCCCGAGCCGCGCATCCGCGTGCGCTTCGACAAGAGCGCGCGCACCATCACCATCTCCGACAATGGCATTGGCATGTCCCGCGAAGAGGTGATCCAGCACATCGGCACCATCGCCAAGTCGGGCACCCGCGAGTTTTTCCGGTCACTCACCGGCGACCAGGCCAAGGACGCGCGGCTCATCGGGCAGTTCGGCGTCGGGTTTTACTCATCCTTCATCGTGGCCGAGCGGGTGACGCTGGTGACGCGCCGCGCCGGTCTCGACCCCAGCCAGGGGGTGCGCTGGGAATCGGCCGGCGCCGGCGAATACACCCTCGAAACGGTGGACAAGCCGGCGCGGGGCACCGAGGTGATCCTCCACCTGCGCGAGGGCGAGGACGAATTGCTGTCGGGCTGGAAGCTGCGGGAGATCCTGCGGCGCTACTCCGACCACATCACCGTGCCGATCCTCATGGAGAAGGAGCAATGGGATGAGGCCAAGGACGCCCAGACGGCTACGGGCGAGGAAGAGCAGGTCAACCAGGCCTCGGCCCTGTGGGCGCGTGCCAAGTCGGAGATCTCCGAAGAGCAGTACCAGGAGTTCTATCGCCACGTGGCCCATGACTTCGAGGCGCCGCTCGCCTGGGTGCACGCCAGGGTGGAGGGCCGCCAGGAGTTCAACCTGCTGCTGTACGTGCCGGCGCGTGCGCCTTTCGACCTGTGGGACCGCGAGCACCGCCACGGCGTGAAGCTCTACGTTCGCCGGGTGTTCATCATGGACGATGCCGAGCAGCTCATGCCCGCCTACCTGCGATTCGTGCGCGGCGTGATGGATACCCAGGACCTGCCGCTCAACGTCTCGCGGGAGATCCTTCAGCAGTCCCGCGATCTGGAAGCCATGCGCAGCGGCGCCGTGAAGAAGGTGCTGGGCCTGCTCGAGGACCTGGCGGAAAAAGACAAGGACAAATACGCCACCTTCTGGGGCACCTTCGGACGGGTGCTGAAGGAGGGCGTCGGCGAGGATGCGGCCAACCGCGAGCGCATTGCCCGCCTGTTGCGCTTCGCCACCACGCGCGGCGACGGCGACGTCCAGAACGTTTCGCTGGCCGATTATGTGGCGGCCATGAAGCCGGGACAGGATCGCATCTACTACGTCACCGCCGACAGCCACGCCGCGGCGCGCAACTCTCCCCACCTGGAGATCTTCCGGCGCAAGGGCATTGAGGTGCTGCTGCTGTCCGACCGGGTGGACGAGTGGCTCGTCTCCAGTCTGACGGAGTTCGAGGACAAGCGCCTGCAATCGGTGGCCAAGGGCGACCTCGACCTGGGCGCGCTCGAGGACGAAGCAGAGAAGAAGGCCCGCGAAACCGAGGCGGAGCAGATGAAGGGCCTGGCGGAGCGGGTGGCCAGGGCCCTGGGCGAGCGTGTGAAGGAAGTGCGTATCACCCACCGCCTCACCGATTCGCCCGCCTGCCTGGTGGCCGATGCCCACGCCATGGGCGGCCACCTCGAGCGCCTGCTGCGCGCCGCCGGCCAGGCGGTGCCGGGTTCCAAGCCCATCCTCGAAATCAACCCCGGGCATCCGCTGGTGAAACGCCTCGACACCGAGCCCGAGGGCGAGCGCTTCGCCGACTGGAGCCATGTGCTGTTCGACCAGGCCCAGCTGGCCGAGGGCGGCCAGTTGGAGGATCCGGCGGCTTTCGTGCGGCGGGTGAACGGGCTCATGCTCACCCTGTCCTCCGGCGCGCCGGCCGGCTGACAGGGGCAAGGCGGGCGGTTGGAGAACTCCCCCGGGGTCGGAGCGGTCTTTAGGCCTTCAGTTCACCCACCCGGGAGCGCCCTTCCATGTCTTCGCCCCAAGCCGCCACCGTCCGCGCTCCCGCGGGCGGCCTGATGGGCTGGATCGACCGCAACATCGTCGATCTCGGCCGCCAGTTGCAGTTGTCCTACCTGCCGCCGCTCATGGTGTACATGGCCGCGGGCATCTCGGGCCTGACGGGCATTGCCGGCACCTTTTTCGTAAAGGAGTATCTGGGGCTTACAGCCGCCGACCTGGCGGCCCTGGGTTTCTGGGCGGGGTTGCCCTGGGCGCTGAAGATGCCGCTGGGCCACCTGGTGGATCTGCTCTGGAAGCGCAAGAGCTTGCTGGTGTACACGGGGGCGCTGCTGCTTGCCGCCAGCGTGCTCATCATGGTGGGCCTGCTTACCGACCGGGCGGCCATGGAAGCCATCATGCCGGCCAATCGCTGGTTCGTGCTCTCGGCGCTGCTGGCGCCGGTGGGCTACGTGCTGCAGGACGTGGTGGCCGACGCCATGACCGTGGAAGCGGTGCCGCGCTTCGATGCCCAGGGCAAGGCGCTGGACGAGGCGGCGCGCCGCATCGGCCACACCACCATGCAGACGCTGGGCCGGGTGGCCATCGTGGGCGGGGGCATCCTGGTGTCCATCGTCAATGTGGCGCTGTTCGCCGCCGCGGCTGCGCTCCCGGAGGCGGCCAAGATCGCCAAGTACCGCCAGCTCTACTCGCTGGCGCTGATCATTCCCCTGGTGTCGGTGATGGGCGTGGTGCTGGCAGGGCACCTGCACCGGCGCGAGGCGCGGCGGTTGCGTGATCGCGGCCTCTCCGCGGCGGAGGTGGACCGGGAGCTTCACGGTCACCTGGAACGCCCGCCGGTGAACTGGTGGATACTCGGCGGCGGCCTGGCCTTCGCCGCCCTGTCCATCGCCATCGGCTCATCCAATGTGCGCTTCCGGGAGGAGATCATCTTCACTGTCTCCATGGGCATCGTGCTGTTCCTGATGCTGCGGCTGGTGCGCGAGCTCGACCCCGTGGCGCGCCGCACCCTGGTGGGCACGGCCCTGGTGATCTTCGTCTTCCGCGCCATGCCCGGGCCCGGGCCCGGCGCCTCGTGGTGGATGATCGACGAGCTGGGGTTCGATCAGGCCTTCCTCGCCAAACTCTCACTGATCGGGTCCTCCCTGGCGCTGCTGGGCATGTTCCTGTTCCGCCGCTTCATGGCCGAGCGCTCCATCGCCTACACCGTGGGCTTCCTCACCATCGTGGGTACCATCCTGGCCCTTCCCAGCCTCGCCATGTATCACGGCCTCCACCACTGGACCGCCGCGCATACGGGCGGCGTGGTGGACGCGCGTTTCATCGCCGTCATCGATACGGCCCTCGAGTCCCCCCTGGGGCAGGTGGCCATGATTCCCATGCTGGCGTGGATCGCCAACTCGGCGCCGGATCGCCTCAAGGCCACCTACTTCGCGGTCATGGCCTCCTTCACCAACCTCGCCCTGTCGCTTTCGCAGCTGTGCACGAAGTACCTGAACGAAATCTGGAACGTGCAGCGGGTTACCAAGGACCAGGCCACCGGCCTGGTGAAGACGCCCGCCGACTACAGCCAGCTGGGCGAACTGTTCCTCGCCTCGCTGGTGATCGGGCTGGTGGTGCCCATGCTGGCTATCGCCTTCGTGCGCGCCACGCGCTTTCGCAGCGCCTGAGGAACCGCCGCGCCGTCATGGGGCTCAAAAACCGGCATTCCAGGTGGAATGCCCGCGCCGCCTGGTGCGGTGGAATCCATCTCGAACAGGAGGAATGATGCTTCGCAACTTGGTGGCCGCCATGGGCGGCGTACTGGTACTCGCGGCTGGTGTTGCCCAGGCGGGTGAGTTCGGGGATCACTGTGCTTGGGGGCTCGCCAACGGCAAGAAGGTCAAGACCGACTGCTCCGTGAACTACACGGGTCCGGACGGCAAGACTTATTGCTTTGGCGGTGAGGCCGGCAAGTGGAAATTCGCCGCCGATCCCGAGAAATACATCGCAGCCGCAGCCGATACCTTCAAGAAGTGAACGTCGCGGGCCGGCCTTGGCGCCGGCCCGCCCATGGTGCGAAGCCGCGGTGCTTCAGTCGGCTTAGGGCCGCGGCGGCCGCCGGGCCTTGTAGAGGCGGGCGGCCTAGGCCACCTGGGCTGGAGTCATGCGCTCGGCTACCAGCCGTTCGCGCAACTCGCGCGCCTTCCACCAGCCATTAGCCGCCGCCAGGCTGAACCACAGGTGAGCCTGCACCGGATCGGGGGCAACGCCGTCGCCCCGCAGGTACATGTTGCCGAGCAGGAACTGGGCGTGGGCGTGCTCGTCTTCGGCTGCGGCCCGCAAATGCCGCGCCGCGGCGGTGAGATCGCGTTCGGCGCCCTCTCCACGGGCATCCATCAGGCCCAGGTGGTAGTGGGCCGCGGTGCTGCCGCCCCGTGCCGCCGGCTCGAGCAGGGCGCGCGCCTGCTCGAAGCGTCCGGCGGCGTGGTGTGACAGCGCCTCTGCGACGGCAGTCTCGTCATCGGCGGCAAGCGCCGTAGTGCAGGCCGCTAACAGCAGCAGGGCGGCGCGCCACATGGTCTTTGAGGCCTCAGTGGGTGACCAGCCAGACCACACCCAGCAGCGTGAGCACTAGCAGCAGCGCGCCCACCAGACCGCCGATCACCACCTGCACCGGCGTGATGCGCACTGCGTCGCGCTGGTAGTCGCCGCTGCGGCGGATGCCCAGGAAGCTCCAGAACACCGCCTTCGCCACCATAAGCGGCGAGGCCGAGGATGCGCGCGGCTTGTCCATCAGCGGCCCTGCCACGGGGGCATGGGCCGCTTGTCGGTAAAGGCCGCCACACCCGCCTGGGCGTCCTCGCCCATCATGTTGCAGGCCATGGCCTCGGCAGCCATGCGGTAGGCCTCTTCCGCGCCGGCTTCGAGCTGCGGGTAGAACAGCCGCTTGCCCGTGGCCACCGCCAGCGGGCTCTTGGCGATGATGGCGCCAGCCAGGCGGCCGATCTCCTCGTCCAGCCGCTCCAGGGGCACGACGCGATTCACCAGCCCGAAGTCGCGAGCCGTGGCAGCGTCGATGAATTCCCCGGTCATCAGCATTTCCATGGCGCGCTTGCGCGATACGTTGCGCGTCAGTGCAACGGCCGGGGTGGAACAGAACAGCCCCACGTTGATACCTGAGGTGGCGAAGCGCGCGCTGTCCGCGCACACCGCCAGGTCGCAGGCGGCCACCAGCTGGCAACCGGCGGCCGTGGCGATGCCGTGAACCCGCGCGATCACCGGCTGAGGAATGCGGGCCAAGGTGAGCATGAAACGGCTGCACTGTTCGAAC
This sequence comes from Burkholderiales bacterium, assembly GCA_036771335.1. Classification (GTDB taxonomy): domain Bacteria; phylum Pseudomonadota; class Gammaproteobacteria; order Burkholderiales. Next base: position 17,473 of record DAIPHN010000025.1, read on the forward strand.
AACGCGTCGTAGAAGGAATGCTCCGCGTGGGCGCGCATTTCCTTCAGGTCGTGGCCGGCGCAGAAGGCGGGGCCGCTGCCGGCGATCACCACCACGCGTACCGTGGCGTCCTTGCCGATGGCCTCCAGCTGCGTCTGCAAATCCGCGAGCAGTGCGGCCGACAGGGCGTTGTACTGGCTGGGCCGGTTAAGGGGGAGCGTGGTGATGCCGCCCGCATCGGCGCGCAGCAGCGGCGAAGCGGCGGTGGCCGGGCGGTCTGTGACGGTGCTCATGGCGTGTGATCCCTCTATGTTCACTGCAGGCAGTGACCGGAATTATAGGCGCCCGATGCGGCGGCCCGGCGGAGATGACAGGGCCGCGGCGGCCGTGGCACAGTGAGGTTCCCGCCCACGCCTTGTCACCATGCAACGCCCATCCGTGCTTTTCCCGCCGCTGCGCGCGGCCGGCGCGGCGCTGTTTGCCCTGTGGTGCGCCGCAGCCGGGGCGCAATGCGGACAGCCCAGCGAGCTGACCGGCCGGCCCCGGGTGGGGCTGGTGCTGGCCGGTGGCGGCGCGCTGGGGTTTTCCCACATCGGCGTGCTGCGGGTGATCGAGGAATTGCGCGTGCCCGTGGATTGCATCGCTGGCACCAGCATCGGCGCGCTGGTGGGAGGCTCCTATGCATCGGGCCGCACACCGGCCGAGCTTGAGCGGTTCGTGCTGGAGGCGGCCTGGGACGACATCTTCGTGGACGAGGCGCAGAGAGCCAACAGGACGTATTACCGCAAGGAGCTTGAGAAGCGCGGCTTCTGGGGGCTGGAACTCGGTGTGGATCGCAGCGGCGTGAAGGCCCCCATCGGCGTTGTCCAGGGTCGGAAGCTGAGGCCTTTCTTCCAGGAGGTGGTGGGTTACGCCGTGCTCGACAGTTTTGATCTCCTGCCCATTCCGTTCCGGGCGGTGGCCACCGACGTGCAGAACAGCGCGATGGCAGTGCTCGACCGCGGCGACCTGGCGCGCGCCATGCGCGCCAGCATGGCGGTGCCCGGCGCCTTCGCGCCGGAAGAGATCGATGGCCGTCTGCTGGTGGATGGCTTCGTGGCCCGCAACCTTCCCGTGGACGTGGTGCGGGCCATGGGGGCGGACGTGGTGATCGCCGTGAATCTCGAATTTCCGCCGCCGAGCCGTGAACAGCTCCAGTCGGTGAGCAGCTTCATCGGCGAGGTGATCGCCCTGGTCAGCCGCCAGAACGTGGCTGTCCAGCTGGCTACCCTTGACGACACGCGTGACGTGCTGGTCAGGCCCGACCTGCGGGGATTCAGCTCGGGCAGCTTCAGGCAGGGCGCGGAGCTGATCAAGCGCGGCGAGGCCGCGGCCCGCTCCATGGAGGCGGCGTTGTCCCGCCTCTCCTTGTCTCCCGTGTCCTGGAAGGCCCACGTCGAGGCGCGCGCGGCACGGGCCGCTCCCGTTCAGCCGCCAGACGAGGTGGTGGTGGACACCTCTGGCCTGAAGCGGGTGGATGCCGGCGCCGTGAAGGACCAGATGCGCGCTCCCCGCGGCGAGTCGCTCGCCCGGACCGAGGTCGGGCCCCTTGCCGACCGGCTCTACGGCAGTGGCGACTACCAGTTCATCGACTACCAACTGCTCGACACCGACGGACGCCGGGCGCTCGCCATGCGGCCTGTGGAGAAAGCCTGGGGTCCCAACTATCTCAACTTCGGGCTGCAGCTCTACAGCACGGTGGGGTCCGATTCCGAGTCCCGCTTTAACCTGCTGGGCGCTTACCGGGCCACCTGGCTCAATCACCTCGGCGCGGAGTGGCGCAACGAGTTCTCGATCGGCCGAAGCAACCGGTATGTGACCGAGTTCTACCAGCCTCTTTTCCCTCACAGCGCGCTGTTCGTGGCGCCGCGCGCGTTCGCCGAGCAGAGCCGCTTCGATTACTCCTTCGATGACCAGTTCCTGGCCACCTATGTCCTGGACCGCAGCGGCGTGGGGCTGGACGTGGGCAGCGAACTGGGCCGCTACGGCCAGTTGCGGGTGGGCTACAGCCGCCTGAGGATTCGTGCCTCCCCCTCCGTGGCCCTGCCGGGTTTTTCGGAGGAAGTCTTCCATCGCAACGGTGCGCGCGTGCAGCTTTCGCTGGACCGTCTCGACAACGCCTTTTTCCCGACCCAAGGCTACTTCTTCAACCTGCGCGGCTTTGATTCACTGGTGATCACGGATGGAATCCCTCGCTACCGTACCGGCGAGGCCGTCCTCACGCTACCTGTTGCCTTCGATTCCCACCGGTTCATCGCGGGCCTTTCCGCCGGCTCCCAGTTGGGCACGAAGTCTCCGCTATATGAGGTCTTTCGCCTGGGCGGGCCGTTCCGCTTCTCCGGCTACCAGCTCGACCAGCTGCAGGGCCCCGAATACTGGCTTGCGCGCGGCATCTATCACTACCGGCTGCCCGGGGTGCCAATCGTCGCGCCAAGCCTGATTGCGGGCGCGTCGGTGGAGACGGGACAGGTGCTGGGCCGCTTCGGCGTCGATGATTCCGCCAGGCAGCTGTTATCGGGCTCGCTGTTCCTGGCTACCGACACCGCCATCGGTCCGGCTTACGTATCCTATGGATACGCGCGCGGCGGCGTGTGGGCCGTCTACTTTACCCTGGGGTTTTCGTACTACTAGCCCGCCTCAGAACATCGGCCGGGGAACCGCGTTCTGGAAGGCGGCTATGCCCTCGGTAATCTCCTGGAATGCCTGCTCTGCCCCGAACCAGCCCTGCACCTTGACCCACTTGTTGGGCTCCAGGTCCTTGTAGTGCTCGAAGAAGTGGGCGATCTGCCTCAAGGAGAGTTCGGGCACGTCGGAGATGCTCTTCACGTGGCGGTACAGCCGGGAGAGCTTGTCTGCGGGGACGGCCAGCAGCTTGGTGTCCTCGCCTGCCTCGTCCGTCATGCGCAGCATGCCCACGGGGCGGCAGCGCACCACCGCCCCCGTCACGATGGGCACCGGCGAGAGCACGAGGACGTCCACGGGATCGCCATCGCCGGACAGCGTGTGCGGGACGTAGCCGTAGTTGCAAGGGTAGTGCATGGCCGTGGACATGAAGCGGTCCACGAACATGGCGCCGGTCTCCTTGTCCACCTCGTACTTCACCGGGTCAGCGTTCATGGGGATTTCGATGATGACGTTCACTTCCTCCGGGGCGTTGTTCCCGGGCCCCACGCGATCAAGATTCATGGCCGGGCTCTCTTTGCAAAAAGACCGATTATAGTTTCGACCTCGCCATAACCCTTCGAGGGCATGACATGTTTTCGCGGCAGACCCGCGTGGCCTCGTCGGGCTTCGCGCTCGGCCACGCCGCTTCGCCCCACTGGCGCATCGCCGTTGCCGATTGCCTGGAGCAGCTAGACACCGCCGCCGTGGCGGGTGCCAACCTCGGTTTCCTGTACTTGAGCGATCGTTACGCCGCCCGCGCGGCGGAGATCCTCGAGTTGCTGCGGATGCGCACCCGCGTGGAGCACTGGGTGGGTACGGTGGGCGCGAGTGTCTGCGCTGGCGGGCAGGAGTACGCGGATCAGGGCGCTTGCGCCGTGATGCTGGGCTGCTTCGAGCCAGGCTGTTTTCGTGTCCTGCCCTCGCTGCGATCCATGGCTGACCTGGCCCGTGATCCGTTGACCGTGGGTGGAACCGCCGGTCATTTCGCGCTGCTGCACGGGGACCCCCGCAACGCCATGATCCCGGCGCTGGTGGCGGAGATCTCGCGCCGGCTCGACAGCGGCTTCGTGGCGGGCGGCCTGAGCGGTCCGCGCGGCGCCCATGCCCAGATTGCCGACGCGGTGGTGGAGGGCGGCGTCTCGGGGGTGCTGTTCACCGACCAGGTGATGGTGGCCACGCGCATCACCCAGGGGTGCACCCCGGTCGGGCCGTGGCGGCGGGTGAGCCGTGCCGAGCGCAATGTGCTCATTGCACTCGATGGCCGAGCGGCCCTGGAGGTGCTGCGCGAGGACGCGGCCCAGGCTGGTAGCACCGATCCGTGCGAGTACGCCAGCGAGGTGTTTGCCGCCCTGCCCGCGGCCGAACAGGGCGATGACTACCTGGTGCGCCCGCTCGCGGGCATCGATGCCGCCCGCGGCCTGGTGGCCGTCGCAGAAGAGGTGCGCCAAGGCTCGCGTCTGAGGTTCTGCCGCCGCGACCGGCGCGCAGCCGGCGAGGACATGGCGCGCATGCTGGCCAGCATCCGCAGCGGGCTGTTCACCCGCCCGCGCGGCGCCGTCTACCACGCCTGCCTGGGCCGCCGCGGCCTGTTCGCCGAGCCGGCCCGCGAGCTGCGCATGATCCGCGAGGCCCTCGGCGAGGTGCCGGTGGCGGGCATCTTCGGCGGCGGCGAGCTGTTCCGCAACCGGGTGCACGGCCACGCCGCCGTGCTGACGCTGTTTCCATGACCGCCACCGTGCGCCTGCCGCTGAGCACCGCCGACTGGTTTGCCGTGGCCTGGTTTCTCGCCTGGTGGGTGGGCTATGTGTTGCTGGCCGACCGGCGCGGCCGCGGACGGCCCAGCCTGGTGGGGCGCATGGGCGTGTACCGGCGCGCCTGGATGGCGGCCATCGTCAAGCGCGAGCAGCGCATATCCGACGTGTCCATCCTGGCCAACCTCTCCAACGGCTCCACGTTCTTCGCCTCCACCACCCTGCTGATCCTGGGCGGCCTGGCGGCGCTGCTGGGCACCACCGAGAAAGTGGCCTCGGTGGTGGCGGAGCTTCCCTTCAACCGCGTGGCCTCCGAGCAGCTGTGGGACATCAAGATCCTGCTGCTGGCGGGCATCTTCACCTTCGCGCTGTTCAAGTTCACCTGGTCGCTGCGGCTTTATCACTTCTGCTCGGTGATGGTGGGCAGCGCCCCGCCGCCCGACGCGGCGCAGGCCGAGCACGACACCTTCGTGCGCCGAACTGGCGAACTGGCCACCCTGGCCGCGGAGAGCTTCAACAACGGCCTGCGCGCCTATTACTTCGCGCTGGCCGCCCTGTCCTGGTTTTTGAACCCCTGGCTGTTCATGGGGTTGACGAGCTGGGTGGTGCTGGTGCTCTACAAGCGCGAGTTCCGCTCCGCGGCCTTGCAGGCCATGACCTCGGGTTGATGTTCACGCTGCTGCCACGAACAGCCCGATGACGCAGCCATAGCCCGTGAGCCAGGCCAGGGTGCGCAACCCGGGCCAGTTGGCGATGTAGAGCAGGCCGTAGGCGAGGCGCGCCGCCACGAATAGCCCCGCGAGAGCGTTGATGGACCCCTGCGAGGCCCCGGCGAGATGGGCAATGATCACCGCCGCGGCGAAGGGCGCAAAGGCCTCCCACGAATTCAGTTGGGCCGCATTGGCGCGGCGCCGCCAGCCCTCCAGCCCGGCAAGCCAGTCGCGCGGCGTGGCGTTGTCGAAATCGCGGCGCGACTTGGCCGCCCCCGCCCACAGCAAGGGCATGAGTGCGGCCATCAGCACGCACCAGTACGCAAAGGTCATGAGTGATGTCCCCCGGGAAAACGCAGATGATGCGCTCCGGCGGCCTGGGCCGGGAGACGCCCCTCATGGACCCACGCCGGGCGCGGGCGTTCCGCGGCGCGCCTTGCCTGCCGTGCTTAACAACACCGCCGTTGCCGTGTAGCCTGCGCGCCATGCAAATACCTGCCTTGTTCACGGGCTTCGCGGGCTCGGCCCATGGCCAGCCCGCCGCGCCGCGCGCCACCTGACATGCCCCCCGGCGCCACGCGTTCCTTCCGCCAATTGCTGCAAGAGCGCCGGCCGCTCATCGGCGCGCTATTGCAAATGCCGCTGCCCGAGAGCGCCGAGATCTTCGTGGCCGCCGGCTACGACTGGCTGTTCATCGATCTGGAGCACGCGCCCATGGACGCGCGCGACGCGCTCACCCTGCTCACCGCCGTGGACAGCCGCGTGCCCTGCGTGGTGCGGGTTCCGTGGAACGAAGAGGCCCACCTCAAGAAGGTGCTCGACGCCGGCGCCACGGGCGTGATCGTGCCGCTGGTGAACACCGCCGAGGATGCGCGCCTGGCCGTGAGCCGCTGCAAGTATCCGCCGCAGGGCGTGCGCAGCGTGGGCATCACCCGCGCCCAGCGCTTCGAGCTCGACTTCGACGGCTACATGGCGCGCGCCAACGACGACATCGCCGTCATCGTGCAGGTGGAGCATGTGGAGGCGGTACGCAACATCGACGCCATTCTCGACGTGCCCGGCATCGATGCGGTGTTCATGGGGCCCTTCGACCTGTCGGGCAGCATGGGCAAGCCCGGCTGCATCGACGACCCGGAGGTGCAGGCGGCCATCGCCCAGGTGGTGCGGGCCTGCAACGACCGCGCCGTGGCCCTGTGCGCCTACGCCCACACGCCCGCCCACGCCCGGCGCTACCTGGAGCTGGGCTATCGCGTTATCGGTCTTTGCACCGACTACATCCTGCTGGCGCGGGCCGCGCGCGATGCCCTGGCCCAGACCCGGGCCGCGAGCTGCTAGCTAGTCCGTGACCCGCAGCTCGACGGCGCCGATGCCTTCGAGCACGAAGCGGAAGTGGCCGGCACCCGCCGGAAAACGCGTTGTCACCAGGCTGCCCGTGGACACCAGTTCGCCCGCGCCCAGGCCCTCGCCGCGGGCGCTCAGGTGGTTGGCCAGCCAGGTGAGCGGCTCGAAGGGATGGCCCAGCACGTCGCTGCCCCAGCCCTCGTCCACGGCCACACCGTCGGCCTCCACCACCCCGCGCACATGGGCCAGATCGGGCCACGCGCTCGCCCAGGGGCCCAGCACCAGACCCTCGTTCCAGGCGTTGTCGGCCACGAGAGACAGCGGATCCAGCGGATAGTCGGTGAGGCGGTCGTCGATCACCTCCACCGCGGCGCACACGGCGCCCACGGCGGCGGCCACCTCCGACCTGGTCCACGGCGCTGGGCGGGCGGGCAGGGCGCGGTCCAGGCGCACGCACACCTCGAACTCCAGCCCCATGCGCAGCAGGCCGCCCAGCGGCAGCACCGCGCCCGACGGATGCAAACGCGCGGCGAACACCCGGCCCGCTACCGGATGGGGGATGTTGCACATGGCCTGCATGCGCGGCGAGGTGAGGCCGATCTTCCACCCCGCGTGGCCGCCCAGCCGCGGCGCCAGGCGCGCACACAGCGCATCCTGAATGGCGTAGGCGTCGTCCAGTGTCACCGCACCCGCCTCGCGAGCAAAGGGCACCAGCCGGCGCCGCTGGGCGTGGTCTTGCTCCAGGCGGATGGCCACCTGCTCGGGGTCGGGCCTCATGGGCCCGATCATAGCCCGCGGCCGATGCTGCGCCCCACGAAACAACCGCCAGGCATCGCTGTACCAGAAGCTGTCCCAGCCCGGGTGTTCCGCCAGCATCACGGCGGGCTCAACGCGCCCCACCCAGCGGACCCGGCCCGCCGCCCCCCTGGTTGAGCACGACGGGCGGCCACCGCGCCTGCTGGGCTGTGACCACCTCGTCCAACCAGGGCAGCGGCATGCCAAGCACCCCTTCAAAAAGAAGAAGCAGCGCGCTCTGGGCCTCGTCCTGGGCGGAGGCGGCCACCTTGTTCACCACCGCCAGATGGGTGAGGAGGGCTTCCGCCGCGCCCGAGGCCCCAGGTCGCGAGGGTGCCGGCGACCGTGATGTGTAACGATGCACTTCACCCAGTCGACATAGGCGCGCCCGGTGCGGATACTGAAGTACTTGAGGCGGATCTTTTCGCGGACCTGGTCCAAAAGGCGGGGGGGCCGGGCACGGCGGCCTGCGGTGCGAGGTGGGTTTGAGGGGCGGTTTTAGGGCCTACTAATGGGCGGGCCAGGCTTGGAAAATCAAGGGGGTAGAACAAATGACTGATACTATATACAGTACTTCGGCGGTTTTTAAAGGGACTTTTAGGGCCCCTATTTCACGTTAGGTTTCACGGGTGATGCAATAGCGGAACTCGATGTGAGGCGGTATGAAGATCTACGGCTATAGCGATGCAGGGCTCCCGATAGAAAAGGTCGTTCCAGAAGTGCTGGCCGAAGTAACGCTGTGCGCGGCCCCGTCCGAACTGCGCCAGATGGCTGCATTTCTTGAGAGCTGCGCGAGCGAAATGGAGCGCATGGGCTCAACCTACAGCCATGTGCACCTTGCTGATCGAATCAAACAGTTCGAGTCTTCGCCACACTTCGTCGTTGCTGGCCCCGAGAGCGATGAAACCTAACCATTCCATCGAGCGGATGTCCAACCGGCTACGCCGGTCGGCCACCGCTCATGTCAAACGTTGGGCAGCATGAATCGCGCCGCCGTGGAGAACTCCATTAAGATTACCGACGATCGCGTCGAGTACGAGCGCGCTCAGGCATTGGGCGAGAAGATCGCGTACGCTGGTGCGGTGAATTTGACCGTAAAGGTGCGCCCGCTTTGCGACGAACTGCGACAACTCGTATCGTCAGCAAATGACATCAATGTTTTGCGTCCGATTGCCTCTTACAGGAAGCTGCGTCAGCTAAGTCTTCGGCTACACAACGTGGCACCCGAGTATCGGGCACTGCTTTCCGACGCGCTGAGTCGCATGGCCGAGCCGGTGGAGGGAATTGGGGCGTTGGACTTGGCTTGGGTGCGAGGGTTCACGATGGCGAATGGAACCGCGGCCCTTACTGAGCTCGCTTCGTCAT
>DAIPHN010000026.1:0-25900 GCA_036771335.1 Burkholderiales bacterium
CATGCCGTTATGTCTTCGCGTATCCTGTGTAGCGCGCCCTCGCAATCTTCCTGCTCGGCTTCGATGCGGCTTTGCGGTCTTGCCGGGTCGCGCGCCATGTAGAGCTGGGCGGCGGCGACGATGCGGCGGCGCTTGGGCTCGGTGATGCTGGCGGCGGCGCCTCCGAAGTGCTCACTGGCGCGCATACGCACTTCCACGAACACGAGCGTGCCGTCGTGTTCGGCCACCAGATCGATCTCGCCCACCCGCGTACGGAAGTTTCGGTCGCGGATGCGAAGCCCGCGCGATGCCAGGAAAGCGGCGGCGCGCGCTTCGGCTGCGGCGCCTCGGCCGCTCATCGTCCTGCGGCGGGTCCGATCAGTCTCGGCACGCCCTGCACGAACTGCGCTGCTGCGGGTTCGCGGCGAAACTGGTGCGCGGTGGCGGGAGATATATCACCGGTCACCCCGTCGAGCGTGCCGGCGGCGTCGAAGCCGACGCTGAGCAGCGTCTGGGCGAGCCGCCACGCGTCGATGCCGAGGGCATAGAAGCGCTCCTGGTCGGCGGCCGGGAACGCGACTGGCGGGCGCGGGTAAGCGAGCACCGCCGGGTGATCGGGCATCAGCAGCCAGGGCATGTCCACGAACACCAGGCCGTTGAGGTCGTGCTGGCCCACCACGTCATTGGAGGGGGCGTGGACTTGTGAAGTGGCGTAGGTGGCGAACGCCTTGCCGAGGTAGGGCCGCACCTGGCGCGCGCGCTGCGCGTCGAGCGCGAAGAAGATCATGTCGGCTCTGTCCGCCGCCATGGCATCGCGGATCTTGCGTAATTGCTCCGCATTGCTGGTAAACAGGTACTGGCCGACCACCTGGCGGCCCGAGCGGGCCCACTCGTCGGCGAAGCTCTGGGCAAGGCGCTTTGAAAGTGCATTGTCCATGGCCATGATGGCGGCCTGGCGCCGGCCCTGGGACAGAGCCAGCCGCGCCACCTGGCGCGCTTCCGCTTCGAGTTGCAGGCCGAAGAGGTACAGGTTGAAGGGCAGGGGCACATCGGCATCGGGCACGCTGAGGGCCAGGGTGGGAACGGTCACGGCGCCGCTTCGAGCCACGGCGTGTACAGCAGCCTTGGCAAGTGGGCCGATCACGAGCAGAGCGCCCCGGCGCTGGGCTTGCTGGTATGCGGCGAGGACTTCGCGGGGATCATCGCCGGTGGGATAGGTCACCAGGGGCAGGGTTTCGCCAGCCGCATCTGCGGCAGCAGCCGCGCTCGCCCCGAGGCGCACCGCCTCGGCGAGCCGCCCGAGGCCGGGCGACTTCACTGGCAAGACCAGCGCGATGTGAGGCTTGGCGCCGGCCGCGGGTTGCGCGGGCTCCGCAGCGGGGGGGTCGCCGGGCTTGTCGGCTTGCTTCAGCGCGGCTTCTGCGCCGGTATTGGCGGCTTGCTCGCGCTGCGCGTGGGCCGCTGCCGTGACGCCTGCCAATGCGGCCCCGTATAGTAGGCAGACGGCCAACAGCATCGGCGCCGCGGAGCGCAGCACTGCATGAACGAGGATCAAGGGGCGGACGGCGAGGAAGTGATGGTGTTGCATGACGAGCCTTCATCCGCGACGGCAAACACATTATATGTGGTGGCCACGCCCATCGGTAATCTGCGCGACCTCACGCTGCGCGCTCTCGATCTGCTGCGCACCGTGGACGTGGTGGCGGCCGAGGATACGCGCCACTCCCGCGTGCTCCTCGACGCCTTTGGCATCTCCACCCGGCTGATCCCCGTGCATCAGCACAACCAGCGCGCCGCGGCCCTGGGTGTGGCGCAGTTGCTGCGCCAGGGCCGCAGTGTGGCACTGGTCACCGATGCCGGTACGCCGGGCATCAGCGACCCTGGCGCGGCTGTGGTGCGCGAGGCGCGTGCCGCGGGCTTTCGGGTGGTGCCGGTGCCGGGAGCGAGCGCGGTCACCTGCGCTCTCTCGGTGGCGGGCATTGACGAGACGGGATTTCGCTTCGCGGGTTTTCTGCCGCCGCGGGGCCAGGCCCGTCGCGAGGCGTTGCGTGCCCTGGCGGACTCGGCAGTACCGGTGGTGCTGTTCGAGGCGCCCCACCGCATCCGCGATTTCCTTGCCGCCATGGAGGTGGAACTGGGCGGCCACCGGCGAGTCCTGCTGCTGCGCGAACTCACCAAGCGCTTCGAGGAGATCCACGAGTGCGCGTTATCGGAGGCGCTGTCGTGGATCGCGGCGGACGCCAACCGCGAGCGGGGCGAGTTCGTCATCGTGCTGCATGCCGCGCCGCCGGCGCCGGCCGCAGCCGCGGCTGGCGCCGGCGCGGTGCATCTGCTCACCCTGCTGCTCGAAGAATTGCCGGCGGCTCGCGCCGCCCGGCTGGCGGCGCGCATCACCGGCGCGCCGCGTGACGCCCTCTACCATCAGGCGCTCGCGCTCAGCGGCGCTTCGCGCACCTGAACCGGCCCCTGGAGACACCCCATGGATCGCATCGTCCTGATCAAGCCTGACGACTGGCACCTGCACCTGCGCGACGGCGCCGAGATGGCAGCCGTGCTGCCTGACACGGCGCGGCGATTCGCCCGCGCCATCGTGATGCCCAATCTCAAGCCGCCCGTCACCACGGTGGGGGCCGCGCGCGCCTACCGAGATCGCATTCTCGGGGCGCTGCCGGAGGGCATTGCCTTCGAACCGCTCATGACGCTATACCTCACCGACAATACGTCGCCCGCGGAGGTGCGCGCCGCGCGCGCCAGCGGCTTCGTGCACGGCATCAAGCTCTACCCGGCTGGCGCCACCACCAACTCCGACGCCGGAGTGACGGACCTGGCGCGCTGCGCGCCGGCCCTGGAGGCCATGGCCGATTGCGGCATGCCGCTGCTGGTGCACGGCGAGGTCACCGACTCCCACGTGGACATATTCGATCGTGAGGCGGCCTTCATCGATGGTGTGCTCGAGCCGCTGCTGCGGCGGCTGCCGGGGCTCAGGGTGGTGTTCGAGCACATCACCACGGCGCAGGCGGTGGCCTTCGTGCGCGGCTCCGGGCCGAACGTGGCGGCCACCATCACCGCGCACCACCTGCTCCTGAATCGCAATGCGCTGTTCCAGGGGGGCATCCGCCCGCACCACTACTGCCTGCCGGTGCTCAAGCGCGAGGAGCATCGCCGCGTGCTGGTGGCGTCGGCCGTCTCCGGCAGCCAGAAGTTCTTCCTCGGCACCGACAGCGCGCCGCACCCGCGCTACGCCAAGGAAAGCGAATGCGGCTGCGCCGGCCTGTACACGGCGCACGCCGGCATCGAGCTGTACGCCGAGGTGTTCGAGGCCGAGGGTGCGCTCGACCGGCTCGAGGGCTTCGCAAGCCTTCACGGGCCGGCCTTCTACGGGCTACCGGTGAACGCTGATCGTGTGACGCTTGAAAAGCGCGCCTGGACGGTGCCGGCGGAAGTGGCCTTCGGCGAGCACACGCTGGTGCCCATGCGTGCCGGGGGCACGGTGGCCTGGACGCTGTGCTGAGGCGGGCGCGTTGACCGCCGCCGAGCCGAGCCTGACGCGCTACGCATGGCTGTCCATTGCCGCCGCGCTGGTTACCATCGGGCTCAAGGGAGCGGCCTGGTGGCTGACCGGTTCCGTGGGCCTGCTATCGGACGCGGTGGAGTCGTTCGTCAATCTCGCCGCGGCGCTGGTGGCGCTGTGGATGCTGCATCTCGCCGAGCGGCCGCCGGACGAGGAGTACTCCTTCGGCTACGGCAAGGCGGAGTATTTTTCCAGCGGCTTCGAGGGCGGGCTCATCGTGCTAGCAGCGGCGGCTATCGTCTGGACGGCCGCGCAGCGCCTGATCGCTCCCCAGCCCATCGAGCGGGTGGGTGTGGGTCTCATCGTTTCGGTGGCTGCTTCGCTGGTGAACCTTGCGGTGGCGGTGGTGCTGCTGAAGGTTGGCCGCCGGCGCGGCTCCATCACGCTGGAAGCGGATGCCCACCACCTGCTCACCGATGTCTGGACTTCCGTGGGTGTCATCGTCGGCGTAGGCGCCGTGGGCCTGACGGGCTGGGTCCGGCTCGATCCGCTCATCGCCATCGCCGTGGCCGTGAACATCCTGTGGACGGGCTTCCGGCTGATGCGCCGTTCCTTCGGGGGCTTGCTCGATCGCGCCGTGCCAGCGCCGCAGCGCGCCAGCCTGCGCGCGCTGCTGGAGCGCTACCAGGCCGAACACGGAGTCGCCTTCCACGCCCTGCGCACCAGGGAGTCCGCCGGCCGGGCCTTCATCTCGGTGCATGTGCTGGTTCCGGGCACATGGTCTGTGCAGCGCGGGCATGACCTGCTGGAACGCTTCGAGGCCGACATCCGCGCCACCGTACCGCGGGCGTGGGTGATCAGCCACCTAGAGCCGCTGGAGGACCCCGTTTCTCTGGCTGACCAGTCGCTCGACCGTTAATCACCAGTCGGCGTTGAAGCCCTTCACGATCACCCCGCCCGACTTCTCGTCGGGTTCGAGTTCCAGCAGGCCGCGGGCCGCCGCGTCCTCGAGCAGCCTCGAAAAGGACTGGAAGCCGTAGTAGCTCTCGCTGAAGCCGGGCCGGCGGCGCTTTAGCGCCTGTTTCACCATGGATCCCCACACCTTGTCGCCCGCGCCGCGCTCTTCCATGAGCGCTTCGACGGTCTCCATGACGAGCTCGATGGCCTCCTGGCGCAGCGCCTCCTCGTTGCGCGGCGCAGCCTCGCCCTCCGCGCCTTCCACGGCGTCGGCTGCGGGCTCGGCCACTGGGGCCGTCTTCTTGCCGCCCTTGGCGCCGCGTTTTCTGGCCGCCTGGCGGGCATTGGGCTTCTCGCGCACCAGGTCGTCGTAGTAGATGAATTCGTCGCAGTTGGCGATGAGCAGGTCGGAGGTGGACTTCTTCACGCCCACCCCGATCACGGTCTTGTTGTTTTCGCGCAGTTTCGACACCAGCGGGGAGAAGTCGGAATCACCCGTGATAAGCACGAAGGTGTCCACGTGCGACTTGGTGTAGCAGAGGTCAAGCGCGTCCACCACCATGCGGATGTCGGCGGAGTTCTTGCCAGACTGGCGCACGTGCGGAATCTCGATAAGCTCGAAGGACGCTTCGTGCATGGGCGCCTTGAACGCCTTGTAGCGATCCCAGTCGCAGTAGGCCTTCTTCACCACGATGCTGCCCTTGAGCAGCAGGCGCTCGAGAATCTTCTTGATGTCGAACTTGTCGTACTTCGCGTCGCGCACGCCCAGCGCCACGTTCTCGAAGTCGCAGAACAGGGCCATGCTGCGGGTGTCGTTGTTGGCCATGACGGGGCTCCTTCAGGCCGTGGCGGTTTGGCGGGTGGCGCGGCGTCCCACCCCGAGGGCGGTGGCGAGCGCCATGAGCTGAAAGACGCCGATGAGGGCGAATATCCAGCCGGCGTGGTGTGCGTCCAGCATGGCCCCGAACAGCGGCGGTGCCACGGCCACGCCGCTGTCCAGGCCCGAATACACCACGCCGTAGACGCGGCCCGTGGCGTGGCGCGGCGCGGCCGCGCGCACCAGCAGGTCGCGCGAAGGGCCCGCGATGCCGGAGGCGAAGCCCATCACGGCGATGGGCGCCGCCAGCAGCCACAGCGGTACGGCACCGGTGGCCAGCAGCGCCGACATGGCGGCGGCGAGCACGAAGGAGGCCGCGATGATGTGGTCGTGTCGTTTGTTGCGCGCGGCCAGGAAGCCGCCCGCGATGTTGCCGCCGGCGCTGGCCAGCATGAAGAGCGTGACCGCGCTGGTGGCCAGCGCCAGAGGTGCAGCGTAGAGCTCCTGCAATGCCGCGGGCGCGAAGCTCTGGATGCCGCCCAGGGCCATGGCCATGGTGAAGAAGAATCCGAAACACACCCACACGGAGGGCTCGCGCAGGAACGCGAGGGTGTCTGCCCGGGCTGGATCGCGCGCGGCGTGGACGGCGCGGGCACGCCGGATCGCCGCGGGGTCGTGCAAAGCATCGCGCATGAGCAGCAGCGCCATCAGCACGCTAATGGCAAGGGCGCTGGCGCCCACGAGCGCCGTACGCCAGCCGGCGAAGCCGGCCAGCAGTGCCAGCACCACCGGCGCCACCGCCCACCCGAGGGTGCCCGCCAGTCCATGGGCGCTGAAGGCGTGGGGGAGCCGCGCGGGGCTGACGCGCTGGTTGAGAAGCGTGAAGTCGGCGGGGTGAAACACCGCGTTGCCCAGCCCCGATATGGCCGCCCCCAGCACCAGAACCGGGTAGGACGGCGCAGCCGCCAGCACCAGCGCCGAGAGCGCGAGTAGCGCGATGCCGGCGACCAGCACCGGGAAGGCGCCGATGCGATCCACGACGAATCCTGCCAGCGCCTGGCCGATGCCGGAGACGGTGAACAGCACCGTCATCAACAATCCGAGCTCCGCGTAGCTCAGGCCGAATTGGACCTTCAGCCAGGGAAACAGCGGCGCCACGATCAGGTGGAAGAAATGCGATGTTCCATGGGCTGCGCCCACCAAGCCGATGACGCGCGCATCGCGACGGAAAGTGGCATCGGCGGGGGGGGAAACAGCTGACATTGGAAACGCAAGGGCGCGGGCAAGGAACCAGCGTCGCAGTATAAGCCGCCGCTTCCGTCGTCCCGGGGCGATAATCGGGGTGCGAAGTCGGCCGGGCAGCCGCTGCGCGCTTAGGGCGCGTAGAGGAAAGTCCGGGCACCGCAGGACAGGATGCCGGCTAACGGCCGGGCGCCGTGAGGCGACGGATCAGTGCAACAGAAAACACACCGCCGATGGCCCGAGAGGGATCAGGCAAGGGTGAAATAGTGCGCGGCCCTAAAGGGCTGCGGGGGCGGGTGAAAACCATCCCCGGGTAAGAGCCCACTGCCCCGGCGGCAACGTTCGGGGCTGGTAAACCCCATCCGGTGCAAGACCAAATAGGGAAGCCATGGCGTGGTCCGCGCCGCTTCCGGGTAGGTTGCTTGAGTCCGCGGGTAACCGCGGTCCCAGAGGAATGGCTGCCACGGGGCGCAAGCCCCGGACAGAACCCGGCTTACAGGCCGACTTCGCCCCCCCTTGTGATTCCTCGCCGCCCAGGCGCCGATGGCGCATCGTCGTCCGCAACTCCTCATGTAATTCCTAGAAAAGTTCTGTAACGCCATGTTGTTGAATGTTTTTGAATTCTTAAAAATGTTCGGAAGGCTGCTCTCTAAGTCTTTGTCCCGCTTGGAAAAACCCGGAGTTTTTCCTTGACCTGCATGATGGCATGCAATAAAGTGGGAAAAAGCTGAGTAAAGTGGGTTTTTTTGGAAAAACTCGCCAGTTTGAGGATCTTCTCCAGTGTTTCAGGGTGCAGCCCAGATCAGTCTCGATGCGAAAGGCCGGTTGGCGATCCCAACTCGCCATCGAGACCGCTTGCAAGCTGACTCTGAAGGTAAGCTGGTACTAACTGCACACCCACATCGGTGTCTCTTGCTGTATCCCGCGGCGGCCTGGGAGCCGATTCGCGCGCGGATCATGACCCTCTCGTCGTTCGACCCCCAGACCAGTCTGTGGAAGCGCCTTCTGGTGGGGCACGCCGAGGAGGTGAGTCTGGACGCGAGCGGCCGTTTGTTGGTGTCGCCGGAGTTGCGTCGCTTCGCCGGAATCGAGAAACAAGTGATGTTGTTCGGTCAGGGCAGCCACTTCGAGCTCTGGAGTGCCGAGGCATGGGAGGCGCAACTCGCCCGCATGCCCGCCCAGGCGGAGTCGCCGCCCCCTGGCATGGAGAACTTCGCCCTGTGATCGAGGCGGCCGGCACGGGCGCCCATGTGCCCGTGCTAGCGCGCGAGGTCGTGGAGGCGCTGCAGGTGAAACCGGAGGGCGTCTATGTGGACGCAACCTTCGGTCGCGGAGGGCACAGCCGCTTGATCCTGGAGCGGTTGGGCCCGGGCGGTCGGTTGATCGCGCTGGATCGCGACCCGCAGGCGGTCGTGGCGGCGCGCGCCATCGCCGATCGGCGATTTTCCTGCGTGCGCGCGCGCTTCGGTGCCGTGGCGCGGGTGCTGGACGAGGCTGGGGTGGCGCGCATTGATGGAGCGCTGCTCGACCTCGGTGTTTCGTCGCCGCAGATCGACGATCCGGCGCGGGGTTTCTCCTTCCGCCGCGACGGCCCGCTCGACATGCGCATGGACCCCGATGCCGGCGAGTCGGCTGCCGACTGGCTGGCGCGGGCGCAGCAGGACGAGATCAGGGAGGTGATCGCAAGACATGGCGAAGAACGGTTTGCTAAACAGATTGCAAGAGCGATTGTTGCGGCTCGGTGCCGCGAACCTGTGCGCACCACACGCCAGCTTGCCGCGATCGTGGCAACGGCCGTTCGCACGCGCGAGCCAGGCCAGGACCCTGCGACCCGCACGTTCCAGGCTGTACGGATTCACGTCAATCAGGAGGCCGAGGAACTGGCGCTAGCGCTTCCCGCGCTCATGGAGCGCCTGGCGCCTGGTGGCCGCATCGCCGTGATTAGCTTCCACTCCCTCGAGGATCGCGTCGTGAAGCAGATGTTGCGCGCGGCGGCGTCGCCGCCGCCCCTGCCCGCGCGGCTGCCGGTGCGCGCCGCCGACATTCCGGTGCCTGCCATGCGGCTGGTGGGAAAGGCCGTGCGGCCCGGCGTCGCGGAGGTGGCGGTCAACCCCCGCGCCCGCAGTGCCGTCCTGCGCGTGGCGGAGAAGACATGATCCGCCTCGAACTGGTGCTGGTGGCAGTGGCGGTGGCGTGCGCCCTGGGGACCGTCACCTCCCAGCACCGGGCCCGCAAGCTGTTTAATGACCTGGAGCAGGAGCAGCGCCTGGCGCGCCAGGTCGACGTCGAATGGGGCCAGTTGCAGCTGGAGCAGAGCACCTGGGCTATGCACCCGCGGGTGGAGAAGATCGCCGCCCACTATCTGGGCATGCGCGTGCCGCCCGCCTCTCGGGTGCGCGTGGTGGAGCCGGAGACGCGATGAATCCGGCCTCCCACCCGCAACTGTCGCTGCGGCTGCCGCCGTGGCGCACGCGACTGGTGTTCGTCCTGCTGGCTGCCGGCTTTGCCGGCCTGTCCGCGCGGGCGTTCTGGCTGCAGGGCATGAATCGCGAGTTTCTCCAAACACAGGGCGAGGCGCGCTATTCGCGCCTGATCGAGATCAGCGCGCACCGCGGCATGATCACCGACCGCAATGGCGATCCGCTGGCCATCTCCACCCCCATGGAGTCGGTCTGGGCGAGCCCCCCGGATGTGCGCCTGACTGGCGCGCAGCGCGCCCGACTTGCGCAATTGCTGGACCTCGACGAGCGGGAGCTCGACCGGCGCCTGGCCAACCGCGAGCGCGACTTCGTGTACCTGAAGCGCCACCTCCCTCCTGCGGAGTCTGCCAAGGTGGTGCAACTGGGCCTTCCGGGGGTGTTCCTGCAGCGCGAGTACCGCCGCTACTACCCCGCCGGAGAGACGCTTGCCCACGTGCTTGGGTTCACCGACCTGGACGACAAGGGACAGGAAGGGATCGAGCTCGCCTGGGAGGAATGGCTGGTGGGCCGCCCGGGCAGCCGCCGCGTCATCAAGGATCGCCTGGGCCGGGTGGTTCAGGACGTGGCCAGCATTCGTGCGCCCCAACAGGGCCGCGATCTGGCGCTGTCCATCGACCTCAAGCTGCAGTACCTCGCCTGGCGGGAGCTCAAGGCCGCTGTGGCCCTGCACCAGGCCAAGTCGGGCAGCATCGTGGTGCTGGATGTGCGCTCGGGCGAGGTGCTGGCGTTGGCCAACCTGCCCAGCTTCAACCCCAACAACCGCGCACGCCTGACGCCCGTGAAGGCGCGCAACCGCGCCGTGGTGGACCTCTTCGAGCCAGGCTCCACGCTCAAGCCCTTTACCGTAGCCGCAGCGCTGGAGCAGGGCACGGTGCGGCCCGACTCCGTCATTGAGACGGCCGGGGGATCGCTCACCGTGGGTTCGGCCACCATTCGCGACGCGCACCCTGCGGGAAATCTCACCGTGGCCCAGGTGATCCAGAAGTCCTCCAACGTGGGCACGGCGCGCATGGCCCTCGCCATGCCTCCCGAGAAGCTTTGGCGGACCCTCAATGCGTCGGGCTTCGGCGCATCTCCGCGCTCGGGCTTCCCGGGCGAGGCTGGCGGACGGCTGCGCGACCCAAGCCGCTGGCGGCCCATCGAGCAGGCCACCATGAGTTACGGGCATGGGATCTCCGCGAGCCTGCTGCAGTTGGCGCGCGCCTACACGGTGTTCTGCGCAGGGGGGGAGCTCCTGCCCGTCACGCTGGTGCGCCGCGACCAGCCCCCTGTTGGCGAGAGGGTGATCTCGCCCGGCACCGCCGCCACGGTGCGCTCCATGCTCGAGCTGGTCACGCAGCCCGGCGGGACCGCCCTGCGCGCCCAGGTTCCGGGCTACCGGGTGGCAGGCAAGACCGGCACGGCGCACAAGCTGGTCAATGGCCAGTATGCCGCCGACCGCTACGCATCCTCCTTCATCGGCTTCGCGCCAGCGTCCCAGCCTCGGCTGCTGGTGGCCGTGCTCATCGACGAGCCCGGCGCTGGCCAGTACTACGGCGGCCAGGTTGCCGCGCCGGTGTTCGCGGCCGTCATGGCGGCAGCGCTGCGAATGCTGTCCGTACCCCCCGACCAGCCGGTGACGCCTACGGGTTCCCCCGGCGAGGGCGCCGACATCGCGGAGGAGGTATGAGGGGTCCGGGCAGCGCCGTGGAGAACCAGTTGGAGCGCGGCGCGGCGATACCCGAACGGGTGCTGCTCGACAGCCTCGGTGTGCCGCTGCGCGGCATGAGCGCCGACAGCCGTCGCGTTTGCGCCGGCGACGTGTTCGCGGCGTTTCCCGGCGAGCGCAGCGATGGCCGTGCCTTCATTGCCCAGGCGCTTGCCGCCGGCGCTGCTGCCGTTCTGTACGAACCGACCGGTTTCCAATGGAACAGTGACTGGTTCGTTCCGCACGCTGCCGTGCCCGGCCTGCGCGGGCGCGTGGCGGCGCTGGCCGCCGAGATCTTCGGAAACCCTTCCCACTCCTTGCGTGTGGCTGGCGTCACAGGAACGAACGGCAAGACCTCCTGCAGCCACTGGGTCGCCCAGTCGCTCAATCGCCTTGGCACACCCTGCGCCGTTATGGGCACGCTCGGCAACGGTTTCCCTGGGGCGCTGGAGCCCGCCTCCCACACCACCCCCGACGCCGTGAGCCTGCAGGCCGGACTGCGCCGCCTGGCCGACGCGGGCGCGCGCGCCGTGGCCATGGAGGTTTCTTCCCACGGGCTCGACCAGGGCCGGGTGGAAGGGGTGCAGTTCCACACCGCCCTGTTCACCAACCTCACCCGCGATCACCTGGACTATCACGGCCACATGGCGGCCTACGGTGCGGCGAAGGCGAAGCTGTTCGCCTGGCCGGGCCTCGCCAACGCTGTCATCAACCTGGACGACGCCTTTGGTCGCGGGCTTGTGGATGGCATGGACCGCACGCGCACGCGGGTCCTGGGCTACGGCGTTGGGCATGGCGACATCGCCGCCCATGGAATCGACCTCTCGACCCGCGGGCTGTCGCTGGAGATCCGCACACCCTGGGGGCCGGCGCGGATGCGCAGCCGCCTGCTGGGCGGCTTCAACGTGAGCAACCTGCTGGGCAGTCTGGGCGTGCTGCTTTCCATGGGCGTGGGCCTCGAAGCCGCCGCCAGCGCGCTCTCCGAAGTGGAGCCCGTGGCGGGGCGCATGCAGATGGTGCGTGTTCCCGGCCGCCCGCTGGTGGTGGTGGACTACGCCCACACCCCCGACGCCCTTCAAAAGGCGATGGAAACCCTGCGCGAACTGGTGGGCCGCGAGGCGGGGGCGAGGCTGCTGTGCGTGTTCGGCGGCGGCGGCGAGCGCGACCCGGGAAAGCGCCCGATCATGGGCGAGGTGGCCACACGGTTTTCCGACCTGGCCTTTGTCACCAGCGACAATCCGCGCTCGGAGGACCCGCGCGCCATCATCGAGCAGGTGGTGGCGGGAGCCCACGCCAACCACGTGGTGGAGCCGGACCGTGCTGCCGCCATCGCCCGCGCCGTGCGCGAGGCCGGTGTGCGCGACGTGGTGCTGGTGGCGGGCAAGGGGCACGAGCGCACCCAGGAGGTGGCCGGCCTGCGGCTGCCCTTCGACGATGTGCACGTGGCGCGCACGGCCCTGGAGGCGGTCCGTGTTTAGGCTCTCCGAAGCGGCGGCCGCGCTCGGTGCGGCGGTGCAAGGGCCGGATGCCCCCGTCGAGGCGGTGGGCAGCGACAGCCGTCGCGTACGCGCGGGCGAGCTGTTCGTAGCCCTGCGCGGCGAGCGCTTCGACGGACACGACTACGTGGACGGTGCGCTGGCCGCCGGGGCCGCGGCGGCACTGGTCTGCAATCCCGCGCGGGTTCGCACGCCTGGCGCGGCGCTGCTGGTGGTACCCGACACGGGCGCCGCGCTGGCCGCGCTCGGCGCTTGGTGGCGCGCGCGCATGGCTGTAACGGTCGCCGCCGTCACCGGCAGCAATGGCAAGACCACCATCAAGGAAATGCTGGCCGCCATCCTGCGCGTACATGCCGGCGCCGGGGCGGTGCTTGCCACCGAGGGCAATCTCAACAATCACATCGGCCTGCCGCTGATGCTGCTGCGCCTGCGGCCGGCGCATCGCTTCGCGGTTCTGGAGATGGGCATGAATCACCTCGGCGAGATCGCCACCCTCACGCGCCTCGCCCGGCCCGACGTGGCCGCCATCGGCAACGCCGGCACTGCTCACATCGGCGAACTGGGCTCGCGCGACAACATCGCCAGGGCGAAGAGCGAGATATTCGAAGAGCTCGCGCCCGGCGGCACCTGCGTAATCAACGCCGATGACGCCTATGCGGGTTTCTGGCGAGGGGTGGCCGGCACCCGCGCCGTGCTCGATTTCGCCCTCGACGCGCCGGCCTCCGTAACGGGCCGGCTGTCCACGCATGATCCCGCGGCTCTGGCGCTGCACACCCCGGCCGGTGAGGCGGAGGTGCGCCTGCAGGTGCCGGGCGTGCACAACGTGCGCAACGCGCTTTGCGCGGCCGCCTGCGCCGTGGCCTTGGGCGTGGCCCCGACCGCCATTGCCGCGGGACTGGCCGGCTACGCGGGCACCGGGGGCCGCCTGCAGCGCAAGCCGGGGCCCGGCGGCGCGGTGCTGGTGGACGACACCTACAATGCCAACCCCGACT
This sequence comes from Burkholderiales bacterium, assembly GCA_036771335.1. Classification (GTDB taxonomy): domain Bacteria; phylum Pseudomonadota; class Gammaproteobacteria; order Burkholderiales. The sequence goes on from DAIPHN010000026.1 coordinate 13,162, forward strand.
CCATGAGGGCGGCGCTCGACTGGCTCGGCGGGCAGCCCGGCCGGCGCGTACTCGTCATGGGCGACATGGGCGAACTGGGAGCCGATGCCCTTGCCCTTCACGCCCAGGTGGGCGAGCACGCGCGCCAGCGCGGCGTCCATGCGCTGTTGGGCCTCGGCGCGGCCGCACCGGCGGCGGTGAATGCCTTCGGGCGGGGCGGCCGCCCCGCTCAGTCCGTGGATGGCCTCGCGGCGGCCGCGCGCGCCGAGTGCGCGCCGGGGGTCACGGTGCTGGTGAAGGGCTCGCGCTTCATGCAAATGGAGCGGGTGGTGGAGCGCCTGGCGCCGTCCATGCCCGAACGGGCGGGAGGCCGCTGATGCTGCTCGCGCTCGCCGAATGGCTTGCCAGGGACATACGCGCCTTCAACGTGTTCTCCTACATCACCCTGCGCGCGGTGCTAGCCACCATGACGGCGCTGGTTATCTCCTTCGTGGTGGGGCCGGCCATGATCCGCAAGCTCACCGCTTACAAGATCGGCCAGGCGGTGCGCGACGACGGCCCCAAGAGCCACCTCAGCAAGGCGGGCACGCCCACCATGGGCGGGGCGCTCATCCTGGTGTCCATGGGCGTGGCCACGCTGCTCTGGGCCGATCTCTCCAATCGCTTCGTGTGGGTGGTCCTGGTGGTCACCTTCGGCCATGGCCTCATCGGCTGGGTGGACGACTACCGCAAGGTGGTGTATCGAAACCCCAAGGGCCTGCCGGCACGCTGGAAGTACCTGTGGCAATCGGTGATCGGGCTGGGCGCGGCGCTGTTCTTGGCGTTCTCGGCCACGCTGCCCACGGAGACGCAGCTCATCGTGCCGTTCTTCAAGAACGTGGCCTATCCCCTGGGGGTGTTCGGCTTCATCACCCTCACCTATTTCGTGATCGTGGGCACTTCCAACGCCGTCAACCTCACCGACGGCCTGGACGGGCGCGCCATCATGCCCACGGTCATGGTGGGCAGCGCGCTCGGGGTGTTCGCCTACGTGGCTGGCAATACGGTCTTCGCGAAGTACCTGGGATTCCCCTACATCCCCGGCGCCGGCGAGCTCACGGTGCTGTGCGCCGCCATGGCCGGCGCGGGGCTCGCCTTCCTGTGGTTCACCGCCTATCCGGCCGAGGTGTTCATGGGCGACGTGGGCGCGCTGGCCCTGGGCGCCGCCCTGGGAACCATCGCCGTGATCGTGCGCCAGGAGATCGTGCTGTTCATCATGGGCGGCGTGTTCGTGGTGGAAACGCTGTCGGTGATGCTGCAGGTGGCCTCCTTCAAGCTCACCGGGAAACGCATCTTCAGGATGGCGCCGCTGCACCATCACTACGAGCTCAAGGGCTGGAAGGAGAATCAGGTGGTGGTGCGCTTCTGGATCATCACCATGATGCTGGTGCTGTTCGGCCTGTCCACGCTGAAGCTGCGATGAGCAAGGGGATGCCAGCCGTCGCGGCAGCGCCGTACCCGGGCCAGCGGGTGCTGGTGCTCGGCCTGGGCGCCACTGGCCTGTCGGCGGCACGCTGGTGCGCCGGCCAGGGCGCGACGGTGCGGGTCCTGGATACCCGAGCCGCGCCGCCTGCCCTGTCCGCCCTGCGCGCGGCCCTGCCGGGCGCGGAAGTGTCGCTGGGGGCCTGGACCGACGCAGACTTCGCCAGCGCCGACATGGCGATCCTCAGTCCTGGCGTGCCGCGCGGCGATGCCGGTGTGCAGCGTGCGCTGGCCCGCGGTCTCGAAGTGATCGGAGACGTGGAACTGTTCGCCCGCGCCCTGGCGCAGCGCGGCGCGGCGTCCGGCCGGACGCGCCCGCGCGTGCTCGCCATCACTGGCTCAAACGGCAAGAGCACCGTCACCGCCATGACCGGCGCGCTGTGTGCCGGCGCCGGGCTCGAAACGCTCGTGGCCGGCAACATCGGCCTGCCGGTGCTGGATGCCCTGAGCGACATGGAAAGCGGTGCGCGCGCCTGGCCGCAGGTGGCCGTGCTGGAGCTGTCGAGCTTCCAGCTGGAGAGCACCAGTTCGCTCGCGCCCGACGCAGCCGCCATCCTCAACCTGTCGGAGGATCACCTCGACCGCTACGGTGGCATGCAGGCCTATGGCGATGCCAAGGCGCGCATCCTGCGGGGCGCTCGGGTGCAGGTGGTGAATCGCGACGACGAGTGGACGCGTCGCCTCGCCTCGCCAGGTGCGCCGGTGTGGAGTTTCGGGCTGGGTGCCCCGGGCCCCGGTCCGCAGTGGGGTCTGCTCGGCGACGGCGAGCACTGGCTCGCGGAGGGCGCTCGCCGTATCCTTCCGGTGTCGCGGCTGCGCGTGGCGGGCTTGCACAACGCCGCCAACGCCCTCGCCGCGCTCGCCCTGTGCCGGGCTATTGGCCTGGGGTACGAGGCGCTGGTTCCCGCGCTGGTGGCCTTCGAGGGGCTGCCGCACCGGGTGCAATTCGTGGGCGAGCTGGACGGCCGCCGGTTCTTCGACGACTCCAAGGGCACTAACGTGGGCGCCACGGTGGCAGCGCTCAAGGGCCTGCGGGAGACCGTGGTGCTGATCGCCGGCGGCGATGGCAAAGGCCAGGACTTCACGCCGCTGGCCCGGGCGCTCGCGGGGCGGGTCCGGGCGCTGGTGCTGATCGGCCGTGATGCCGGGGAGATCGCACGAGCCGCGGCTGGCGGCAGCGTGCCGCTGGTGAGTGCCGCGTCCATGGAGGAGGCGGTGCGGGCTGCCTTCGAAGCCTCGCAGCCCGGCGACGCGGTGCTGCTGTCGCCGGCGTGCGCCAGCTTCGACATGTTCCGCGACTACGAGCACCGGGCGGAAGTGTTTCGCGCTGCCGTGGGCGGCCTGGCGACGGCATGCCATACGCGAGCCTGAGGCGGCCCAGGGCGGCCATGGCGCCCCTCGACGCATCGCTGGTGCGCGCCGTGCTGCTGTTGCTGGCCGCCGGGCTGGTGATGGTGTACTCCGCCTCCATCGCCATCGCCGAGGCGAGCCGCCTCGCCGGGCACCAGCCTCACTATTACCTTGTACGTCACGGGATCTTCCTGGGTGTGGCAGCGGCAGCGGGATTCGTGGCCTTTCAGGTGCCCACGAGCCTGTGGCAGCGGGCCTCGCCGTGGCTGTTCCTGCTGGGGGCCGTGCTGCTCGCGGCTGTGCTGATCCCGGGCGTCGGGCGCGAGGTGAATGGCAGCCAGCGATGGCTGCGCCTGTTGGGCGCCGGCGTGCAGCCCTCCGAGCTGGTGAAGCTGTTCGCGGTGCTCTACGCCGCCGATTACACGGTGCGCAAGGCGGCCTTCATGGGCAGCTTTCGCAAGGGCTTCCTGCCGTTGTTCGCGGTGATGATGCTGATCGGGACACTGCTGCTCATGGAGCCGGACTTTGGCGCCTTCGTGGTGATCACCACCATCGCCATGGGCGTGCTGTTCCTGGGCGGGATGAACTGGCGGCTGTTCGCAGCCCTGGTGGTGCTCCTGGTGCTGGGCTTCGTGCTGCTCATCTGGGTTTCGCCCTATCGCATGCAGCGCATCGCCGTGCTGCTGGACCCGTGGTCCGATCCCTTCGGCGCGGGATACCAGCTGTCCCACGCTCTGATTGCCTTCGGCCGCGGCGAGTGGTTCGGCGTGGGCCTGGGGGCGAGCGTGGAGAAGCTGCTCTACCTGCCGGAGGCGCACACCGATTTCCTGCTGGCCGTGATCGGCGAGGAACTGGGTTTCGCGGGGGTGGCGGCGGTGCTGGCGCTGCTCGCGTGGGTGGTGGCGCGCGCCTTCGCCATCGGTGCCCAGGCCGCCCGCCTGGAGCGCTACTACCCGGCGCTGGTGGCCCAGGGCGTGGGCCTATGGATCGGCACCCAGGCGCTCATCAACATTGGCGTGAATCTCGGCGTGCTGCCTACCAAGGGGATCACCCTGCCGCTCATGTCCTTCGGCGGGAGCGGTCTGGTGGCCAACGTGGCAGCCCTGGCGATACTTCTGCGGGTGGACTTCGAGAACCGCGAGCTCATGCGGGGAAGGGCCCGATGAGCGCCGGCGTCCCGACCCTGCTGGTTATGGCCGGCGGTACTGGCGGCCACGTGATGCCAGCGCTCGCCGTGGCCGACTGGCTGCGCGCGCGCGGGTGGAACGTGGTGTGGCTCGGCTCGAGGGCGGGCATGGAAGCCGATCTGGTGCCCAAGCGCGGCTACCCGATGCGCTTCATCCGCTTCTCGGGGCTGCGCGGCAAGGGTCTGCTGCGGGCGCTGCTGCTGCCCTTCAACCTGCTGGTGGCGGTTGCGCAGTGCGCACGGGTGATGCGCGCCGAGCGGCCCGACGTGGTGCTGGGCATGGGGGGCTACATCTCCTTTCCCGGCGGCCTGACCGCCATCCTGACGGGCAGGCCCCTGGTGCTGCACGAGCAGAACGCCATCGCTGGCATGGCCAACCGCGTGCTCGCCCGGTGGGCACGCCGGTGCCTGGGCGGCTTCCCCGGGGTGCTGCCGCGCGGTGAGTGGACGGGCAACCCGGTACGCGAATCCATCGCCGCGCTGCCCGACCCGGCGTTGCGCTACAGCGCCCGGGAGGGCGGTCTGCGGTTGCTGGTGATGGGGGGCAGCCTGGGCGCACAGCCGCTCAACGAGGCGGTGCCGGCGGCGTTGGCGCTGCTGCCGGAGCACGCGCGCCCCGTCACGCGCCACCAGTCGGGCGTCCGTCACGTGGAGTCCCTGCGGACAGCCTACGAGGCCGCGGGCGTTCAGGCCCAGTGCGTCGCCTTCATCGAGGACATGGCCGCCGCCCTGGCCGAGGCCGACGTGGTGCTGTGCCGCGCGGGCGCGCTCACCGTGGCGGAGATCGCGGCGGCCGGGGTCGCCGCGGTGCTGGTGCCGCTGCCCCACGCCGTGGACGATCATCAGAGCGCGAACGCGCGCTTCTTGTCCGGTTCCGGCGCGGCCGTGCTTCTGCCCCAGCGTGAGCTGACGCCGCAACGCCTGGCGGGACTGCTGCGCGGCTGCACCCGTCCGGCGCTGGCCGCCATGGGGCAGAGGGCCCGGGCGCTGGCCCGCCCCGAGGCCACCCGGCTGGTGGCCGAGCAGTGCGCGGCGCTCGCAGGGGACCGCCGGTGAGGCACAAGGTGCGCCACGTCCACTTTGTCGGCATCGGCGGCGCTGGTATGAGCGGCATCGCCGAAGTGCTGCTCAATCTCGGCTACCAGGTAAGCGGGTCGGATGTGGCCGAGAGCGCCGCCACGCGCCGCCTGGCGCAAATGGGCGCGCGGGTGGCCGTCGGCCACGAGGCGGCCCACGTACAGGGCGCCGACGCGGTGGTGATCTCCACCGCCGTGAAGCCCGACAACCCCGAGGTGAGGGCGGCGCGGACGAGGCGCGTGCCGGTGGTGCCCCGCGCGCTGATGCTGGCCGAGCTCATGCGGCTGCGCCAGGGCATTGCGGTAGCGGGCACCCATGGCAAGACCACCACCACCAGCCTGGTGGCGAGCGTGCTGGCCGAGGCGGGCATGGACCCGACCTTCGTGATCGGCGGCCGGCTCGAGGCGGCGGGGTCCAACGCAAAGCTCGGCCAGGGTGAATTTATCGTCGTGGAGGCCGACGAATCGGACGCCTCGTTCCTGTACCTGCAACCGGTGCTTGCGGTGGTCACCAACATCGACGCCGACCACATGGAGACCTACGGGCACGATTTCGCGCGGCTGCGCCAGGCCTTCGTGGAGTTCGTGCAGCGCCTGCCCTTCTACGGCATGGCTGTGATGTGCGTGGACGATGCCAACGTGCGCAGCATCATCCCCATGCTCACCAAGCCAGTCACCACCTACGGCCTGTCGGAGGATGCGCAGATCCGCGCCACCGAGATCGTGCACGAGGGCGGCCGCATGCGCTTCACCGTGCGCCGCGCCGCCAACGGCAGCCCGGCGCGCAGCCTGGAGGCCACGCTAAACCTGCCCGGCGTGCACAACGTGCAGAACGCCCTTGCGGCCATAGCCGTGGGCATGGAGGTGGGCGCATCGGACCAGGCGATTCTCGCCGCCCTGGCGAGCTTCCGCGGCGTGGGCAGGCGTTTCCAGCGCTACGGCGACATCGCCTGCCCGGGCGGCAGTTTCACCCTGGTGGACGACTACGGCCACCACCCTGCCGAGATGGCCGCCACGCTCGCCGCCGTGCGCGGCGCCTTTCCCGGGCGGCGCCTGATCCTGGCATTCCAGCCGCACCGTTTCTCGCGCACCCGCGACGTGTTCGAGGATTTCGTCAAGGTGCTCTCCACCGTGGACGCGCTGCTGCTCACGGAGGTGTACGCGGCTGGCGAGGCACCCATCGTGGCCGCCGACGGGCGCTCGCTGGCGCGCGCCATTCGCGTCAAGGCGCAGGTGGAACCGGTCTTCGTGGAGGACTGGCGCGACCTTCCGGCTGCCATCGTGGCGGCGGCGCGGCCCGGCGACGTGGTGGTCACCATGGGGGCGGGTTCCATCGGACAGGTGCCGGCCCTGGTGCGGCAGGCCGCCGCCGACCCTGGTGCGGAGCGGGTTCATGGACATGGCTGAGGCACTGCGCGCGTCCGCCCGGGGCCTGCGCGGCGAGCTGCGGCTGGCGGAGTCCATGAGCCGCCACACCAGCTGGCGAGCTGGAGGCTGCGCCGACCGCGCCTACACCCCCGCCGATCTCGACGACCTGCGAGCCTTTCTGGCGGCGCTGGATCCGCGGGAACACGTGGAGCTGGTGGGCCTGGGCAGCAACCTGCTGGTGCGCGACGGCGGCATTCGCGGCACCGTGGTCTTTACCCACGGCGCGCTGGCGCGCATCGCCGTGCAGGACGGCGGCCTGGTGTACGCCGAGGCGGGCGTGGCGAGCCCGAAGGTGTCGCGGTTCGCGGCCACCCACGGCCTGGAAGGCGGCGAGTTCCTGGCCGGCATTCCCGGTACGGTGGGCGGAGCCCTGGCCATGAACGCGGGCTGCTATGGGGCCGAGACGTGGGACCGGGTGGAGCGCGTGCTGGCGGTGGATCGCGGCGGCGGGCTGGTTGAGCGTCTCCCTGGCGACTACCGCCGGGGTTATCGCAACTGCGCCCTGCTGCCGCCCGCGGCCGCCGGGCAGGAGTGGTTCGCGGCGGCGTGGTTCCGCTTCATCCCGGGCGATGGGCAGGCAGCGCGCGAGCGGGTGAAGCAGTTCCTCTCGCGGCGCATCGCCAGCCAGCCACTGGGCCAGCCCAACGCAGGCTCGGTGTTCCGCAATCCGCCCGGGGATCACGCGGCAAGGCTGATCGAGCAGTGCGGCCTGAAGGGCCTGCGCCTCGGCGGCGCAGAGGTGTCGCGCAAGCACGCCAACTTCATCGTCAACACCGGCTCGGCCAGCGCGCTCGACATCGAGCGCCTCATCGAGACAGTACGCCAGACGGTGATGGCGTGCCGGGGCGTGGACCTCGAACCGGAAGTGCGAATTGTTGGGGAGCCGGCATGAGTGATCCGGGGCAATTCGGAAAGGTTGCGGTCCTGATGGGTGGGGCGAGCGGCGAGCGAGAGATCTCGCTGCTGTCCGGCGGTGCGGTGCTGGCGGCACTGCAGGCCGCGGGTGTGAACGCCCACGGCTTCGATCCCTCGCAGCGCGAGCTATTCGATCTGAAGCGCGAACGTTTCGTGCGGGTCTTCATCGCCCTGCACGGCCGCGGCGGCGAGGACGGCACGGTGCAGGGGGCGCTCGAGATCATGGGCATCGCCTACACCGGCAGCGGCGTGATGGCCTCCGCGCTGGCCATGGACAAGGTGCGCACCAAGATGCTGTGGGTCGGCTGCGGTATTCCGACGCCGCGCTGGGAAGTGCTGGAGACCGGCTGCGACTGGGACGCCGTGACAGCGCGGCTGGGGCTGCCGCTGAGCGTGAAGCCGGCCCGAGAGGGCTCCACCCTCGGGCTCACACGCGTGCAGCGGGCCGAGCAGCTGCCCGACGCGTTCGCGCTTGCCGCGCGCCACGACCCGCTTGTGCTGGCGGAGGAGTTCGTGGCCGGCGACGAGCTCACGGCTGGTTTCGTGGGCGACCAGGCGCTGCCGCTGATCCGCATCGAGGCTCCGCAGGGAAACTACGATTACCACAACAAGTATTTTAGCGACGAGACCACGTACCACTGCCCGTGCGGTCTTCCCGCTGCGGAAGAACAGCGCATCCAGTCGCTGGTCATGCGCGCCGCCGCCGTTCTCGGCTGTGAGGGCTGGGGGCGTGCCGACCTCATTCGCCGCCGCGACGGCACCGTGGCTCTGCTGGAGATCAACACGTCTCCGGGCATGACAGGCCACAGCCTAGTGCCCATGGCGGCAAGGGCGGCCGGCGTGGATTTCACCCAGCTTGTGCTGCGCATCCTGGAGCTCTCCCATGTGGGATAGGCCAGAGCTGCTTACTGCCACCGCCAATTTCCTTTACGGCGTCGCTGCCGCAGCGTTGATGCTGATGTCGATTCTCGTAGTGGTGCACCTGCCGGTGTTCCAGGTTAGGGAAGTGCGTGTGGTCGGTGCGGTGGATCAGGTCACGCGCGCCCAGCTCGAAGCGGTAGTGCGCGGCGAACTGCGCGGCAATTTCTTCACCCTCGACCTCGAAGCTGCGCGCTTGTCTTTCGAGCGCCTGCCCTGGGTGCGCCGCGTGAACGTGCGGCGCCACTGGCCCGACCGGCTGGAGGTGTCGATCGAGGAACATCAGGTGCTCGCCCGCTGGGGCCAGGACGGGCTCGTCAACACCTACGGCGAGCGCTTCGAGGCCGCCAGCGACCGCGTGCTGCCTGTGTTCAGCGGGCCGGAGGAGGCGGCCGCCGACATGGCCAGGGGCTACGGCGAGTTCTCGGTTGCGCTCGATCGCCTTGGGAGGCAGGTGACGCACCTGACGCTGTCACCGCGGCGCGCATGGACGCTGCGCTTGGACGACGGCATGACGCTGGAAGTGGGTCGCGAGCAGGTGCAGCGGCGCTTGGCGCGCTTCACCACCGCCTACGCGGCGAGCATCGGCCGGATGCGCACTGCCCCGGCAGTGGTGGATCTCAGGTATCCGAACGGCTTCGCGGTGCGAATCCGCGGGCTTCGATGGCAGGACGGCGGAAAGGCTTGAAACAGGGAGAGCAAGTGCCATGGACCCCGGCGAACACAAACGCATGACCCTCGCGCCCCGCGGCAAGGAGGGAAGAAACCTCATCGTGGGCTTGGACATCGGCACCTCGAAGATATCGGCCATCGTGGCGGAGGCCAGGCCGGAGGGTGTGTTCGAGGTGATCGGCATGGGCAGCCATCCATCCCGCGGCCTGAAGAAGGGCGTGGTGGTCAACATCGAGTCCACCGTGCACGCGATCCAGCGCGCGCTCGAGGAGGCCGAGCTCATGGCGGATTGCAAGATCCGCGAGGTCTACACCGGCATCGCGGGGAGCCACATCCGGAGCTTCAATTCCCACGGCATGGTGGCGATCAAGGATCGCGAGGTGGGCGAACAGGATGTGGAACGCGTGCTGGACACGGCGAGGGCGGTGAACATTTCCACCGACCAGCAGGTCCTGCACGTGCTCAACCAGGAGTTCGTCATCGACGGGCAGGAGGATGTGCGAGAGCCAGTGGGCATGAGCGGCGTCCGGCTGGAGGTGAAGGTGCACATCGTCACCGGCGCGGTGTCCGCGGCGCAGAACATTCTCAAATGCGTGCGCCGCTGCGGCCTCGACGCGCGCGATCTCATCCTCCAGCCGCTTGCCTCCGCCATGGCGACCCTTTCCGAGGACGAGAAGGACCTGGGCGTCGCGCTGGTGGACATTGGTGGCGGAACGACCGACATCGCGGTTTTCACCGGCGGGGCGATCCGCCACACGGCGGTGATTCCCATCGCCGGCGACCAGATCACCAACGACATCGCCATGGCGCTGCGTACGCCCACCAAGGAGGCCGAGGAGCTCAAGCGCCAGCATGGCTGCGCGCTGCGCCAGCTGGCCGATCCCCAGCACAGTATCGAGGTGCCGGGGGTGGGCGAGCGCGCCTCGCGTCAGATGTCCCGCCAGACGCTCGCCGAGGTTATCGAGCCGCGTGTGGAGGAGCTCTACTCCCTGGTGCAGGCCGAGCTGCGCCGCAGCGGTTTCGAGGACCTGCTGTCCTCGGGCGTAGTGATCACAGGCGGCAGCGCCGCGATGCAGGGCATGGTGGAGCTGGGCGAGGAGGTTTTCCACATGCCGGTGCGGCTCGGTCTGCCTGTGTACGTGGGCCCGCTGGCGGAGCATGTGCGCAGCGCGCGCCACTCCACGGCGGTGGGGCTGCTCATGGCGGCGCACGAGCAGCATCGCCGGCGCGAGCTCTCGAAGCTCTCCACCGGCCGCGTACAGCACATCGCCATGCGAATGAAGGAGTGGTTCCAGGCCAATTTCTAGGCGTTGCGCGCGAGGCGCGGCACGGCCGGTTTTCAGTCGTTTCCGTCGTAATCTTCAGGAGGAGGGAAAGAGATGTTTGAGATCCTTGACACGCAGGGACAGGAGGCGGTCATCAAGGTCGTTGGCGTGGGCGGGTGCGGCGGCAACGCGGTGGACCACATGATCGAGGAAGGAGTCGAAGGGGTGGAGTTCATCTGCCTGAACACCGATGCCCAGGCGCTGAAGCGCAACCGCGCGGGCCGGCTGCTGCAGCTGGGCACCGGAGTAACCAAGGGCCTGGGCGCGGGCGCCAATCCCGAGGTTGGCCGCCGCGCCGCCGAGGAGGACCGGGAGCGCATCACCGAGCTCATCGAGGGCGCAGACATGCTGTTCCTCACCGCCGGGATGGGCGGGGGCACGGGTACCGGCGCCGCGCCCGTGGTGGCGGAGGTGGCGCGCGAGCTGGGCATCCTCACCGTTGCGGTGGTCACCAAGCCCTTCGCGTTCGAAGGCAAGCGGCTGAAGGTGGCGGCCTCCGGCCTGGAAGACCTGGCGCGCCACGTGGATTCGCTGATCGTCATACCGAACGACAAGCTCATGGCGGTTCTTGGCGAGGACGTGGCCATGCTCGATGCCTTCAAGGCTGCCAACAGCGTGTTGTACGGCGCCGTGGCTGGCATCGCCGAGGTCATCAAGTGCCCCGGCCTCGTGAACGTGGATTTCGCGGACGTCCGCACGGTGATGTCGGAGATGGGAATGGCTATGATGGGATCGTCGCTCGCTTCCGGGCCGCACCGCGCCACCGAGGCCGCCGAGCAGGCGGTAGCGAGCCCTCTGCTCGAGGACGTGAACCTGGCCGGCGCCCGTGGCGTTCTGGTCAACATAACCGCGTCGCCCAACCTGCGCATGAAGGAGGTGCACGAGGTGATGAACACCATCCGCGCCTTCACTGCCGAGGATGCCACGGTGATCGTGGGCACAGTCATCGACGAGGCGATGGGAGAAGATCTGCGCGTCACCATGGTGGCCACGGGCCTCGGCAATCCGCTTTCGCGCCAGCTGCCCCGGCCCCTGCAGGTGGTCAAGACCGGCACCGCCCCCATGCCAATCCCGGTGGCCGCCACCGCGCAGGCGGCTCCAGCCCAGGAGCCCGACTACGGCTCCCTCGACGCCCCCGCCGTGATTCGCCGACGCAACCGCGATACCGTGGAGGCCATGAAGCAATCGGGCATCGAGATGCTGGACATCCCGGCGTTTCTGCGCAAACAGGCGGACTGACCGGGCCACGTGCGGCGGGCGTGGACCTACCTGAGCGAGAGAACCATGGACGTGATACCGTACCAAGCTTTTGGTGTTTGCCGGTTTCGCCGGACAACATGATTCAGCAACGAACCCTCAGGAATCTGGTTCGCGCCACGGGCGTGGGCTTGCACACGGGCGAGAAAGTCGAGCTCACCCTGAGGCCGGCTGCCGTCAATACCGGAATCGTTTTTCGGCGCACCGACCTGCCCGTGCCCGTTGACATCCCGGCTTCGCCTTACGCCGTGAAGGATACGCGCTTGTCGTCCTGCATCGAGAACGGCGGCGCGAGGGTTTCCACTGTCGAACACCTGATGTCCGCGCTGGCAGGTCTGGGGATCGACAACGTGTACGCGGAGGTGACCGCGGGGGAGATCCCCATCATGGACGGTTCGGCGGGGCCGTTCGTGTTCCTGCTGCAGTCCGCCGGTATCGAAGAGCAGGCCGCCCCGAAGAAGTTCATCCGGGTTCGCCAGGCCGTCGAGGTGCGCCACGGCGACAAGTGGGCGCGTCTTGAGCCTCACCACGGCTTCCGGCTCGAGTTCGCCATCGATTTTCGCCATCCCGCCTTCGCCGATTCCGGCAACAGCGTCGTGGTGGATTTCGCCACGGCGTCCTATGCACGCGAGGTGGCGAGGGCCCGCACCTTCGGCTTCATGCACGAAGTAGAGATGATGCGGGCGCAGGGTCTGGCGCTGGGGGGCAGTCTCGACAACGCAATCGTCATGGATGAGTACCGTGTTCTGAACAGCGACGGCTTGCGCTATGACGACGAGTTCGTCAAGCACAAGGTGCTCGACGCCGTGGGCGACCTGTATTTGCTCGGCCATCCGCTGGTGGGAGCGTACCGCGCCTTCAAGTCCGGGCATGCGCTGAACAATGCCCTGCTGAGGCGATTGCTGGAGACCGAGGGCGCCTGGGAAACCGTCACGTTCGACCAGGACGACGCACCGCCAGCCTTCTCCCGGTTCCAGGTCCAGAGCGCCTGATAGAGGGCGGCTCGCCGCGGCAGCCACTGCATGCTGCTACTGCGCGTCGTCCTGTTTCTTTTGCTGCTGGTGATGGGCGCCTCCGTGGTTACGGCGCTCATTACAGGAGACATTCGGTGG
>DAIPHN010000027.1:0-24877 GCA_036771335.1 Burkholderiales bacterium
GCGGGGTCCGGGCAGCACTACTATGCCCTCCAGCCACAGCCCTGGCTTGCCCTTGATGGTGGTTATGGTGTGGATTTACTCGCCGAAGCCCACCGCGGCGCCCGCCTCGAAGGCGAGCGCCACTTCAGCGCCAGGCCGCGCCCCGAACAGCGCCTCGCGCAGCGACTCCTCGGTGGCGGTAACCAGATGCGAGAGGCGCTCATAGCTGGCCAGCTCGCGCACGAAGCGCAGCACCAGGGCGGCGTCATCGGGCGCAGCCGGACGGATGACGAGTTCACTCACGCTGACACGGCTCTCAGTAGAGATGACATTCGACGAAATGGGCGCGCTCTCGCCCGCCCACGGCCACAGGCCCGGGCGCTTCCACGCGGCACCGCTCGGTGGCATGGGGGCAGCGCGGATGGAAGCGGCAGCCTGATGGCGGGCTCTCGGGGCTGGGAAGGTCGCCCTGCACCACGGCGTGATCCCGCGGGCGGTCCGGGTAGGGCTCGGGGATGGCAGCGATCAGGGCGCGGGTGTAGGGATGGCGCGGGTCAGAGTAGATCTCCTCGGCGGGCCCCATCTCCACCACGCGCCCGAGGTACATCACCGCGAGCCGGTCGCTCACGTACTTCACCACCGCCAGGTTGTGGGAGATGAACAGGTAGGAAAGGCCGCGATCGCGCTTGAGGGCCATCATGAGGTTGAGGATCTGCGACTGGATGGACACATCCAGCGCCGACACGGGCTCGTCGGCCACGATCAGCTCGGGCGACAACGCCAGCGCCCGCGCGATGCACACCCGCTGGCGCTGTCCGCCGGAGAACTCATGCGGGTAGCGCGCCGCCACGTCCGCGGGCAGGCCGCAGGTCTCCAGCAGCTCCGCCACCGCCCTGGCGCGCTCGGCGCGGGTGCCGATGCGGTGGATCACCAACGGCTCCTCAATGAGCGCGCCTACGCGCATGCGCGGGTCGAGCGCGGCATAGGGGTCCTGGAAGATCATCTGCAGGTGCCTGCGCATGGGGCGCATGGCGGTCTCCGACAGCAGCGTCAGGTCCTTGCCGCGAAAACGCACGCTGCCGGAGGTGGGCCGGATGAGCTGCAGGATGAGCCGCCCCAGCGTGGACTTGCCGCAGCCCGACTCCCCCACGATGCCGATAGTCTCGCCCGCCGCCTGATCGAAGCTCACGCCGTTCACTGCGTGGATGGCGCCCCCGCCCTTGACCGGGAAGGCCTTGGCGAGCTCGGTGACCTCCAGCAGCGCGCTCACGGCGCGGCATTCCAGCAGGCCACGGCGTGCCCGCCCTCGCCCGCCAGCGGCGGCGTCCCGGCACGGCAACGCTCCAGTGCGCGCGTGCAGCGATCCGCGAAGGCGCATCCCGCGCCACGCCGCCCAGGCGGGGGCACCATGCCCTCGATGGTGGCGAGCGGCTGCTCACGCGGCGTGTCCATGCGCGGGATGGATTCCATCAGCCCGCGCGTATAGGGGTGGCGCGGCGCGCGGAACAGTTCGTGCACCGCCGCCGTTTCCACGATGCGTCCCGCGTACATCACCGCCACGCGGTCGCAGAACTCGGCCACCACGCCCAGGTCGTGGGTGATCATCAGGATGCCCATGCCCAGTTCGTCGCGCAGGCTGCGCAGCAGGGCGAGAATCTGCGCCTGCAGCGTCACGTCCAGAGCGGTGGTGGGCTCGTCGGCGATGAGCAGCTCGGGGCGACAGATGAGCGCCATGGCGATCATCACGCGCTGGCGCAGCCCGCCCGAGAGCTCGTGGGGATACTGCTGCAGGCGGCGCTCGGGCGCGTTGATGCCCACGCGGGCCAGCATGGCCATCACCTGCTCGCGCGCCTGCGTTTGGCTCAGGCGGCGGTGCAGCCGCAGCGCCTCCACCAGCTGGAAGCCGACGGTGAAGGTGGGATTCAGGCTCGTCATGGGGTTCTGGAACACCACGCCGATACGGTTGCCCCACAGCTCGCGCAGCCGCGCCTTGGGCGCCGTCACCAGGTCGATGCCGTCGAAACGCACCGAGCCGCCGGTGACCTGTGCGGGCGGCGAGGGCAGCAACCGGATGGCGGACATCACCGTGACGGTCTTGCCGCAGCCCGACTCGCCCACGAGCCCGAGGGTCTCGCCCTTGGCCAGGGAGAAGCTCACCGCGTCCACCACCGGAACGCTCGCCCGGGCAGACCCGAAGCCCACCGAAAGCGCGTCCACTGCGAGCAGCGTCACTCCAGCACGATCCTCGGGAAATACAGCGACACGAGCCAGTTGGGCACGTCCACGATCTCGGAGATGCGCAGATCCGCGCACACGCTGCACAGCATGTAGGCCTCCACGGCCGACATGCCGTGGCGCCGCGTGAGCAGGTCGATCATGCCGCGCACCGCGTCGCGCGCGCCCTGGATGAGATCGGGCGACACGCCGGTGGTGACCTCGTAGCCCTTCGCGTCCAGGTGGCGCGTGACGGGCCCGGGTGTGGTGAAGCGCGGGAAGGCGAGCTTCTCGCCCTTGATCAGGTCGAACTTGAGCGCCACGCTCATGGGGCTCTCGATGGCCGTGCCGCACACCTCGCCGTCGCCCTGGGCTGCGTGGGTGTCGCCCACGGAGAACAGCGCGCCGGCCACTTCCACGGGCAGGTAGAGCTCGGTGCCCTCCGCCACGTCGCGCACATCCATGTTGCCGCCCACGCGGCGCGGCGGGACGATGCTGTGCTGCCCGTCCTCGGCCATGGCAACACCGATGGTGCCGGTGAAGGGCTTGAGGGGCACCCGTCCGAAGCGCCCGAAGAACGCCGGCGCCAGTGTGGCCGGGTCGTACTTCCACAGGTGCAGCGCGGGTTCCCTGAAATCGTCGGCCAGCAGCCCGAAGCCCGGGATGTTGGCGGTCCAGCCCCAGCCCGAGGGCTTGAAGCCGAGCAGCGTCACCTTGAGCACGTCGCCCGGCTGGGCGCCGTCCACGAACACCGGACCGGTGACGGGATTGACCTTGCCGAAGTCCATGGTGCCCACGTCGGCCACGGTGGAAGACGGCGAGAGCTGCCCGCCGGAGGCCTCGAAGACCTCGAATTCCACCGACTGGCCCGGCGCGATAGTGAGCACCGGCGCGATGGCGTTGTTCCAGCCGATGTGGTGCTGGTGCCGGTGGATGGTGTGATCGTGATGCGTGTGTGCCATGAAGGCGCTCTCCCTGCGCGATGCCGCAAAGCGAAGCGGGCGCGGAGGGCCGCGCCCGCTTCGCAGGAGCCGGCGTTCCGCGGGGGGCGCCGGCCTGGGCCTGACTCAGCCCTTGACGTAGATGTAGTCGTAGTTGATGGGAATGCGCACCGGGTCCACGAACAGGTTGTCGGCCCCGCCCAGCCGCTTGGAGCGGAAGGTGAAGCGCTGCTCGTTGAACACCGGGATCCAAGGCGCGTCCTTCATGATGTCCGTGAACACGGTCTTCCACGCCTGCGCCCGCTCGCCCGCCTTAGCCGGGTCGGACATGGCATCCGCCGCCTCGGCGCGCTTGTCGAGGTCCTTGTTGCAGTACCACGACCAGTTCCAGCCGCCTGCCGTGGCGCCGCCGCAGCCCAGGATGGGCCCGTAGAAGTTGGAGGGATCGGGGAAGTCCGCGATCCACGCCATGCCGCCGGACCAGATCATGGGCGCGGTCTTGGGCTTGCCGCCGGCCGCGATCACGTTGGCCTGCGCCAGGTTCTTGAGCGCCACTTCGATGCCGATCTCCTTCAGGTCCTGCTGAATGGCCTGGGCGATGCGCGGGTTCGGGTCCACGTTGAACACGTACAGCGTGGTCTTGAAGCCCTTCTCGAGCCCCGCCTCCTTGAGCAGTGCCTTGGCCTTGGCCGGGTCGTAGGCGTAGCCCTTGAACTCCTTGTCATAGCCGGGCATGGACGGCGGCAGCGGCTGGGTGGCCGGCACGGCGCGGTTGTTGATGATCTTGACAATACGCTCCTTGTTGACCGCCATGTTCACCGCCTGGCGAACGCGCACGTCGTCGAAGGGCTTCATCTGCACGTTGAGCGTCACGTAGCCGGTGTGCAGCTGGCCGCCTTCCACGATCATGCCCGCGTACTTGGGGTTGTTGCGGATCTCGAGGAACTTGGCTGGCGGGATGCCGTCGCCCGCCACGTCGGCCTCGCCCTTCTCCAGCTTGAGGATGGCCGTCATGGGCTCGAGGCCCACCTGGAAGGTGATCTGGTCGAGCTTGGGCACGCCGGGCACGAAATAGTCGGGGTTCTTCTTGAACACCAGTTGCTGGCCGAGCTTCCACTCCGCCACGGAGTAGGCGCCCGAACCCACCGGCTTCTTGCCAAAGTCCTTGCCCGCCTTGTCCACCGCTTCCTTGGGCACCACCGAGGAAAAGTTGAGCGCCACCACGTGCAGGAACGTGGCATCGGGGCGCGCCAGGGTGAACTGCACGGTGTAGGGATCCACCACCTTGATGCCCTTCACCTCCTTGGCCTTGCCCTTCTTGAAGGCGTCCATGCCGGCGATCTGGTCGTAGAAGCCGGCCCCGGGGCTCTCAGTCTTGGGGTTGTTGGTGCGCTCGAAGGAGTACTTCACGTCCTGCGCCACCACCTCGCGGCCGTTGTGGAACTTCACGCCCTTGCGCAGCTTGAAGGTGTAGGTGAGCCCGTCCTTGGAGATTTCGTAGCCCTCCGCCAGGCTGGGCACCAGCTCGGTGGTGCCGGGCTTGTAGTCGAGCAGGCGCGAAAAGATGCTCTTGATCATGGACCAGTTCACCCAGTCGTAACCGATGGCCGGGTCGAGGGTGACGATGTCGTCCTTGTAAGTGACGATGATGCTGCCGCCGGGCTTGCCCTCTTCCGCACTGGCGGAGAAAGCCGCCGGCAGCGCGAAGGCAGCGGCGAGCGCGGCGATGAGGATGCGACGTTTCATGGGAAAGCTCCTTGGGGGCAGGATTGTTGTGGCGTCACGGCGCCGTGCGAAGCTTGATGCGTGGATCGACGAAGGGCGCCACCACGTCGGCCAGCAAATTACCGAGAATGATCGCCACGGCCGCCACCAGAGTGACCCCCATGATGATGGGGATATCCACCTGCTGAATGGCCTGCCATGCCAGCTGGCCGATGCCTGGCCAACCGAACACCGATTCCACCACTACTGCCCCACTCATGAAAAGCCCCACGTCGATGCCGATCATGGCCACGATGGGAAGAAGGGCATTGCGCAGGGCATGCACGAGCAGCACGCGCCACTCCTGCGCGCCCTTGGCCCGTGCCGTGCGGATGTAGTCATGAGTGAGCACATCGATCAACGAGGATCGCATCATGCGCGAGTACCACCCCGCGCCCAGCAGCCCCAGAGTGAGCGCGGGCAGGACCAGATGGCGCAACTCGCCGTAGCCTCCCACCGGGAACCAGTCGAGCTGCACGGCGAACACGTAGAGCAACAGCATGGCGGCCACGAACTGCGGCGTGGACACGCCCACGAAGGAAGCCACCATGGTGCCGTGGTCGAGCCTCGATCCTCGCTTCACCGCCGCCACCACGCCGATGGCGATGCCCATGAGCAATTCGCAGGCGATGGCTGCGGTCATGAGCAGCAGGCTGGCGGGCAGGCGCGCGGCGATGATCTCGGTGACCTCGGTCTTCTGGGCATAGCTGCGTCCCAGGTCGAGCTGCACGAGCCCGGACAGGTAGCGGCCGTACTGTACGTACAGCGGCTGGTCGAGCCCGAGTTGCTCACGGATCACCTGAACGGTCTCGGCGGTGGCACTGCGGCCGGCGATCTGGCGCGCCGGATCAGCCGGCATGACGTACAACAGCACGAAGGTGATCAGGCTCACGCCCAGCAGCAGCAGCAGGGCCTGGCCCACGCGCGCGGCGAGGTAGCGAGCCATCAGGCCTGCCTCGCGCGCAAGGTGGGATCGAGCGCCTCGCGCAACTCATCACCCAGCAGGTTGAAGGCCACCGCCATGGCCACGATGGTGGCGCCGGGGATGAACACCAGCCAGGGCGCGGTGGTGAAATAGCTCTGGTTCTCGAAGATGATGTTGCCCCAGGATGGCGTGGGCGGCTGCACGCCGATGCCCAGGTAGGACAGGGTGGCCTCCAGCAACACGGTGGTGGCGATGCCCAGCGTGCCCCACACCACGATGGTGGGCACCAGGTGCGGCACCACGTGGCGGAACAGGATGCGCGCCCGCGACGCGCCCAGGCTGCGGGTGGCCTCGATGAACTCGCGCTCCGTGAGCGACACCGTCTGGGTGTAGATCACCCGCGCGATCTGCACCCAGTTCACCATGGCGATCACCAGGGCGACGATCCACAGGCTGGGCGTGAACACCGCCGCCAGCACGATGGCCAGCAACAGCGCCGGAAAGCACATCATCAGGTCGGTGAAGCGCATCAGCGCGTTACCGGCAAAGCCGCGCACGGTGCCAGCGGTGACGCCCACCAGCGTGCCGATGAGCAGCGCCACGCCATTGGCCACCACCCCGATCACCAGCGAGGTCTGGGCGCCCCAGATCACCCGCGAGAGCAGGTCGCGCCCAAGCAGGTCGGTGCCGAACCAGTACTTCGCGCTGGGGGGCAGCGGCGCGCCCTCGAGGGTCAGGCCGTCGAAGAAGGTTTCCTCCGGCGGGTAGGGCGCCACCCAGGGCGCGCCCAGGGCAAGAACCACCACGAGCACGACGAACATTGCGGCGGCAAGCGCCGTCTTTCTGGAAAAAAAGGCCTTCATCACGGAGGGGTCTTGGAGGCTGCGAAAGGATTCACGAAATGGCAGCAAGTGGCGTGCCTGGCAAGGCGCGCTCCGCGGACCGGTCGCACCTCTGAAGATGCCGTGCGTGGGTCGCGCGAACATCCATCGTTGCAGTTCCGGGCGCAGCTGCGGCGGGCAGCCCGCCTTCTATGCGCCCTACCATAGTGCAATCATCCGGGCTCGCCAACCCTCAAGTGTCCTGGACTACGGCGGACGACACACCCAAGCGCGGTTGCCCCTGCCCCCCCCCAGGGGAGAGCGCGCTCGAACAGGCACCGGGCCTGCGCAACTCACGACACCCCATGCTGTAAGGTCGCGACGCGGCGACGGATCCGCCGCGTTGCCAGCCGGAGCAGCGCTGCCAGATGTCGCACGCTCATTGCAAGAGGTGACGGCCGAAGCGAACGCCCACGCCAGCGCGGGACCGGCTTGGCCGGGTGTGCAGCCACCGCGGCATCGACGGATTCGTCGAGCGCAAGAGCAAACCCATCGCAGCATATTCGCCCCACCAACTGGTGTGCCAGTTGCGCAGCGGTTCCATCAGTCGCCTCGGCGAAGCCGTATCGCCGGGTCGCAGCGCGCGCGCCCTGGCGGGACCGCTCCGCAAGGTCGGAGAGCGGCAAGCCTGGGCGCCCGCCGGAACGACTGCCCCGGGGGCTTGCGCGCCGCGCGGCTCCCGTGGTCCACTTGGATTGCGTCGGGGCGTTGCGCGCCCGCGACGCGCCCCCGCCGACGGCATTCGGGGCCCGCGTGATTGGGGAGGCCTCGGGTGCGCCGGCCTGCCATGGGGCGCTGCCCCACGCGCCGGACTGCTCGCTCCCGCCACTGCCCTACCGAAGCGCCGACACCGCACAACAGCCTCGATGACCCATCGCACCGACGATCTTCGCATCCGCGGCATCCGCGAACTGGCGCCGCCTTCCCACCTGCTGCGCGAGTTCCCTTGCAGCGAGCGCGCCGCCGACACGGTGGAGGCGGGCCGCAGCGCCGGGCATCGCATCCTTCACGGCATGGACGACCGCCTGCTGGTGATCGTGGGCCCCTGCTCCATCCACGACCCGGCCGCCGCGCGCGAGTACGCCGGCCGGCTGCTGGAGCAGCGCCGCCGGCACACTGGCGATCTCGATGTGATCATGCGCGTCTACTTCGAGAAGCCGCGCACCACGGTGGGCTGGAAGGGGCTCATCAACGACCCCGGCCTGGACGGCAGCTTCGACATCAACAAGGGGCTGCGCCTGGCGCGCGAGCTGCTGCTGGACATTAACGAGCTGGGCCTGCCGGCGGGCTGCGAATTCCTGGACATGATCACGCCGCAGTACAGCGCCGACCTGGTGGCCTGGGGCGCCATCGGCGCGCGCACCACCGAGAGCCAGGTGCACCGCGAACTCGCCTCCGGGCTGTCGTGCCCTGTGGGCTTCAAGAACGGCACCGACGGTGACGTGCGCATCGCCGTGGACGCCATCAAGGCCGCCCAGCAGCCGCACCACTTCCTGAGCGTCACCAAGGGCGGCCACTCGGCGATAGTCGCCACCGCCGGCAACGAGGACTGCCACGTCATCCTGCGCGGGGGCAGCCGCGCCCCCAACTACGAGGCCGCGAGCGTGCGTGCCGCCTGCGACGAACTGGCCCGCGCCGGGCTCGCCCAGCGGGTGATGATCGACGCGAGCCACGCCAACAGCCGCAAGGACCCCCAGAACCAGATCCCCGTCGCCCTGGACGTGGCCGCCCAGGTGGCTGCGGGCGAACCGCGCATCGTGGGCCTGATGCTGGAGAGCCATCTGGTGGCGGGCCGCCAGGATCTGGTACCCGGGGGCACGCTCACTTACGGGCAGAGCATCACCGACGGCTGTATCGGCTGGGAGGACACGGTGCGTCTGCTCGAAGCGCTGGCGGGGGCGGCGCGCGCGCGGCGCGAGGGCGAGGCCCGCGGCGAGGCGTCGTGAGCCAGCCCAGCTCGCGGCAGTCCGGCGCCTGGTTAGCACAGATCGAAGGCGCGTCGCTCGGCCGCGCCCGCTTCTTCTGACGCCCTTCCGGTCGTGAATTCTCCCGGACGCGTCCACGGAACCGTGGTGGCCGCCTTCGGCCGCAGCTATCTCGTAACCCTCGACGGGGGAGAGACGCTTGCCTGCTTCCCGCGCGGCAAGCGCAGCGAAATAGCCTGCGGCGACAGGGTGCTGGTGGCGGCGACTGCCCCGGGCCAGGGGGTCATCGAGGCGGCCGATCCGCGCTCGTCGCTGTTCTACCGCGCCGACCGCCACCGGCAGAAACTGATCGCCGCCAACCTGACCCAGGTGGTGGTAGTGCTGGCGGCCTCGCCCAGCTACCACGAGGAGCTGCTCAACCGCTGCCTGGTGGCCGCCGAACACGCCGGCATCGGCGCCCTCATCGTGCTCAACAAGTTCGATCTCGATGCCGCCGCCCGGGCGCTGCAATCGCTGCGGCTCTACGCCGACCTGGGCTACTGCGTGCTGCCGCTGCAGGCGCGCCGGGACGTCTCGGCCCTTCGCCAGCGTCTCGCGGGCCACGCCAGCGCGCTGGTGGGGCAATCGGGGATGGGCAAATCCACCATCATCAACGCGCTGCTGCCCGAGGCCCGGGCCGCCACGGCGGAGATCTCGGCGGCGCTGGATTCCGGCCGCCACACCACCACCCATGCGCGCCTGTACCGCCTGGACGAGCGCAGCAGCGTTATCGATTCGCCCGGCATGCAGGAGTTCGGCCTGCACCACCTGTCCGCGCAGGACACTGACCACGCCTTCGTGGAGTTCCGACCATTCCTGGGCCGGTGCCGGTTCGCCAACTGCCGCCACCTGGGCGAGCCGGGCTGCGCGCTGGACGCGGCGGCGGTCTCGGGCGCGGTGAGCGCGCGGCGGCTGGAGATGTACCGGCGCATCGCGCCAGCGCTGTGAAGCCCGGGGTTCGCGGGGGTGGCTTCAGCCCGCCCAGTTGGCGAGCGTGATCAGCCCGATGAGCAGCAGCCAGAGCACCAGCGCCCGCCACACCAGCCCGCGCGCGCCCTGCATGTGCTCCACGTCGGCTTCCTCGTCCAGGCCCAGTTCGGGGCGCAGCGCCACCGATCCGTCCAGGTGCAGCGCCTCCCCCAGACGCACCCCCAGGGCCCCCGCGCCGGCGGCGAGCACGATGCCCTCGCCCCGGTCGCGCCATGTGGCCGCCTGAGTACGCCAGCAGTACACGGCATCCTCGAAGTCGCCCACGATGGCGAAGGACAGGGCAGTCAGGCGTACGGGCAGCCAGTCGAGCGCCCGGAAAGCGTCGCGCGAGAAGCCGCCGAATTCCTTCATGATCGGCTCGCCGGATTGCGCCCAGCGCCGGTCCAGTCGCCAGGACAGCGCGTAGAGCAGCGCACCGCCGGGTCCCGACAGCAGCGTACCCAGGGGCCCGGGCAGCAGCGTGCCGAACAGCGCGGGCAGAAACACGAACCAGGCGATCACGCCGAAGGCATGCCGGTGGGAGTCCACCAGGCCGCCCTCGATGGCTGACTTGGCCACGTCGGCACGCGTGAACTCCGCCGTGGATCCGCCGTTCCAGGCGGCGAGCTGGCGGCGCGCCTCCTCCAGCTGACCGCCGCGCAGCGCCTCCAGCACTTCCGAATAGCCGCGGCTGAAGCGCCGCAGGCCCATGGTGAAGTGCAGCAGCGCCACGTTCCACGCCAGGCCGAGCAGCGGGTGCGCCGAGGACAGCAGCAGGAACGCCATCTCCGCAGCCGCCACCAGCGGCACCACCGCCACCAGCCAGCCGAACACCCCGTGGCTGCGTTCGCCGGCATTGAAGGCGCGCGCCACCGCATCGGCCCAGCGGTCGAGCAGCCGCCCCACGGGGCCCGCCGGGTTGGGCGCAGCCACCTGCTCCAGCAGCAGGGCCATGACGAGGGAGAACAGGGCCACGGGGACGAAGTCGGCGAGACGGCGCGCGGTTCGGCCGCCCGCTAGTCCAGATAGCGCAGCGCGCCGCGGGCGGCGAGTTCGGCCTCGTTCCAGAAGCCGAGCTTCTCGCCGCGCTTCACCAGCGCCTCGGCCTGCGCCTCCTTATGCCGTACCGTATCGAGCTGGCGCGCCACTGCCTCGGCCTGCGCCAGCGGCACCACCACCACCCCGTCGCGATCGCCCACCACGATGTCGCCGGGATTGACGTGCACGCCGCCGCAGGTGACGCCGCAGTTCACCTCGCCTGGGCCGTGGGGAAAGCCGGCGTTGGGGCAGTGGCCGCGGGCGAACACCGGCAGGCCCGAGGCCAGCAGTCCCGGCACGTCGCGCACCAGGCCGTCGCACACCACGCCCTCCAGACCAATGCGCCTCGCCCACAGCGCCCAAAGGTCGCCCACGGTGGCGGCCGTGTGGTTGCCAGCGGTGGCCACCACGATCACGTCGCCCGGCTGCACGTGGTCCAGCGCCGCCATGCACGCCAGGGTGTCCATGGGCGCGCAGAAGGCCGTCACGGCCGGCCCGCACAGGCGCATGCCAGGTTCGAGGGGCTTGATGGAATGGTGCAGGCTGCCCATCCCGTTGCTCGCGTCGGTGACGAAGCCGGTGGGCGCGTCGCGAAAGGCGGAGAGCAAGGCCGCGGATGGCCGCTCGATGTGCCGCCGGATGGTGAGAGCCACGGGACTACCGATCATCCTGCCGCCTCCTGGGCGCCACGCAAGGGGCACCCGCAGGTGCCGCGATTCCTTTTGCCGGCACTACGCCGGCGCCCCGCGATCAGCGTCCAACGCTGGCGCGAAACGGTGCCAATCGTAGCGCAGTCGCGGCCGCGCGCCACGGCGCACGCGGCCGGCGGGCTGGTCAGCGCGTCAGGCGCAGGTACAGGCCGGGCAGTTTCTCCGGCAGCCGGTTCACGTGGTCCACCACCATGAAGTTGCGGCTCCCGAAGATACGGCTCACGTAGGCATCGGCCTTGGGGTCGACGCTCATGCAGTAGGTGAGCACGCCCTGACGGCTCGCTTCCTCCACGGCCTTCTTGGCATCGAACATGAGGTACTGGCGGTCGTGCACGTCGACGTCGTGGGGCTCGCCATCGGTGATGAGCAGGATCAGGCGGCGCTCGGCGGCGCGCCCGCCCAGCCAGCGCGCGCCATGGCGGACGGCCGCGCCCATGCGGGTGGAGAGGCTACCGCGCATGCCCGCCAGACGCGCCCGGGCGAGATCGTCGAAGGGGGCGCCGAAGTCCTTGAAGCGCAGGTAGTTCACTTCCTCGCGGCCGTTGGAGCAGAAGCCGTGCACGGCGAAGCTGTCGCCGATCTTCTCCATGGCCGTGGACAGCAGCACCGTGGCCTCGCGGGCGAGCGACAGCACGCTCGCGTTGCAGGCCTTCACCAGGTCGTTGGTGGATTCGGACAGGTCCAGCAGCACCAGCACCGCCAGGTCGCGGTCGCGGCGCTCCACGCGCACGTGCACGCGCGGGTCGGGCGCGCGCCCCTGGCGAAGGTCGGTCACGGCGCTCACCAGGGCGTCCAGGTCGAAGCGGTCGCCGTCCATCTGCTTGCGCAGCTTCACCGGCCTGCGCACCAGGCTGCCGCGGATCAGGCGGTCCAGGCGCTCCAGCAGGTCGGCGTTGCGCTGCAGGATGTCCTCCACCACCGCCGCGTCGCCCACCGGGGCGTGCCGCTCCAGCACCGTGGCCCACTGCGGCCGCGACAGGCCGATGAGGTAATCCCATTCCGGATGCTTCACCACCCGCACTGCGTCCACGGCCTCGCCCGCCTCGCCGCCGCCCGGGGCGTCCTCGCCCACCGGCTTCATGCCCGCATCGGTGGCATCGTCGCGCTGCTCGTCCACGGTCTGGGCGTCCGGGTCGTCCACGGGATCGGGCTGGGCCAGCATCACCTCCTCGGCCAGGGCCGTGTCCTCGGGTTCGCCGTCGGGCTCCCAGAGGAAGGCGTTGTCGTCGCGGTACAGCGGCTCGATCACCCATGTCTTGGCGTTGAACTGCAGGCGCATCTGCCCGATGTCGTTGCCCAGCAGCGAGCCCAGCCGGCGGGGCATGCCCGTATCGGACAGGTCGCTGGCGGGGTCGAAGAACAGGCGGCGCGCTTTCTGCACCCAGGGGCTGTCGTCCTGGAAGCCCGGGTCGAGCAGCGCGCGCGCCAGTCGCACGGCCAGCCCGGCGAAGGTGGCCGCGCCTTCCTCGGCGCGCGCCTCGTGGAACTGCAGCCACAGGCGGCGCAGGCCGGGCAGCTCCCGGCAGGCCAGCAGTTCCACGCGCGCGTCTTCCAGCAACCCCACCAGCACCACCTGGATGGGCCGCAGGCTGGCGCGCTTCATGGGCGTGCGCGGCGAGAAGGCCAGGTGGGCCGCCGCGTGCGCCACCGTGGCGCGGTACAGGTCGGCGCCGCGCGCCCCCGAGGCCGCCCGCCAGGCGTCCGGCACGTGAATGCCCACGTTGGAGAGGTAGGCACGGCTCTGTTGCAGGGTGACGCGGAAGGGCCTGAGCTCGGCGCCCTCGTTCCACAGGGCGCGAAGGCCCAGCACCAGGCGCCGGCGCAGGTCGGAGAACTGCACCCCGCCCTCGGCGCGCAGGAAGAAGCGCGAGTCGGGCGTGCGCAGGTCGAACCAGCCCTCCTGGGCGAACAGGTCGCGCGCGTGCGCCTGCACGCCCATGAGCGCCCAGGTGCGCAGGTCGCTCACCGAAAGGCTGGCCAGCAGCAGGTCCAGGTGGCCGAGCATGGGCTTCACGCCCTGCGGAGCCTTCTCGGCCACGGTCTGGACGACGGCGAGGAATTCGGCGAAGCGGCGTGGCTCGCGCAGGCGGCGCGCGGCCACTGGCGCGCAAGCGAACAGCGCCTCCATGGTGGCCTGGCTGGAATAGCCGTACACCGCCAGCGCGGTTTCCAGGAGGCCGTCCATGGCCTCCGCGCCCAGCTCCCGGGCCACCCGCGGCGCCTCCCGCAGGAAGGTGACGATGGCGGCCCAGGTGACGCCGATGGACTCGAGGCTGCGCACGGCGCGCAGGTAGGACTCGAGCCCGCGGGCCCCGAGGCTGGCGCGCGCCTCTGGCCAGGCGGCGCGCACAAGTTCGAGATGCTCGCGGCCCAGTCCGGCGAGCAGCTCGCGGTAGTCGTCCAGCCCGGCGCCCCGCCCGGTCATGGGGCCTCCGCCCGCGCAACCGCCAGCGCCCGCCATGCCGCAGTGATGGAGAGCCGCACGAGGCGGTTCGCACCGCCGCGCAGGCACCACGCAGGCGCGCCGGGGCGCCCGGCGGGAACCGCGGCGCCCATCAGAAGAACGTGGTCACCACCGACTCCAGGGCGTCGCGCATGTCGGGGTCGTCGGTGATGGGCTTGACCAGCGTCACCCGGCAGGCGGACACCGGGTCGATGCCGCGGGCGATGAGCCAGCCGGCGTGGATGAGCATGCGGGTGGACACGCCCTCCTCCAGGCCGTGGCCCTTCAGGTTGCGCGTCTTCTCGCCTACCGACACCAGGCGCCCGGCGATCTCGCCCGAGACGTCCGCCTCGTGTGCCACGATCTCGATCTCGGTGTCGCGCGCCGGGTAGTGAAAGTCGAGGGCGCCGAAGCGCTGCTTGGTGGACTGCTTGAGATCCTTGAGGATGCTCTGGTAGCCGGGGTTGTAGGAGATCACCAGCTGGAAATCGGGGTGGGCGTGCACCAGCTCGTTCTTCTTCTCCAGCGGCAGGCTGCGCCGGGCATCGGTGAGCGGATGGATCACCACCGCCGTATCCTGGCGCGCCTCCACCACCTCGTCCAGGTAGCAGATGGCGCCGTGGCGGGCTGCCAGGGTGAGGGGTCCGTCCTGCCAGCGCGTCCCCTGGGCGTCGAGCAGGTAGCGCCCCACGAGGTCGGAGGCGGTCATGTCCTCGTTGCAGGCGAGGGTGACGAGCGGCTTGCCAAGTTTCCAGGCCATGTATTCCACGAAGCGCGTCTTGCCGCAGCCGGTGGGCCCCTTGAGCATCATGGGCATGCGCGCGGCGTAGGCGGCCTCGAACAGGGGGATCTCGTCGGCCACGGGCCGGTAGTAGGGCTCGGCGTCGATGCGGTACTGGTGGATGACGCCGGGCGTCTCGGTGGGCAGGCTCAGGTTGCTCATGCAGGGCTCCAGGGAAATCGGTGCGGCGCTCACTTGCGCCGCGGTCCGGGCGGGGCGCCGGTGGCAAGCACCCGCACGGCGGCGAAGGCGGCGTGCAGCACCGCGCGCAGCGCGATGGCATCGCGCGCCAGCACCCGCAGCCAGGCGCCGGCGCCGTTGGGCAGCAGCGAGGCGCCCGCCCAGGCGTCGGGGCTCGCCTCGAGGCTGCTGCGCAGCGCCTGCAGTGCGCGGGCAGCATCGGCGCGATGCACGGCCAGCAGCGTGCCCTGCACGGGGAAAGGCCCGTGCACGCCGGGCTGGCCCGACAGCACCGACTCGCCGGTGACATGGAAGCGGTCGAGGGCGAGCAGCTTCCCGCCCTCGTCCTCCACGCGAGTCTCGGCGCGCAGCCAGTGGAAGGGCGCGCGGGCGCCAGCGGGGTCGTGCAGGAGGAAACCCTCGGAGGCGAGCACGGTGGCATCGGCCGCGGCGCGGATGGTGAGGCGCGTGTCCAGGCGCGCCGTGGGAAACAGGATCAGCGGGTCGGGCAGCCACTCCAGCAGCGCTCCCGGCGCGGCGTGCAGCACCATCTCCTGGTGTGCTTCTCCCTCGGGCATGGCGTGCACGATGGTGGAGGCGCCGGTGGTGAGGTGCGCCTGGGCGCCGGCGCCGGCGCTCGCGGCCAGCCCGAGGCGCTCGTGCTGGAACAGCCCGCCCGCGCAGGACTGCACGTACACGGTGGCGAAGCCGGCCGGATCGCCGGCGGCGCGAAGCACCCTTCCCACGTGGAAGGGATAGGCCGCGTGCTGGCGGCGCAGGAACGTGGTGCCGTCCGCGCCCCGGGCGAACGCCAGGTTCACCTGCCGCGGCAGACGGGTGAGCGGCGCACCCTCGGCATCGAGCCTATCGGCCGTCAAAGAGCACCTCCCGCGCGATGGTCTCCACCACCGCGTCCACGCCCTCGCCGGTGGCGCAGTTGGTGAGCAAGACGGGCCGGCCGCCGCGCACCTCGTCGGCCTCGCGCAGCATGCGCGGCAGGTCGGTGCGGGTGTAGGGCGCCAGGTCGGCCTTGTTGACTACTAGCAGGTCACAGGACAGCACGCCCAAGCCGCGCTTGCGCGGAATGTCGTCGCCGCCGGCCACGTCGATGACGAACAGCCAGTAGTCCACCAGGTCGAGCGAGAACGACGAGGCGAGGTTGTCCCCGCCCGACTCGATGAGGATCAGCTCGAGCCCCGGGAACCGGCGATCCAGCTCGTCCGCCGACTGCATGTTGAGGGTCGGATCCTCGCGGATGGCTGAGTGGGGGCAGGCGCCGGTCTCCACCGCCAGCACCCGCTCGGGGGCGATGAGGCCGCTGCGGCGCACCCGCTCCGCATCCTCCTTGGTGGCGATGTCGTTGGTGATGACCGCGATGTCCGTGCCACGCGCCAGGAAACGCGGGATCAACTGCTCGAGCAGCGCGGTTTTGCCCGAGCCCACCGGACCGCCGATGCCCACGCGGGCAGCGGTGCCGGGGCGGTTGCCCTGAGCAGCCGGCCCCAGGCCGGCAGCGATGTCGTTCATGGGAAAACCTCCGCTTCGATCTGCTCAGCGCAGCATGTACCGCTGGGCCAGCGGCACCACGCGCGCCGGCTCGCAGCCGATGGGGTTGCCGTCGATCATGACCTGAAAGGTCTGGGGGTCGACGCTGATGTTCGGGCAGACGTCGTTGTGCAGCATGTGGGACTTGTTCAGCTTGCGCGTGCCGCGCACCGGCAGGATGTGCTTTTTCAGGCC
This sequence comes from Burkholderiales bacterium, assembly GCA_036771335.1. Taxonomy (GTDB): domain Bacteria; phylum Pseudomonadota; class Gammaproteobacteria; order Burkholderiales. Next base: position 16,530 of record DAIPHN010000027.1, read on the forward strand.
CAGCGTGCCGGCGATGTCCGCCTCGATGGCGAGCTGGTTGACGAAGCAGGCCGACAGCGGTTTCTTCGCCTCGCCGAACGCCCCCCACTGGGGGCGCATCAGCAGCGGCTCGCAGGTCATGAGCGAGGCCGCGGAGTCGCCCATGGCGGCCCAGGCGATGAAACCGCCCTTGACCACGAGCTCGGGCTTGATGCCGAAGAAGGCCGGCCGCCACAGCACGATGTCGGCCATCTTGCCCTTCTCGAGGGACCCGACGTGCTGGTCGATGCCGAAGGTGCGCGCGGCGTTGATGGTGTACTTGGCGATGTAGCGCTTGATGCGCTCGTTGTCGCCAATGCGCGTGGTCTCGGTGGACAGCCGGCCGAACTGGTCCTTCATCTTGGAGGCCAGCTGCCAGGTGCGGCAGATGACCTCGTTGATGCGGCCCATGCCCTGGCTGTCCGAGCCCAGTCCGGAGATGGCGCCCATGTCGTGCAGCACGTCCTCGGCGGCGATGGTCTGGGCGCGGATGCGGCTCTCGGCGAAGGCCACGTCCTCCGGCACCGCCGGGTTGAGGTGGTGGCACACCATGATCATGTCGAGGTGCTCGTCGAACGTGTTCACGGTGTAGGGATTGGTGGGGTTGGTGGACGAGGGCAGCACGTTCATCTGCCCCACGCAGCTGATCATGTCCGGCGCGTGGCCGCCGCCGGCGCCCTCCACGTGGTACATGTGGATAGTCCGGCCCTTGATGGCGGCCATGGTGTCTTCCAGGAAACCCGATTCGTTCAGCGTATCGGTGTGCAGCTGCACCTGAAAGTCCAGCTCGTCCGCCACCGACAGGGCGGTGTCGATCACCGCGGGCATCGCGCCCCAGTCCTCGTGGATCTTCACGCCCACGCAACCGCCCGCGATCTGGTCGTAGATGGAGCGCGGCTTGGAGGTGTTCCCCCGGCCGAGGAAGCCGAAGTTCATGGGCCACTGCTCGGCCGCCTGCAGCATCTTGCCCACGTTCCAGGCGCCGCCACAGTCGATGCCCACGGTGATGGGTCCGAGGGAGCCGCCCAGCATGGTGGTGATCCCGGAGGCGATGGCGTGCTCCACGAGCTGGGCGGAGTCGAAGTGCACGTGCAGATCGATGCCGCCGGCGGTGGCGATGAGCCCTTCGCCATCACGCACCGTGGTCGCTGCGCCGCAGATCAGGTCGGGGTGTACGCCGTCCATGGTGGCCGGATTGCCGGCCTTGCCGATTCCCACGATCCTGCCGTCCTTGATGCCGATGTCGCCCTTGACGATGCCGAGGACCGCGTCGATGACCACCACGTTGGAGATGAGCATGTCGAGCGAGCCGGCGGCGCTGTCGTAGCCAGGCACGAGGCCGAGGCCGTCGCGCAGCGTCTTGCCGCCGCCGTGCAGGCATTCGTCGCCCGGCACGGAGAAATCGTGTTCGATCTCGGCGATCAGCGAGGTGTCGCCCAGCCGGACGCCGTCGCCCCTGGTGGGGCCGTAGAGCTGCGCGTATTCCTTCCTGGAAATCCTGGCCATCTCAAGCCCCCTTGTAACCGCGGCTGCGGGCGAGCCGCAGCGCCTGTTCCCTGACGATGTCGCTGCGGGTGGAACCGTTGGTCAGGCCGTTGAGGCCGTGGATCTCGCCGGTGCCGCCGAACAGGACCAGCGTGACCTCCTTCTCCTCCCCGGGCTCGAAACGCACTGCGGTGCCAGCCGGAATGTCCAGGTGCATGCCGAAGGCCAGGGCACGATCGAACTCGAGCGCCCGGTTGGCTTCGAAGAAGTGGTAGTGACTGCCGATCTGGATGGGCCGGTCGCCGGTGTTGCGCGCGCGCAGCGTGGCCTTGCGGCGCCCGGCGTTGAGCTCAATGTCGCCCTCGGCGGGAATGATCTCTCCGGGTACGGGCGCGGCTTCCACAGGCTTGCGCCCGGGGCGGATGGGGTCGTGCACCGTCACCAGTTTCGTGCCGTCGGGGAACGTGCCCTCCACCTGCAGGATCGGCATCATCGCGGCCACGCCTGGCATCACGTCATCCGTGGTGAGCAGGGTCGAACCGAAGGCGATGAGCTCCGCCACCGACCTGCCCTCTCGCGCGCCCTCGAGGATCTCGTCGGCGATGATGGCCGTGGCCTCGGGGTGATTGAGCTTCAGGCCCTTGGCCCGGCGCTTTCGCGCCAGCTCCGCCGCGGTGTAGATGGTGAGCCGGTCGATCTCGGTGGGTGTCAGCAGCATCGTCTCGTCTCCCTGTGTGGTCCTTGTTCCGGCCCCGCGCCGCCCCGGGCATCCACCTGCCGCCAGGCGCCCGCCTCGCCGCCCCGGGGCGCGGGGCGGCAAGGCCCAAGCCTCAACTGGCGAACAACCGCCCCGAACCCGTCTCGTGTCGCATCATGGCGATCTCGGCCATGGGCGCGCTGCTGCAAAGCTCTTCCACCGGCGGTGCAGGCCGCGCCGACAGTACCGCAATTTGCGCGCGCCGCCCCAGCAGCACGCGCTGGGCGTCCACATGGCCGGAAACGCCCAGGCGCAACGCTGCGCTCACCAGGCCGGTGACCAGCTGGTGTGCCGACAGCGCCACGACTGCCTCGCGCCCGAGGCCGAAGGCACGGCCAGCCCAGCCCTGCACCACCGCCAGGTTTCCCGGCGCTTCGCCGGCGGCCACCGCCGCGCGATACAGCGCTGCCCGCGGCGTGCCCAGTTCCTCGTGGACCCTGAGCAGGGCCGCCCCCAGCCGCCGGGCGCCCTCGCGGGCCTCGCGGGCGAGGGTGGCGGCATCCACCAGCCGGTCGACGGCGTACACCCGCTCCACGTCATCACCCGCCTCCCAGGCGGCCAGCAGGGCGGGCCGATCAAAGTCGGCCCAGCGATGTTCGAGCTGGCCGGCCACGAATGCGTCCAGCCCGGCGCGGTCGAGCAGGCGCTCGTTGCGCAGCGTCTCCAGGCCCCAGGAGAAGGCGTTGGCGCCGCTGGGAAAGAAACTGTCGCCGAGCTGGAGCGCGGCCAGGGTGGCGTCCAGCTCAGCCATGGCCGGCGACCCGCACCCGCCCGTCGCCCGCGAGGTGGGCGATGCGGTGGAGATAATCTTCGGGAGGGCCTTCCAGGGACACGTGCAGCATGGATCCCGCGAAGCGCACCTTCCAGTGCATATTGCCGCAGAAATAGCCCAGCTCGAGGGCGGCGGCAGCGTCGCGCGGCTCCAGGGCCAGCCACTGGGGCTCCTCGAGGCGCACCACCACGGCGCCCTCGTCGTCGAGGCGCAGTACCGCGCCATTGGCCAGCCGCTCGCTGCGATCGAGCATGATGGCCGCCTCGGTGCCGCGATCGGTGAACACGTGCAGGCGCCGGCGCGCCGTGTCGGCCCGGCTGAGGGTGACGTACTCCACGATGCCTCGATGGGACAGCTCGTGAAGCCGCTCCGCGATGGCTGGCTCGGAGGCGGAGCCGACGATGGATGTGAGACGAAGCATGTAACGGTGCCGGAGTTCGGAGGGAGGCCGGATGATATTCCCCGGCCCTGCCGCCTCGCGACGGCGGGGACGCGCACGCGCCCCCGCCATTGCAACGATCACTTGTGCACGCCTGCCTTCGTGGTGGGGATGCCGGGAATGGGGCACTCCTCCACGCCGACGGTGTCGCGCGTGATGGCCTCCACCATCTCGCGGGTGCCTTCGGGGTCGGTGATCCACTTCTTGTAGAAGTCGTACGGGCAGGCGGCCACGCCGTTGGCGTCCTCGCGGGAGTTGATCTTGCCGGTGTAGCCGCGGTGCAACAGCTTGAAGAGGTGGTTCTGCGACTGGCCGGTCCGGCGCGCGTCGCGGATCAGGCCCTTGGAGAGCTGGGCGTACTGGATGCCGTACTCCTCCTCGCCGCATTCGCCCAGCGTACGGCCATCGAAGCCCACGATCGCAGAGTGGCCGAAGTAGGAGTACACGCCGTCAAAGCCCGCGGCGTTGGCAACGGCCACGTAGACGTTGTTGGCCCAGGCCATGGCCTTGGCCATGATCACCTGCTGGTCCTTGGCGGGATACATGTAGCCCTGGCAGCGCACAATGAGTTCGGCGCCCTTCATGGCGCAGTCGCGCCAGATCTCGGGATAGTTACCGTCGTCGCAGATGATGAGCGATACCTTGAGACCCTTGGGGCCCTCGGAGACGTAGGTGCAGTTGCCGGGATACCAGCCCTCGATGGGCACCCACGGCATGATCTTGCGGTACTTCTGCACGATCTCGCCCTTGTCGTTCATGAGGATCAGCGTGTTGTACGGAGCCTTGTTTGGGTGGTCCTCGTGACGCTCGCCGGTGAGCGAGAACACGCCCCACACTTTCGCCTTGCGGCAGGCGGCGGCGAAGATCTCGGTCTCCTCGCCGGGCACCGTGGAGGCGGTCTCGTACATCTCCTTCGAGTCATACATGATCCCGTGGGTACTGTATTCGGGGAAGATCACCAGGTCCATGCCGGGCAGGCCCACCTTCATGCCCTCGATCATCTCAGCGATCTTGCGGGCGTTGGCCAGCACCTCGGCCTTGGTGTGCAGCCTCGGCATCTTGTAGTTCACCACCGCCACGCCGACGGTATCGGCGCTGCTGGAAATGTCACCGTGTAGCATTTTTCATCCCTCCTTCAGACTATGGTTGAGTCGGGCTGGCGGTGGCGCCACCCGGAAAATCCGCGCCCGCGACGCCCTTGTCGCTGCGCGCTGTTGCAGCCCCGGCCGGCTCTCTCGCCGCCGGCGCGTAATGCCTGTGCCGCCCCATGCCCCACATGCCGTCAAATGGTAAGGAAGGCATGGATCTTCGCCGTGTCCACGCTGTCGCGCGGCGCCTGGTAGACGAACTCGCCCTTCTCGATGATGAGGAACCGGTCGGCCACCTCCATGGCGAACGACAGCACCTGCTCCGAGACCAGCAGCGAGAAGCCGCGCTCCTGCTTGAGCTGATTCAGGGTACGCGCGATGTCCTTGATGATGGAGGGCTGGATGCCCTCGGTGGGTTCGTCCAGCACCAGCACGCTGGGATTGGACACCAGAGCGCGAGCAATGGCCAATTGCTGCTGTTGTCCGCCCGACAGGTTACCGCCCTTACGGGCGCGCATCTCGCGCAGCACGGGAAATGTCTCGTAAATCCAGCCGGGCACCGACTTGTCGGGCACGTTCTCCATGCCCGTAAGGATGTTCTCCTCCACCGTCAGGTAGGGAAAGATCATGCGCCCCTGGGGTACGAAACCCATGCCGAGGGCGACCCGCTCGTAAGTGCGCGCGGCACCCAGTTCGCGCCCGTCCAGCACCACCTTGCCGCTGCGCGCCGGAAGCAGCCCGATGAGCGCCTTGAGCAGCGTGGTCTTGCCCATGCCGTTGCGGCCCATGATGGCGATGGATTCGCCCGCGGCCAGATCGAAGGCTGCGTCGCGGATCACGTGGCTGTCGCCATAGAAGACGTTCAGTCCGGAGACGGAAAGCATCGAATGGCCCCTTCAGTGCCCGAGATAGGTCTCGATGACCCGGGGATCGGACTGCACTTCGTCCATGCTGCCCTCGGCCAGCAGCTTGCCCTGGTGCAGCACCGTGACCTTGTGGGCGATCATGCGTACGAAGGCCATGTCATGCTCGATCACCACCACGGAACGGCCCCGGGTGATGCCGTTGAGCAGTTCGGCAGTCTGTTCGCGCTCGCGGGCGCTCATGCCGGCCACGGGTTCGTCGAGGAGCAGCAGTTCTGGGTCCTGCATGAGCAGCATGCCGATTTCGAGCCACTGCTTCTGGCCGTGGGACAGCAGGCCCGCCTTGGTGGAAAGGTGCTCGCGCAGGAAAATCTGGCCGGCCACGCCTTCCACCTTGCCCGCCACCTCGCTGTCAGGCCGGAAGAACAGCGACCCGAGGACACTGCGCTTCCTGGGCCAGGAGATCTCGAGGTTTTCCGCCACCGTCAGGTCTTCGTACACCGACGGATTCTGGAACTTGCGGCCCACGCCAGCGCGGGTGATCTGGAACTCGATCATCTCGGTGAGCTCCAGGTTCTTGAACTTCACCGTACCCGCGGTGGGCTTGGTCTTGCCGCAGATCATGTCCAGCAGGGTGGTCTTGCCGGCGCCGTTGGGCCCGATGACGCAGCGCAACTCATCCTGCTCCACGTAGAAGTTCAAACCGTCCACCGCCCTGAATCCGTCGAAGGAGACGGTGAGGCCGTCCACCTGAAGGATGAGCGCCGCCATCTCAGGTTCCTCCGCCCGTCACGCGCCCGCGCAGGCGGTCCAGCACTCCAGCCAGGCCCGCGGGCAGAAACATCACCACCACCACGAACAGCCCGCCGATGAAGTAGGGCCAGTACTCCACGAAATTCTCCGAGAAGAAGGTCTTGGCCCAGCCCACGATGAGGGCACCGTACACCGCGCCCACGAGCGACAGGCGCCCGCCCACGGCTGCGTAGATCACCATCTCCACAGAGGGCACGATGCCCACCAGCGAGGGCGAAGCGAGCCCCACCTGGATGGTGAACATGGCCCCGCCGATGGAGGAAAACAGCGCCGCCACCGCGAAGATGAAAGCCTTGAAGAGCGCCGGATCGTAGCCGGAGAAGCGGACACGGTCCTCGCGGTCGCGAATGGCTACCAGCACGCGGCCCAGGCGGCTTCTCAGGATGAATGCGCCGATGGCCACGCACACCAGCAAGAGCGACGCGGTGATGAGATACAGGGTGATCTTGGCACGGTCGCTGTCGAGATCGTGCCCGAGGAAGGTCTTGAAGTCGGTGATGCCGTTGACCCCGCCCGTGTAGCCCTGCTGGCCGATGATGACGATGGCCATGATGGCCGACAGGGCGAGGGTGACGATGGAGAAGTACACGCCCCCCACGCGTTTGCGGAAATTGGCGTAGGCCAGCGCGAAGGCGAGCAGCGGCGGAAGCACCAGAATCGCCGGGATGGCGAACCCCACGTGATGGAAGGGCTCCCACCACCAGGGAAGCTTCTCCACGCTGTTCCAGGACATGAAATCAGGCAGACCCTCCTGACCGAAGAAGGCCGACAGAGCCGTGCCCGAGGAAGAGTCCGCGTTGGCGGCTGCTTCGAGCTTCAGGAACATGGCCATCATGTAGCTGCCGAGTCCGAAGAACACGCCCTGCCCCAGGCTCAGGATCCCGCCATAGCCCCAGATCAGGACGATGCCCACAGCGCAGAAGCCAAGGCAGAGGTACTTTGCCGCCAGGCCGAGCCGGAACACATCCAGGGCAAGGGGGAACACGACCAGCATCAGCACCGCGAGCAGCCCGAAGCTCGCCGGCCCCCACCACCTGCCGCGGCGACCAGTGGCGGCAGGGGCGGACACGGAAACGGAGACTGGCTCGCTCATGCGCGCCGCACCTTGGAGGCGAACAGCCCGTTAGGCCGGAAATACAGCACCACGATCACGAGAAGCAGGATGCTGGCCCGCGCCATGGAGCCGCTCATGGAGTACTCGAACCAGCTCTGCATCTGGCCGATCATGAAGGCCGAAGCGATGGTGCCCAGCAGGCTTTCCACACCGCCGAAGACCACCACGATGAAGGTGTCCACGATGTAGGCCTGGCCGGTGGTGGGCCCCGTGGAGGCGAGCATGGTGAAGGAGCTGCCGGCGATGCCCGCCAGCCCGCAACCCAGGGCGAAGGTGAAAGCGTCCACGCGCTCGGTGTTGATGCCCGCGGCGCCGGCCATGGCGCGGTTCTGGGTGACCGCCCGGATGCGCAGGCCCCAGCGGGTTCGGAAGAGAAACAGGTAAACGGTCACGGCAGTGACCATCGCCAGTCCGATGATGAAGATGCGCGACAGCGGCAAGGCGATGCCCTCGGTGACCGACCAGGCGCCCTGCAGCCAGGACACGGTGGGCACCTCCACCTCCTTGGCGTTGATGAACTGGCGAAACAGCTGTTGCAGGATCAGCGACAGACCCCACGTGGCAAGCATGGTGTCCAGGGGCCTCTTGTAGAGGAAGCGGATCAGCCCCCGTTCCAGTGCCCAGCCGAAGGCGAAGGTGAAGATGAACGCGAGCACGATACCCACCAGGAAGTAGATGCCGAACAACCCCGGCAGGTACTTCGAAAAAAACATCGAGGTGAAGTAGGTGGTGTAGGCGCCCATGGCCATCAGTTCACCGTGAGCCATATTGATGACGCCCATGAGCCCGAACACGATGGCAAGCCCCAGGGCCATCAGGGTGAGAATGGTGAACAGGCTCAGGCCGGTGAAGGCCTGCATGGCCATCAGGTCAAAATTCATGGAACGGCTTCCGTGGGGCTCAATTGGCGTCCTCGGGGAAAGGGGCCGGCAAAAGGCCGGACCACGCGAAGCAACCACGATAGGACCATTACAACTTGGGGAAGGGGGTCGGCTCGGT
>DAIPHN010000028.1:0-24487 GCA_036771335.1 Burkholderiales bacterium
AACACGCGCAAGATCACCAAGGCCATGGAGATGGTGGCCGCCTCCAAGATGCGCAAGGCGCAGGAGCGCATGCGCGCCACGCGACCCTATGCCGACAAGATCCGCGACGTGGCGGCCCACTTGTCCAATGCCAACCCCGAGTACCGGCATCCTTTCCTGGTGGCGCGCGACACGGTCAAACGCGTGGGCGGCATCGTGGTCTCCTCCGACAAGGGGCTTTGCGGCGGCCGGAACACCAACGTGCTCAGGCGCGTGCTGCAGCAGTACAAGCAGTGGCAGGCCGAGGGGGAGCAGGTCGACGTGTGCTGCATCGGCAACAAGGGGCTTGGCTTCATGCAGCGACTGGGCGCCAACATCGTCTCCCAAGCTACACAGCTTGGGGACCGCCCGCAGCTCGAAAAGCTGATCGGCGCCGTGAAGGTGATGCTCGATGGATACATGAGCGACCGCTTCGATCGGGTCATGGTGTTTTCCACCCGCTTCGTCAACACCATGAAGCAGGAGCCGGTCATGGACCAGCTGCTACCGCTGTCTGGCGAGAAGCTCGGCGTGCCCTCCGGCACGTGGGACTACATCTACGAGCCCGACGCCCAGGCGGTGCTCGATGGCCTGCTCACCCGCTACATCGAGGCCCTCGTCTACCAAGCGGTGGTGGAGAACATGGCCTCCGAGCAGTCCGCCCGCATGGTAGCCATGAAGGCGGCCTCGGACAACGCAGCCAACGTGATTGACGAACTCACGCTGGTCTACAACAAATCCCGGCAGGCGGCGATCACCAAGGAGCTCGCCGAGATCGTCAGCGGCGCCGCCGCCGTCTGAACGCGCCCCACCGGCTGCAACGCACCACAGCTCACAGGCATAACAGGAATGAACATGGCACAAGCACAAGGCTCCATCGTCCAGTGCATCGGCGCGGTCATCGATATCGAGTTTCCTCGCGACCAGATGCCCCGCATCTACGACGCCCTGGTTCTTTCGGAGGACAACGCCGACTCGCTCGCCGAAAAGGGTCTTACCTTCGAGGTGGAGCAGCAGCTCGGTGACGGCGTGGTCCGCACCATCGCCCTGGGCTCCTCCGACGGCCTGCGCCGCGGTATGAAGGTCCTCAACACCGGCGCCCCCATCTCCGTGCCCGTGGGCACCGGCACCCTTGGCCGCATCATGGACGTGCTGGGCCGCCCCATTGACGAGGCGGGCCCCATCCCTGGAGACGAAAAACGCGCTATCCATCAGGCCGCGCCGCGTTTCGACGAACTCTCCCCCTCGGTGGAACTGCTGCCCACGGGGATCAAGGTGATCGACCTCATCTGCCCCTTCGCAAAGGGCGGCAAGATCGGCCTGTTCGGCGGTGCCGGCGTGGGCAAGACCGTGAACATGATGGAGCTCATCAACAACATCGCCAAGTCCTATGGCGGCTACTCCGTTTTCGCCGGCGTGGGCGAACGCACCCGCGAAGGCAACGACTTCTACCACGAGATGGAGGAGTCAAAAGTGCTCGACAAGGTGGCCATGGTGTTCGGCCAGATGAACGAGCCGCCCGGCAACCGCCTCCGCGTGGCGCTCACCGGCTTGACCATGGCCGAGAAGTTCCGAGACGAAGGCCGCGACATCCTGCTGTTCATTGACAACATTTACCGTTACACCCTTGCCGGCACGGAAGTGTCCGCGCTGCTGGGCCGCATGCCCTCCGCTGTGGGCTACCAGCCCACGCTGGCCGAAGAGATGGGCAAGCTGCAGGAGCGCATCACCTCCACCAAGGTGGGCTCCATCACCTCCATCCAGGCCGTGTACGTGCCCGCGGACGATCTCACCGATCCCTCGCCGGCCACTACCTTCCTCCATCTGGACGCCACCGTCGTGCTGTCGCGCGATATCGCCGCGCTCGGCATCTACCCCGCCGTGGATCCGCTCGACTCCACCTCTCGCCAGCTCGATCCGAATGTCATCGGCGAGGAGCACTACAACACCACCCGTGCCGTGCAGGCCGTGCTGCAGCGCTACAAGGAACTGCGCGACATCATCGCCATTCTGGGCATGGACGAACTGTCCCCCGAGGACAAGCTTGCCGTGGCGCGCGCCCGCAAGATCCAGCGCTTCCTGTCCCAGCCCTTCAACGTAGCCGAGGTGTTCACCGGGTCGCCCGGCAAGATCGTGTCCCTCAAGGACACCATCAAGGGCTTCCGTATGATCGTCGAAGGCGAGTGCGACAGCATCCCCGAGCAGGCCTTCTACATGGTCGGCGCCATCGAGGAAGCGTTCGAAAAGGCCAAGACCCTCCAGTAAACCGACCCCTCCGCCCCGGCGCGGCCGAATGGAACACACATGACGAACACCCTGCACGTAGATGTGGTCAGCGCCGAACAACAGATCTGGTCGGGCGAGGCGGAATTCGTCGTGCTGCCCGGCGAAGTGGGCGAACTCGGCGTCTATCCGCGACACGCACCCCTCATCACCCGCATCAAGGCGGGCGAGGTTCGCATCAAGCCCGCCGGGGAAGGCCCCGAAGAACTTATCTTTGTCGCCGGCGGCTACCTCGAGGTCCAGCCCAAGGTGGTGACGGTGCTTGCCGACACCGCCATCCGGGGCCACGACCTGGATGAGGCCAAGGCGCTCGACGCCAAAAAGCGCGCCGAAGAAGCCCTGGCATCCGCCAAGGACAAGCAGGAGGTCGCCGCGGTAGAAGCCGAACTCTCCGCGCTCGCCGCCCAGCTTGCCGCCATCCGCAAGTTGCGCAAGCGCTGAGCCGCTCGACGCGTCTGCTCAAGGGCGGCCCCGGGGCCGCCCTTTTCTTTTGGACAGCAGGCCGTTTGACACCGGCTGCCACGGTGCCTACGCTCAGACCCCGCGCCGCTGCACCGGAGCCCATCATGAGCCGCCACATCCGCAATCTCTTGTCCACCCTTGCGCTCCTCATCCTGGCTGCGCTGCTGCCGGCGGCCATGGCGAAGGAAACCGTGCGCATTGCCTTCATCGGACCGCTCACCGGTGGGGTCGCCGCAAACGGCCTGGGCGGACGCAACTCCGCAGACCTCGCCGTGCGCCTGCGCAACGCCGATCCCAGGGCAAGGTATACCTACGACCTCGTAGTGCTCGATGACGAATGCAAGCCCAACGTGGGCGTTCAGGTGGCGACCCGGGCCGCGTCCGATCACGGTGTCATCGCCGGGGTGACCCATTACTGCTCGACAGTGGCCATGGCCGCCGTGGATATCTACAAGCGCTTCGGGCTCCCGGTGGTGGTGTGGGGCGCGGTGCTGCCCGACATCACCTATGCCAACGACTACAAGGAGATCCACCGCGTCAACGGCACCATGATCAACCAGAACGAGACCGCCGCCCGGTTCGTCACCGGGCTCAGGTTCCGAACCTGGGCCGTCATCCACGACACCACCGATTACGGCAAGGGCCACAACAAGTACTTTTCCGAGGCCCTCACCCGCGCTGGTGGAAAGATCGTCGGCACCTTCGGCGTCACGGCCGACCAGCAAGACTTCTCCGCGGAACTCACCCGCATCAAGGACCTGAAGCCTGAGGTCATCTACTTCGGCGGGACCACGCCGCTGGGCGTGCGTATCCGCAGCCAGATGGACAAGCTCGGCGTCAGAGCCGTCTTCCAGGGCACATCCGGCATCATCTCCGATGCCTACATCGAGGGCCTAGGCACCCTCGCCGAGGGCACGCTTGCCTTCCGGGAAGGCGCACCGGTGGAGAAGCTCCCTGGCGGCAAGGCCTTTCTTGAAGCCTATGCCAAACAGAAGTACGCGGATGATCCGGAGGCCTACGGCCCCTTTGCCTACGCCGCAACGAATCTGGTCATGGACGCCATCGAGAAGTCGGGTCCCGACCGGCGCAAAGTACGGGCGGAACTCAATCGCACCCGGGATGTGGACTCAGTGGTGGGCCGAATCACCTTCGACGACCATCGCCAGAACAGCGTGCCGCTCATCACACGTTTTGTGGTGCAGGACGGACGATGGGTGGTCTGGGAAGACAGCGAGTACGCCTCCGGCAAGCGAACTCTCGCCAAGCGCTGAACCACTGCGCGTCGACCAGTCGTGCTGGCCCAGCACCTTTTCAACGGCCTCATGCTGGGCGTGATCTACGCCCTCGTGGCCACGGGTTTCACGCTGTTCTTCGGCGTCATGGACGTGATCAAGTTTTCCCACGGCGACGTGGTAATGCTGGGTGCCTTCACCGCCCTGGCGAGCTTTGCCGTTGCCACCGGCGCGGGCATCACCCACCCAGCGCTGATGCTGGCCATCATGCTGGTGGCCGCCCTGGGCGCCATGGCCTTGCTGGGCGCCCTCATCGCCCGGGTGCTCGTGCTGCCACTGCGAGGATCACCAGCCATCAACGTCCTGCTCATCACCCTCATGGCGGGCACGGCGATCCGGGAATCGGTCCGGCTGTTCTATCCCCAGGGGTCCAACCCCAAACCCTTCCCGCGCCTGCTGCCCGAGGGAGCCTTCGAGCTGGGCAGCTTCACGCTGCGCCACGATAGCCTTCTCCTGCTGGGCATTGGGCTCGCCGCCATCGCGGCCACCGGCCTGCTGCTGGAGCGCACCCGCCTCGGCCTCGCCATCCGTGCCGTGGCCCAGGATCCGGAAACGGCCTCCGTCATGGGCATCCCGTTCCGCGCCACGGTGCTCGCCACCTTCGCCCTGGGTTCGGCACTGGCAGCCCTGGCGGGCGTGGTCAACGGCCTCTACTACAGCGAGGTCAACTTCGGAGTCGGGCTGTTGCTGGGCACCATCGGGTTCTCCAGTGCCGTGGTGGGCGGGCTCGGCAGCGTATGGGGTGCCGTGCTGGGGGGCCTTGTGTTTGCCGCCCTGCAAACCGTGGGTGCTTTGCTCGTGCCCGGCGGCAGCGCCTACCGAGACGTGTTCGCCTTCGCGGCGGTGATTGGGTTCATGACCTGGCGCCCGGCCGGACTATTGGCCGAGCGCTCGGCCGAGCGGGTCTAACGTGCCCGTGGCCGCCTGGCCGGCGCTCGCCGCACTGGTTACCGGCGCGGGCCTCGCCGCTGCGCTCTTGCTGCTCCATCACAAGGTGGCTGTGCTGGCTGTGGTGGCCTTGGGGGCGGGCCTGCTGGTGGCGGCCCAGCGCACCCAGGCGGGCAAGCGCGCCGCAGGCTCGGCCGCGGCGCATCCCCGCCTCGTGGGCCTGGCGGTGACTGTCTGCGGCCTCGCCCTGGTGGCGCTGCTCCGCGAGGACAATTTCGCCTTGCTGATGCTGTGCACCGTGGCCCTTCAGGCACTGGCGGCGCTGGGGCTGCACCTGCAGTTCGGCTATGCGGGGGTCGCCAATTTCGCGGGTGCCGCTTTCGTGGGCGTGGGCGCCTACACCGCGGCGGTGCTGGGCGCCCAGCTTCCCGCCCCGCTAGTACTGGTGGCGGGCGCCGGTCTGGCCGGGCTTGCGGGCCTGCCGCTGGCACTGCCGCTGCTGCGTACGCGGGGCCACTATGCGGCGCTCATTACCATCGCCTTCGGGCTGCTGCTGCGCACTTTCCTGGAAGTAAACGACACCCTGGGCGGCCCCCAGGGCCTCAAGGTTCCCGGCTTCACCCTGGGGGGCTTCGCCTTCAACGACGCCATCAGCCTGGACGAAGACACGGAGTGGTCCTTCTTCGCGCCTTACGCCGTGCTGGCACTGGCGCTGCTCGGCGGTGCATACGTGCTGGTGCGGAGGCTGGAGCGCTCCTGGATCGGCCTTGCGATGGATGCGGTGCGCGTGGATGAAACCGCTGCCGCTGCCTTCGGTGTCAATGGCGGCGCGTGGAAGATCGCGGCCTTCTGCGCCGGCAACGCCCTGTGCGGACTGGCGGGTACGCTGCTCGCCATGGTGACCGGTTTCGTGGCGCCGCCGTCCTTCGCCTTCGGCGATTCCCTGGTCCTCGTGTCCATCGTAATCCTGGGCGGCATCGGCAATCCTCTCGGCCTGCTGCCCGCCGCCTTCCTGGTGGTGGTCCTCCCCGAGAAACTCCAGGAGCTGCAGGAATACCGCTTCCTGTTGTTCGCGGTGCTGGTGATCCTCGTGCTGCGCCTGCGTCCCGGCGGCCTGCTGCCGCGCCAGTTGCGCCGCTGGCCGGGGTTGCCGTGAGCCCCAGCACGGACCGGCCCAAGGGGCCGCTGCGCAGAGCCTATCCCGCGCCGCCCGCGGTGCGAGCCTGCCGCGCGAACCAGCGCTGGACAAGGCCATGACCGCGCCGCTGCTGGAGGTAACGGGCCTGACGGTGCGTTTTGGCGGCCTCACGGCGCTCGATGGCCTGGAGCTCACCGCGGCGCCGGGCGAGCTGCTCGGGCTCATCGGCCCGAATGGATCGGGCAAGACCACTTTCTTCAACGCCGTCACCGGCTTCGTTCCCGTGGCCGGTGGGCAGGTGCGCTTCAATGGCGAAGACATTACTGGTGCTGCCCCGCGCCGCGTCGCTGCGCGGGGCATTGCCCGCACCTTCCAGCGTCTGCGCCTGCTCTCGGAGCTGTCGGTGTTCGACAACCTGATGCTGGGCCTGCACCTCGACCTGCCGCACGGTCTTTGGACCAACCTGTTCGCGCGCCGCCGACTGGCAACCGCAGTCCGGGAGCGTGCCCGCCAGGCCCGTGAACTGCTGGCGGTGTTCAGCCCCACGCTTTCCGCGCGGCTGGCCGAACCCCTGCGCGCCTTGCCCATGATCGACCGGCGCCGCGTGGAAATCTGCCGGGCGCTGGTGCGCTCGCCCCGGCTGCTGCTGCTGGATGAGCCCTCGGCGGGCATGACCCCTGATGAAACGGCCGCCCTCATGGACGACCTGCATGCGGTGAAGTCCCGCCGCCCGGACACCGCCGTGATCCTGATCGAGCACGACATGGCCGTGATCGAGCGGGTGAGCGATCGCTGCATGGTGCTCGACTACGGCCGCCGCTTGTGCGAGGGCTCCTTCGCCGAGGTATCGAGCGATCCCGAGGTCCGGCGTGCCTACCTGGGGGAAGCGTGAGCGTCGTCGCCGCGCTGGAAGTCCGCGACCTGGTGGCCGGCTACGACCAGGCGGACGTGCTCATCGGTGTGAGCCTAACGGTCGCACCCGGCGAGATCACCTGCCTGTTGGGTGCCAACGGTGCGGGCAAAAGCACCCTGGTTCGCGCCATTCTCGGCCTCACACCGCCGCGCGCCGGCGAGATCCGCCTAGACGGCGTTCGCATCGACGGGCTGCCGCCTCACCGCATTGCCGCTCTGGGCGTGGGCGCCATCCCCGAGGGCCGGCGCGTGTTCCCGCGCCTGACCGTGAGAGAAAACCTGCTCGCGGGCGCCTGGCGGGTGCGCAATCGCGCCGCCGTGCAGCGCGCCCTCGATGCCGTGCACGAGGCCTTCCCCCGGCTGCGTGAGCGGGAAGGGCAACTCGCCGGCACCCTGTCGGGCGGCGAACAGGCCATGCTCTCCATCGGCCGGGGGCTGATGGGCGAGCCGCGCCTGCTGGTGATCGACGAACCGTCGCTGGGCCTCTCGCCGCGTTTCGTGAAGGACAACTTCGCCATCATCGCTGGCCTGCGCAGCCGCGGCATCGGCATCCTGCTGGTGGAGCAGAACGTCCACCAGACCCTGGCCATCGCCGCGCGCGGCTACGTGCTGCAGGGCGGGCGCGTAGTGGCCGCGGGCAGCAGCCAGGAACTGCGCCACCATCCCGCCCTGCTGTCGGCCTACTTCGGCTGAGTGCCGGCGCTAAACTGACGGTCCCTCCGAGGACTGCCCATGAGACCCGACCCGGTCGAACTCACCCGCGCGCTGCTGCACTACGACACCATCAATCCGCCCGGCCAGGAGGAGCCCTGCGCCCACCACCTGGGCGGGTTGCTGGAGGCCGCAGGTTTCCACGTGACCTACCATCCGCTCGGACCGGGGCGCGCCAGCCTGGTGGCGCGGCGCGGCGGCCGGGATGGTGCCAGGCCCCTGTGCTTCACCGGCCACATCGACATCGTGCCCCTCGGCGCCAAGCCCTGGAGCCGGGACCCCTTCGCCGGCGAGACCCACCAGGGTCGCGTGTACGGCCGGGGTTCCAGCGACATGAAGAGCGGTGTGGCCGCCTTCGTGGCCGCCGCCATCGAACTCGCCCCGCACCTGGACCACACCGCGGGCGTGGAGCTCGTCATCACGGCCGGCGAGGAGACCGGCTGCGAGGGCGCCTTCGACCTGCTGCGCCGGCCAGGGGCGCTGGGGCGCGCCGGCGCGGTGGTGGTGGCCGAGCCCACCTCCAACTACCCCTACGTAGGCCACAAGGGCGCCTTCTGGCTCGAGGCCGTCACCCACGGCGTGACGGCCCACGGCTCCATGCCGGAGAAGGGCGTGAACGCGGTGTGCAAGGCCGCGCACGCAGTGGTAGCGCTGGAGCGCTACCGCTTCGCCACGCCGCCCCATCCCATGATGGGCCAGGGCACCCTCAACATCGGCGCGCTGCACGGCGGCCTCAACATCAACTCCGTGCCCGACCGCGCCGCCATCGCGCTGGACATGCGCACCGTGCCGGGGCAGGACCACGGGCACATCCGCGACGAGCTGGGGCGCGTCCTCGGCCCCGAGGTGTCCTTCAACACGCTGCTCGACGTGCCGCCCGTCTACACCGAGCCCGACCACGAGTGGGTGCAGCAGGTCTTCGACGTCATGCAGCCGGTGCTCGGCGCGCGGCCCGAGGCGCGCACCGCCACCTACTTCACCGACGCGGCGGCCCTTCACCAGGGCTATGGCGGACCGCCCATCGTGATCCTCGGACCGGGTGAGGCCCACATGGCCCACCAGACCGACGAGTACTGCGTGGCCGAGCGCGTGCTGCAGTCCACCGACGCCTTCGCCCACATCCTGCGGCGCTGGTGCGGTCTCTGAGCGAGGGGTTGCCCCTGGACGCAATGGCGTCACGGTTGCTCGAGGCGCTGGCCGACGCAGGCAGCGTCCAACCCGCCGGGCGCGCGCCGGGCGCCTGCGCGGCCCGGGCGCGGCTTGGGGGAGTCCCGGTGGTGATGGCCGCCACCGATCCGGCGCTGGACTCGGGCGCCATCGGGCGCCAGGAAGCGGTGGTGATCGGTGCCGCGGCCGGCGAGGCCCAGGCGCGCGGCGTTCCGCTGGTGCTGCTGCTGGATTCGGCCGGCGCCCGGCTCACCGAAGGCGTGGCGGTGCTCGGGGCGTTCCGGCGGCTGCAAGGCGCCATCGCGGCGGCCGTGGAGGCGGGCGTGCCCGTGGCGGCGGTGCTCGGCCGGCACTGTTTTGGTGGCGCCAGCCTGCTGGCCTGCAGTGCGCGTGCACGCTTCTACGGGCGCCATACGTTGTTCGGGTTGTCGGGCCCGCGTGCCCTGGGTGGCGCGGCGGGCGTGCGGCTGTCGCCCGAGGTCGTGGACGGGGTCTATGGTGTGCAGTCGCGGTTGCCGCGCGATCCCGCCGGCGTGCTTGCCGACGCAGCCCACCTGCCGGCGGCGCTGCGCGCCTGGTGCCGCGAGCCGGCGCCCGCCGAGAGTCTGCGCGGCAGCCACGCGTTGCTGCGCCGCGCCTTGCCTCGTGATGACTCGCTCCGCCCCGGGCCCGCCCCGGCGGAACTCGTGGACCAGCTGGACCCGTTGTTCCCGGACGGATGGCAGGCCCAGGTTGTGGACGGCGCCGTGTCGGGCCAGGCGCGAACCAGGCGGGGGCCGGTGGCTTTCGCGGGGTTCGTACAAGGCCATGCCGTGAGTCCGCGCGCTGCCCTCTGGCTGGCCGGCGCGCTGCTGGAGATGGACGCATCCGCCGGGCTCGATCAGGTGGTGCTGCTGCTGGACTCTCCCGGGCAGTCCACGAGCCTCGAGCACGAGCGCCTCCTGCCCAGCATGGCGGTGGCCCATGCGTGCGCCGCGGCAGCGCGGCTTCGGGCTTCGGGCCGGCATGTGGCGCTCTGGCTTGCGGGACAGGCCGGTGGTGCCATCTACGTGGCGCTCGCGGCCGCCGCGGATCAGGTGATGGCTTTCTCTGCCACGCGGCTTCAGACCCTGCCGCTGAAGGCGGTCGACGGCGTGATCGGTGCCGGGATGGCCGCCGGGGCCGACCCGCAGACGTGTCTGGCGGCTGGCGTGGTGGACCGATGGGTCGGTGAATACCGGGAGGCTGGCGAGACGTGAAGGACGAGAGTTTCCACGCGCTGCTGCGCAGCCGTTTTCCGGCCGACATCGCGGCCCCGCTGCTGGAGACCGACCAGGGCAGGGTGTGGTCGTGGTCGCAACTGGACGCAGCTTCCGCGCGCATGGCCAACGCCCTGGAGCAGGCGGGCGCAAGGCCCGGCGCCCGCATCGCCGCCCAGGTGGACAAGTCGCCCGAGGCGCTGGCGCTGTATCTCGCCTGCCTGCGCGCCGGGCTGGTGTACCTGCCGCTCAACAACGCCTACACCCCCGCCGAAGTGGGCTATTTCGTCGGCGATGCCCGCCCGGCCGTATTCGTGTGCACGCCCGGAGCACTCGCGGCCCTGGAGCCCGCGGCCCTCGAAGCCGGGGCGCTCGCGGTGCTCACCCTCGACGCCGAGGGCGGCGGAAGCCTTGCCGAGGCGGCGGCGCGCCAGCCCGAGGCGCACGCACCCGTGCCGCGGGAGGCCGGCCACGTGGCGGCGATCATCTACACCTCGGGTACCACGGGGCGCTCGAAGGGCGCCATGCTCACCCACGGCAACCTCGCCTCCAACGGACTGGCGCTGGTGGAGGCGTGGGGTTTCGGGCCCGGCGATGTGCTGCTGCACGCGCTGCCCGTGTTCCACGTGCACGGGCTGTTCGTGGCGCACCACTGCGTGCTGCTGTCGGGTGCGCGCATGCTCTACCACCGGCGCTTCGACCTGCCGCTGCTGCTGCGCGACCTGCCGCGCGCCACGGTGCTCATGGGCGTGCCCACCTTCTACACGCGGCTGCTGGCCGACCCGGGCTTCGATGGCCACACCGCCCCCGGAGTGCGCCTGTTCGTGTCGGGCTCGGCGCCGCTGCTGCCCGAGACCTTCCACGCCTTCCAGGCCCGCACCGGGCAGCGCATTCTCGAGCGCTACGGCATGAGCGAGGCGGGCATGATCACCAGCAATCCGCTGCGCGGCGAGCGGCGCGGCGGCACCGTGGGCCCGCCGCTGCCCGGCGTGGCGGTGCGGGTGGCCGGTGGCGACGACCGCCCGCTGCCGCAGGGCGACACCGGCGGAGTGCAGATTCGGGGCCCCAACGTGTTCGCCGGCTACTGGGGCATGCCCGCGAAGACCCGCGAGGAGTTCACCGCCGACGGGTTCTTCCGCACCGGCGATGTGGGCCGCTTCGACGCGCAGGGCTACCTGTCCATCGTGGGACGGGCCAAGGACCTGATCATCACGGGGGGCTACAACGTTTACCCCCGGGAGATCGAACTGGAGATCGACGCGCTCCCGGGCGTGCTGGAATCGGCGGTGATCGGCCTGCCGCACCCGGACTTCGGAGAGGCCGTCACCGCGGTGGTGGTGGCGCGGCCCGGCGCGATGCTCGACCCCGCCGCCATGTTGGCCAGCCTGCGCGAGCGGCTCGCCGCCTACAAGCTTCCCAAGCGCGTGCTCGTGGTCGACGAGCTGCCGCGCAACGCCATGGGCAAGGTACAGAAGGGGGAGCTTCGCAGGCGATTCGGCTGAGCGGGCGCGTTACGCCGGTGTGCCGCGGCGCGGGCCCGCGTGAGTGCCCGCAGGGCCGGGCGCCGCGTGCAGAACCCGTCGGATGGCTCAGACAAGGCGCACGCCGCCAGACTTGGGGCCAACGAGGTACGCTGCAACACTCTCGCGGCGAACGACGAGATCCGAGCCAGCTGCGTGGTCTGGCCACGCCAATCGTGCCCCCGGGTTCTCAAGGCCGCAGGGGGAGGAGAGCCCGGCCGCCTCGGCGACCAACGCCTGCGGCATCAGAGCTGCGGCCGAATTGCCCGAGACCTTCACCCACGGCACGTCAGCCCAGCGGGTGCGCTGGTTCCGGCGCGGGCTGGAGGGGGGCCGGCTGGAGGCCTGCGACACCTTCGAGGCCGCCCCCCTCTGACGCCGGAGCGCCTGAGCAAGATCATGTTACCTTTGCCATGAAGCCGCCCGTTGGCGGTATGGGAGCCGCAATGCTCGTCACCAATCTCGAAATCATCCCTGGCCGCCGGGTCACGAAGCACCTGGGGCTCGTGCAGGGCAGCACGGTGCGTGCCAAACACGCGGGCAAGGACCTGATGGCAAGCCTCAAGAACATCGTGGGTGGTGAGCTGAAGGGCTACACCGAGCTGCTCAAGGAGGCCCGTGAGGAGGCCACTGAGCGCATGGTGAAGCAGGCCGAGGCTGTGGGCGCCAATGCCGTGCTCAACGTGCGTTATTCCACTTCTTCCATCACCCAGGGTGCGGCGGAGCTGCTGGCCTATGGCACAGCCGTGGTGCTCGAATAGCGCCGCCCGCCCATGGACTTTCTTAACCTGATCGTCTTTCTCGGCCTGCTGGTGCTGGGCTATGTGGCCGGCCGTATCGCCGAGTCGCGCCACTACCGCTCCATCCGCCAGCGCGAGGCGGAGCTGGGCGACGTGCTGGTATTCGCGAGCCGCTTTCCGCCCGACTTCCGGGTTCGCCCGCAGACGCTGGTGGGCGGCAGCGTGGTGGTGGGCGAGGACTACTTCAAGTCGATCGTGGCCGCCTTGCAGAAACTTGTGGGTGGCCGGCTCAAGAGCTACGAGACGTTGCTGGATCGCGCCCGTCGCGAAGCAGTACTGCGCATGAAGGAAGAGGCCCGCCAAAAGGGTGCTTCCATGGTGGTGAACGTGAAGTTCCAGACCTTCTCCATCCCGGGGCGCAACCCCAACAGCCTGCGGGCCGTGGAAGTGCTGGCCTACGGCACAGCGCTCGGGCCCGCCATGCCGCGCGGCTGAGGGCGCATGTCCCTGCCGCCCGAGTACGCCAACCCGCCCTTACCCGAGGGGATAAACGTCACCCGCACCCACCCGCTGGCGGACTTCGCCCGGTTGCTGGCAGGTGTGGCGGTGGTTCTGGTGGTTACGGTGGTGATATTGACGGCGGCGGCGGGGCAACTCGCACGCTTCGTGCCGTTCCGCGCCGAGGCGGCCGCCGTGCAGCGTTTCGAGCGCGTCTTTCCCGACGGCGGCGGCGGGCCGGTGGAGCCCTGGTTGCGAGATCTCACGGCGCGGATCACGGCGGCGTCACGGCTGCCGCCGGGCATGACCGTGACCATGCACTACGTCCAGGAGCCCACCGTCAATGCCTTTGCCACCCTGGGGGGGCATGTGGTCATGTATGCGGGCTTGTTGGAGAAGCTCGAGTCGGAGAACGCCGTCGCCATGGTGCTGGCCCATGAAGTGGCGCACGTGAAGCTGCGCCACCCCGCCTCCACCCTGGGACGGGGTCTGGTGCTGGGTCTGGCGCTGACGCTGGTGTCCACGGCCACCGGCAGCGACATGGTGGGCAACGTCCTCGGACCGGCGGGTCTGCTCACGGTGCTGAGTTTCTCCCGCAGTCAGGAGCGCGAAGCGGACGAGGCAGCCGTGGGTGTGCTGGCGGCCCTGTACGGGCACACGGGCGGAGCGGCCGACCTGTTCCGCACCATCCAGGCGCAACGTGCCGGTGGGCCGCCCCCTGCATTCCTGGCCACCCATCCCCTGGACGCCGAGCGTATCGCCGCTGTCGAATCCATGGCGCGTGCGCGGGGTTGGCCCACTGATGGCGCTCCGCGACCTATTCCGGCCGACGTGCGCGCAGCTGTGCGCAGGGTGGCGGAACGCCAGGCGCCTGGCGTGGTCGATTGACACGCGCACCCTGCGCAGCCTAGTTTTAAGGCCGCGCACAACCTCGCGACGGGAGAGTGCTCCGGGCCGATGACCTGGGGCCGCCGAAGGCGCAAGCACCCGTGAACGCTCAGGTTCCCTGAACCGTCGCAAGAGGGCGCAACTCTGGAGAGCGCGGGCTCGAGCGGGCCCGCCACCGAAGGGGCAATCGGGCCGGCCGCGGCATGCAGCCGGACCCGCAATCTCTCAGGTAAGGCGGACAGAGGGGTGATGCCAGGGCTTCGGCCTGGTATCACCCTTTTTTCATGACCGCTCATGCAAGGAGCAGCCTCATGCGAGTTCTCGTGCTGGGCAGCGGCGTGGTGGGCACCGCGGCCGCGTGGTATCTCTGCAAGGCCGGTCACGAGGTGACGGTGGTGGACCGGCAGCCCGCCTCCGGACTGGAAACCAGTTTTGCCAACGGTGGACAGGTCTCGGTCAGCCACGCCGAGCCCTGGGCCAATCCCCATGCACCCGCCACGATCCTGAAGTGGCTGGCGCGCGAGGACGCGCCGCTGTTGTTTCGCCTGCGCGCCGACCCGGCCCAGTGGTCCTGGGTCTTGCGATTCCTGTTCGAGTGCCTGCCGGGCCGAACCCGGGACAACATCGTGCAGCTGGTCAACCTCGGGCTCTACAGCCGTGCCGCGCTGCAGGCGCTGCGGGCCGAGACCGGCATCCGCTACGAGCACCTGGAACGCGGCATCCTGCACGTCTATACCAGCCAGGCGGAGTTCGAGGCCGCCGCGGCGCCCGCCGAGCTCATGCGCCGGCATGGCGTGGACCGGCAGATCAGGACGGCGGCCGAGTGCGTGGCCATCGAACCAGCGCTGGACGCCGTCCGCCACCGCATCGCGGGCGGCACCTACACGCCGGCCGACGAATCGGGTAACGCGTGGATGTTCACCGACGCGCTCGCCAAGCTCGCCGCCAGCCGCGGCGTTTCCTTCCGCTACGGCACGGACGTGCTGCGGCTGCTTGCCGCGGGCGGGCGCCTGGAGGGTGTGCGTGTTCGCCAGCCCGAGGGGGGCGAGGAGACCCTCCGCGCCGATGCCTACGTGATGGCGCTGGGGAGCTACAGCGCGCGCATGCTCAGGGGCGTGGGCATCCGCGTGCCGGTGTATCCGGCCAAGGGCTACTCCATCACCGTGCCGGTGGCGCGGCCCGAACGCGCGCCGTCGGTGAGCCTCACGGACGACGCCCACAAGCTGGTCTTCTCCCGCCTGGGCGACCAGCTGCGGGTGGCTGGCACCGCCGAGCTGACCGGGTGGAACACGGAGATCAACCGCGTGCGCTGCCAGGCCATCGTGCGGCGCGCCGCGGAGCTTTTTCCCGGCGGCGCCCACTGGGCGCTGGCGCGCTTCTGGGCCGGCCTGCGCCCGGCGACACCAGGTAACGTACCGCTCATCGGCCGCTCGCGGCTTGGCAACTTGTTCCTCGATACGGGTCACGGTACGCTAGGCTGGACGCATGCGTGCGGCTCCGGCAGGGCGCTCGCCGAACTGGTCAGCGGCCGAGTTCCAGAGGTGGATTTCCGTTTCCTCGGCCAGGAGCGTCCCAGGGCGCTGAAGCCGCAGGCAGCCTGACCGACGGACCCGGCAGAGGTCCGCGCCAGTGACATCACGGAGACGCCCGGCGGTTTCGGCCGGGGCCGGTCAATTGCCGTACCAAGGGAGACTTCCATGACCTCGCTTCGCCTCCTGCCGCTCGCCGTGGCCACAGTCCTTCTGGCCCCGGCTGCCTCCGTGGCGGGCCCCACCGATGCCGACCTGCTTGCTGCCGCAAAGAACCGCGGCGAGTGGCTCATCTACGGCCGCACCTACGACAACCAGCGCTTCAGCCCGCTCACCGGCATCAAGCCCTCCAATGTGGCCGGGCTTCGCCCGGTGTGGAGCGCGGGCCTGAATTCCCTCGATGGCCTGGAGGCCACGCCGGTGGTCAGCGGCGGCGTGATGTACGTCACCGGCGCCCACTCCCACGTGTACGCCTTCGACGCG
This sequence comes from Burkholderiales bacterium, assembly GCA_036771335.1. Taxonomy (GTDB): domain Bacteria; phylum Pseudomonadota; class Gammaproteobacteria; order Burkholderiales. The sequence goes on from DAIPHN010000028.1 coordinate 15,768, forward strand.
GCGAACGGCCAGCGCCTGTGGCACTGGGCGCCCGAGGAGCCGGAAGGGCTGGGCACGGTGCTGTGCTGCGGCCCGGTGAACCGCGGCGTGGCCGTGTATGGCGACCTGGTCTACGTGCTCACCCTGGATGCGCGCCTGGTGGCCCTGAAGAAGGACAGCGGCGAGGTGGCCTGGGAGAAGGTGATCGACGACTGGAAGAAGGGCATCTCCGCCACCGGTGCACCCTACGTGGTGAAGGGCATGGTGGTGGTGGGCATCGCCGGCGGCGAGTACGGGGTGCGCGGCTACGTTCGCGCCTACGACGCCAGATCCGGCGCCGAGCAGTGGACCACCCACACCATTCCCGGCCCGGGCGAGCCCGGCAACGAGTCCTGGCCCGGCGACACCTGGAAGACTGGCGGCGGCGCCACCTGGCAGTCGGGCGCCTACGACCCCGCGCTCGACCTGATCTACTGGGGCACCGGCAATCCCGGGCCGTGGAATTCCGACCTGCGCAAGGGCGACAATCGGTGGACCGCGTCGCTCATCGCCATGGATGCCGCTACTGGCAAGATCCGCTGGGGCTTCCAGTACACGCCCAACGACGGCTGGGACTACGACGGCAACAACGCACCCATCCTCGCCGACATCACCGTGGGCGGCAAGAAGGTAAAGGCGGCGCTGCAGACCAACCGCAACGGCTTCTTCTACGTGCTCGACCGGGTAAGCGGAAAGTTCATCTATGCCGTGCCCACGGTGGACGGCATCAATTGGACCACCGGCATCGACCCGGTCACCGGGCGGCCCGCGGTAAACGAGAAGATGCGCCCGCTCGCTGACGGCAAGACCGTGGTGCCCATCGTTCCTGGCCTGGAGGGCGGTACCAACTGGTTCCCCATGGCCTTCAATCCCGAGACCGGCGTGGCCTTCGTGCCCACCAACACCTGGGCCATGGCGCTCACCGGCTACAAGCCCGAGGACATCAAGTACGAGCCGGGCAAGGTGTACATGGGCATGGACTACAAGATGCACCGCATCTCCGAGACCATCGGCCGGCTGCGCGCCTTCGACGTACAGAAGAAGAAGTGGCTCTGGGAGATCGCCAGTCCGCTGCCGCTGTTCGCGGGCGTGCTCGCCACCAGGTCCGGCCTGGTGTTCTCGGGCGACCAGCAGGGCTTCTTCTTCGCGGCCGACGCGAAGACCGGCAAGGTGCTGTGGCGCTACCAGACCGGCTCGGGCATCAATGCCTCTCCCATCACCTACGAGATCGGCGGCAAGCAGTACGTGGCCATTCTCTCCGGCCTGGGGGGCGACCCGAGCTTCTACTTCAGCGGACCCAAGGGCAACACGCTGTTTGTCTTCGCCCTGGACAACATGCCCGCGGCCAAGGCGGGCGCCGGCAAGTTCGGCGTGCCCGAGATCGAGGGTGCCCTCACCGCCGTGCCCAAGTGAGGCCACCGCCTCGTGATGCAACGCGCCACTGGGGTGGGTGGCGCGTCCAGGGCGCGACCCGCGCATGAAACGCTGCTTCCGTTGCCTTGCCGGCGCGCTGGCCCTCGTGGCCGGCGCGGCCTATCCCCAGGCGCACCAGCCGCCCAAGGTGGAGGTGGACGCCTACCAGTGGGAGAGCCCGGAAAACCCCTTCAGCGGCGATGCCGAGGCCATTGCCGAAGGGCAGCGCCTGTATCGCAGCACCTGCTACATCTGTCACGCCGACACCGGCTCGCGCGGCCCCAACCTGCGCAAGAGCAAGCTCAAGGGGCAGGCGTTCCTCAAGGTGGTGATCAACGGCCGCAAGAACACCCAGATGCCGGCCTGGAAGGGCAAGCTCACCGAGGCCGAGATGTGGAAGATCTACAGCTTCATCGAGGCCCCGGCGCCGCAGTGAGCGGGCGGCCCGCCACCCGCGCGGAGGGGGCTCAGTGGGGCAGCAGGCCCCAGAGCATTTTCATCGCCATAAGGGTGAGGACCACGGCGAACACCCGCTTCAGGCGCGGCACCGGCAGTCGGTGGGCAAGACGCGCCCCCATGGGCACGGTGACGAAGGTGCCGGCCACGATGCCCGCCAGCGCCGGCAGGTACACGTAACCTGCCGACAGGGCCGGCAGGTGGTCCTTGTTCCACCCCGTCCACAGGTAGCCCGCCACCCCGGCCAGCGCGATGGGCAGCCCCAGGGCCGCGGAGGTGCCCACGCACTGGCGCATGGACACGTTGCACAGGCTCATGAGCGGAATGCTCACGAAGCCGCCGCCGGCACCCACCAGCGCGGACATGACCCCCACACCGGCGGCGGTGGCCTGCATCCCAGCCGGACCGGGCAACTGCCGCGAGGGCTTGGGCTTGAGGTCCAGGAACATGTTCACCGCGGAGTACACCACGAAGCCGGTGAACACCCACGCCAGCCACTTGGAGCGCAGCAATTCCGCCACAGCGGCGCCGCCGATGGTGCCCGCCATCAGCCCCAGTGCGCTGTGACGCACGATGTCCCACCGCACCGCGCCGTGGGCGTGGTGCGAGCGTGCACTTTTCAGAGAGGTGAACACGATGGTGGCCATGGAGGTGCCCAGGGCCAGGTGCATGATGCGATCGGGTGGAAAGCCCTGGGCGTTGAAGGCGATCACCATGAGCGACACCAGGATCAGGCCGCCGCCCACGCCGAGCAGCCCGGCAAAAAACCCCGCGAACAGCCCCATGGCCGGGTAGACCGCCCACCACCACGACACGCCCGCCACCTGCTCAGTCCAGCAGACGCTCGATGAACACCCACTCGTCGAGCGTCACCGGCGTGATGGACAGGCGGTTGCCGCGCTGCAGGATGCGCATGCCCGCCAGTTCCGGATGGCTGCGCAGTTCGCCGATGCCCATGAGCCGGGTCTTCTTCACCAGTTGCACGTCCACGTGCATCCAGCGCGGGTTCTCGCGCGTGGCCTTGGGGTCGAAGTACTTGCTGGCGGGGTCGAACTGGGTGTCGTCGGGGTAGGCGGGGCTGGCCACGCGGGCAATGCCGGCAATTCCCGGCTCGGCACAGCTCGAGTGATAGAACAACACCGGATCGCCAGGCTGCATGAGATCGCGCATGAAATTGCGCGCCTGGTAGTTGCGCACGCCGAACCACGGCACCGTGCGGCGTGGCATCGCGGCCAGGTGGTCGACGCCCACCTCTTCGGGTTCGGACTTCATCAGCCAATGACGCACGGCGCACTGCTCCCTGGAGCAAGGAAGGGACGCGGCAAAAAAACGAGAGGCGGCATGCGCCGCCTCTCGTCTGCCGCTTCGGGGTGCCCCCCGCAAATGCCGGCGGGGCGGGTCCCTTGAACCAGAGGTTCAAGAGTGGCCACGGTCCGAGTGCCGCAGGTGCGTCCGGCGTGGGACGCGCACAAAAGCTCTCGAGGAGCGCAGCGCTACGAATTGCATTGGTTCAGGAAACATCGACCCGGGTCGAACACCGCAGGGAGCAAAACCTGCTGCAGACACTACCTTCGCGCCCCTCGCCCGGGGCGCTAGAACAGACGCTCCTGGCTGGCCAGAGAGGCGTCGATGGCCGACTGCATGGTGGAGATTCTACGCGCCAGTTCACCCGCATCAAGCCCGCCGCCGGGCAGCTTCGTGGTGAGCAGCTCGTGGGCGATGTTGAGCGCCGCCATGACCGCCACGCGCTCCGTGCCCACCACCTTGCCGGTGTCGCGGATGGCGCACATCTTCTGGTCGAGGTAGGCCACCGCGCGCAGCAACTGGTCGCGCTCCCCATCGGGCACGCTGATGCGGAACTCGCGCCCCATGATCTTCACTTCCATGGCGTTGGGGTCCTTGCTCATGGGGTGAGCTCCGGGCAGTTACTCGGCATCCTGGGGCAGCCGGCCCAGCAGGCCTTCGAGCCGGGCACGGGCGGCCGTGACGCGATCGCGCAACAGCTTGTTGTCGTTGTTGGCGGAGGCGATCTGCTGGCGTAGTTGGCCGTTCTCGTCGCGCAGCCGCTCGGTGAGCCGGATGAGCTGGCGCAGCCGGTCTTCGAGGGCGTTCAACTCGGCATCCATGGACCTCACTATATGGAAAGAAAATCAATCCGGTCAACGCATAACACGCACTGCCTGAGACCTTGCGGAAGGTTTGGGCGAGCCGCGGCTGCGCTGCGTGGGCGCGGCTCAGGCCAAAGCCCAGGCCGCCGGGATTACCATTGCCGCAGCCTTGAGGTGCCCGTGCTGGATTCTCCGGCCGGGATAATCGGGAAACAGGTGGCGCCGCGCGGAGCAACCCTCTGCCAAGCCAGGCCTGTGCTGCCCCCGCAACGGTGGGCGAGGAAGGGCGGTTCACGATGCCACTGCCGGCCTGTCCGGGCGCTGCGCGCCGGATGGGCGGGTGGGAAGGCGAACCGCCTCAGGCTCGCGAGCCCGGAGACCGGCCTCAAGCGCGACCGGCGACGTTCCGCGGGGTGGCGGACGCTGCGGGCGGCATGGCCTCGCGCGGTGCCGCCCGGTGCGATTCATCCCCTGGCGCGGTGCGCGCCTTCTTCACGTCGGGTTCGCGGCGGGCGGACCCTTAGGGGGATGCCATGTCTCGATGCCGCTTTGCTTTTGCACTTGCGCTGCCGCTTTCATTGCCTGCGGTGGCGCAATCCAATCTTTCCACCCCCGACGTGGTGGTCACCGCGTCGCGTTTCGTACAGCCGCGGCGCGACCCGGCCGTGGGGGTGACGGTGATCACCGCCGAGGAGATCCGCGCCAGCGGCGCGCTCACCCTTCCCGAGGTGCTGTCACGCCAGGCAGGGTTCACGGTGCGCGACAGTTCCGGCAGCCCCAACCGCCAGATCGACCTGCGCGGTTTCGGCATCACCGGCGACCAGAACACGCTCATCCTGGTGAACGGCCAGCGCATCTCCGAGAACGAGACCACCCCGGCGGACCTCGCGTCCATCTCGCTGGCCACGGTGGAGCGGGTGGAGATCCTGCGCTCCAGCGGCGCCGTGCTCTACGGCAGCGGCGCCACGGGCGGCACGGTGAACATCATCACCCGCGGCCCCCAGCCCGGCGAGCGCCAGGGCCGGGTAGCGGCCACCGCCGGCAGCTACGGCACTCTGGGCCTGTCGGCGGGCGCCAGCCTGGCGGGCGAGCGCCTGGGCATGAGCGTGAGCGCCAGCGCGCTTGCCTCGGATAATTACCGCGTCAACAACGATCTGCGCCAGAACAACCTGTCGGGCGAGCTGACCTGGTTTGGCGACCGCGGCCCCGTGGCGCTGCGATTCGCCAGCGGCAGCCAGGACTTGCGGCTACCCGGCGCGCGCACCGAGGCGCAACTGCAAACCGACCGGCGCGGTGCCAGCACCCCCAACGACTATCTCTCCCTGGACAACACCCGCGTGGGCGTGGCTGCCGTGCAGGACCTGGGGCTGCTGGAGGCGGCGCTGGACCTCGGACACCGCGAGCGGCGCTCGCGGTCTTTCCAGTTCGGCGACTTCAACGACGTCAATGGCCGCGTCACCAGTGTCTCGCCGCGCGTGCGGGTGCCCTTTGCCCTGGGGCCCGCGTCCAGCCAGTTGGTGGCGGGCGTGGACTGGGATGAATGGCAGTTCGACAACCGCATCGCCTCGTTCGGCTACTTCGGCACTGCCACGCAACGCAATCTCGCCGGCTACGTGCAGGACACCCTGGAACTGCCCTCCGGCACCACCGCAAGCCTGGGGGTACGCCAGCAACGCGTTGCCACGTCGCTGGCCGAACAGTCCCTCGGCCAGCAGGACGCCGCGCAGGTGCGCACCGTCAACGCCTGGGAGGCGGCCCTGCGCCAGGCCCTGGGCGAGCAGTGGTCGGCCTACGGCAAGGCGGGCCGGAGTTTCCGGATCGCCGTGGTGGACGAGATTCGCGGCTTCGGCTTCGTGCCGCCGGCGCTGCTCGAGCCACAGATTTCGGTGGACCGGGAGATCGGCCTGCTCTGGTCCCACGGAGGGCACCGGATGCGGGTGGCGGCCTTTCGTTCCAATCTGGACCACGAGATCATGTTCGTGCCCTTCGCGCCGCCCTTCGGCGCCAACGTCAACCTGCCGCCCACCCGCCGCGAGGGTGTCGAGCTGGAGGGGGGCGTCCAGCTGTCGCCGGTGCTGGGCATCGGCGGCACCTACACGTTCACCAATGCCCAGTTCCGCTCGGGCAGCGTGGGCGGGGTGGATGTTGCCGGCAACCACATTCCGCTGGTGCCCCGGCATCGCGCCTCCGCCACCCTGACCTGGCGGCCCGCGGAGGCCTGGCAGGCCAGCGCGGTGCTCACCTACGTGGGCACCCAGGTCTACGACAACGACCAGGCCAACACCTTCGGGCGGCGCATGCCCGCCTACACCCTGCTGGACCTGAACGCGGCGTGGAGCGGCGGGCCGTGGACCCTGCGCGCCGCGCTGCTCAACGCCACCGGCGAAAAGTACTACAGCTATGCCATCGCCACGGGCACCACCTACAGCGCGTATCCGCCCGCGCTCCCCACGCTGCTGGTGACGTCCGAGTACCGCTTCGGCCGCTGAACCGCGCGCCGTCCCCGGCCGCCCGGGGACGGCGCGTTCTGCTATCGTCCGACCATGTCGACGCTGACGAGCGCGCGGCTCTATCGCCGCCTCCTCTCCTACGTCCGGCCGCACTGGCGGGTGTTCGCCGCCTCCCTCTTCGGCACCACGCTCGCGGCGCTTACCGAGCCCGCGCTGCCCATGCTTATGAAGCCCCTGCTTGACGGCACCTTCGTCGACAAGGACCCGTGGCTGATGAAGTGGATGCCGGTGGCGCTGGTGGCGCTGTTCCTGGTGCGCGGCGCGGCCAGCTTCATCGAGAACTACTGCTCCAACTGGGTGGCCACGCGGGTGGTGCTCGACCTGCGCGACGCCATGTTCCGCCGCCTCATGGCCCTGCCGGTGCCCTGGTACGACGAGCAGGTCACCGGCACGCTGGTGTCGCGCGTGGCCTACGACGTGACCCAGGTCACCTCCGCGGCCACCTCGGCCGTCACGGTGGCCGTGAAGGACAGCCTCACCATCCTGGGGCTGCTGGCCTGGCTGTTCTGGCTCAACTGGAAGCTCACCCTCATCACCCTGGTGGTGGCGCCGGGCATCACCCTCATCGTGCGCATCTTCAGCCGCCGGCTGCGGCGCGTGGGGCGCGAGGTGCAACATGCCATGGGCGAGGTCACCGCCGTGCTGCAGGAGGGCATCGACTGCCAGAAGGTGGTCAAGATCTTCGGCGGCACCGGCTACGAGACCGACCGCTTTCACCGCGCCGCCAACCGGGTACGCAGCTTCTCCATGAAGTACGCCGCGGCCTCGGCCGGCAACACCTCGCTGGTGCAACTGCTAGCGGCCATCGCGCTGGCCTTCGTCATCTCCATCGTGGCGGGGCAGTCGGCGGCCAACGAAACCACCGTGGGCGGCTTCGTCTCCTTCGTTACCGCCATGCTCATGCTTCTCCAGCCCTTGAAGCGCCTCACGGGCGTGAACGAATCGCTGCAGCGCGGCCTGGCGGCCGCCGAGAGCATTTTCGGGTTGCTGGACACCGAGCCCGAGCCCGACACCGGCACGGTGCGGCTGGCTCGCGCCCGCGGCGACATCGCCTTCGAGGCCGTGTCCATGCAGTACCGCCGCGCCGAGCGACCTGCCCTGGACAACGTGAGCCTGACCATCCGCGCCGGCGAGACGCTGGCGCTGGTGGGGCCCTCGGGCAGCGGCAAGACCACGCTTGCCCACCTGATCCCGCGCTTCTACCAGCCCACGGCGGGGCGCATCCTGCTGGACGGCCAAGACCTGCGCAGCCTCACCCTGGAGAGCCTGCGCGGCAACATCGCACTGGTGTCCCAGGACGTGGCGCTGTTTAACGACACGGTGGCCGCCAACATCGCCTACGGCGCCGGGGCCGGCGCTTCGGAAGCCGAAATCGTGGCCGCGGCCGAGGCCGCCCATGCCATGGGATTCATCCGCGAGATGCCCCAGGGCCTGCAGACCGTGGTGGGCGAGAATGGCGTGCGCCTCTCCGGCGGCCAGCGCCAGCGTCTGGCCATTGCCCGCACCCTGCTGAAAAACGCGCCGGTGCTGATCCTCGACGAGGCCACCTCGGCGCTGGATTCGGAGTCAGAGCGCCAGGTGCAGGCCGCCCTCGAAGTTCTTATGAAGGGCCGCACCACCATCGTGATCGCGCACCGCCTGTCCACCATCGAAAAGGCCGACCGCATCGCGGTGCTCGACCGGGGCAGGGTGGCCGAGGTGGGCAGCCACGCCGAGTTGCTGGCGCGCGACGGCATCTATGCGCGGTTGCACCGCATCCAGTTCGCGCGCACGGATTCGCCGGGAGAGGCGCTGCCGGGCCCCCTGGCCGGTGCGCCGGACCCAGACCACGAACTGGCGCTGCCGCCGCGAGATCCCTACTGAGCGACGAACGCAGCCGCGATGCGCGGGACGATCGTCCAGGCTTCCATCAGAGTGGCGCCAGCCTCGATGAGATGGGAGGCGTGGCCATGCCGCAGGCCGACGTCACCCGCCGCGCTGGCAGCATGGTGACGCGGTCTTTCGAGACATTGCCCTTGCGCGCCGCGATCTCGCGGTTCACGAAATTCACGTCCTTCACCCGCAGGCGCAGGCATTCCATGACGCGCATGCCCGTGCCGTGGAGCAGCCGCAGGATCAGCCCGCCGGTGCCGGAAGTGCGATCGAGCAGATCGGAGACCTCGTCCACGGCAAGCACCACCGGCAGCCGGCGCCACGCCTTGGCCTGGGTGATGTC